>CALGUD010000126.1 GCA_937901915.1 uncultured Flavobacteriaceae bacterium
AAGCAAAATACCAATATTTAAAACAGATTAACTGTCTTCCGAACAGTTGTGGTTTCAAACTCTTGAAGGGTTGGGTTATTACTCTTTAACCTGTATTCTCACGCCTTCGGAATGACTTGTAAACTCCGGTGCATACATGCATTGTATGGTGGTAATGCCATTGTTGAAATCCCCGGCATTGTTGACCCTTAAATCATATTCAAAAACATACACGCCTTTTGGTAAAGTGCTAAAAAAGAAATTGGTGCTGGCATCTTTGGTGCTTTCATAATAGCCAAGTCCGTCCTGCCATTTGTACTGCGAAAGTACGTTTACAGGCTCTAAGCCGGAGGCACGCATGTCTTTCATATGCACATACTCCATTTCCCTGTCCACCCTTAATTCTATCCGCACGCGGATAAGGTCGCCTACTTTTAATCCAGTTGTGCCGGTTATAGCCGTAATTTCTTCGCCTTTATCTGTGTTTTTCTTCAAAAACAGCTTTTTAGACAATTTTAAAGGCGTTTCAGCATGTGTAATCTTATCCAGGTCTTCAAAATACTGCCAGTAGAGTCCGCCCCAGGCAATTCCGTCCCCTTTTTTGGTAATGGTTACATCGGCCATTTCAGGGGTAACTTCATTTCCGCTCCACGAGGTTTTAAAATACCCGGTACCGGCTTCCACCTTTACATCCTCCATTTTTGTAGGGTCAATGGTTTTGTCACCTACTTTAATATCTACCATATCGGTTACGGAAAGCCAGTCGCTGCCTTGCAGCAAGAGTGCATATACAGCTTCGGTAGTAGCTTTGGTACTTTCCCAGCTATTGGTCTGCTTGTTTTTTAATAACCAGATCTTAAGGTTATCTATGGTTTTTACATCGCCTTCAATTTCAGAAAAAGCTTCAATCATTAAAGCTTGTGTTTCTATAGGCGCCTGGTACCAGAACCAGCTCGGTTTATTTTCTTTCCAGTACATGCCCAGTTCATCACTGGTAATGCTGTTTTCTTTTAATGACTTGGTGATTTTATTAGCTGTTTCCTTGTCGTTCATCCTGTACATTATTAATGACAGCATTCCTTTGGCATACAGGCTTTTGTTTAACCAGTATTCCCGTGTCTGTTTAGCATAATAGGCCGTAATTTCCTTGACCTCTGCCGATAACGGGATTTCCTTATAAAAACTCCGCATGTACAGGTAATGAATCTGCGAATAGGTTAAATGGTCATCATCTAAATTTGAAGTATGGTCTTTCATCCATTCATATTCTTTTACAAATTCAGCATCCAGGTATTGAATGGCTTTGTGGATCATCTGTTGGGTTTCGCCATCAAATTCTTCCACATTTAAATGGTTGAGGTGGCCAAAGCCCGTAATGATGTGTTGTGTGATATACCTGCTCGGATATCCGCCGTTAAACCAGGCCCATGCACCGTTATTCATTTGCGATTGCATGAGTTTTCGTTTGGAATTTGCCAACTCATTGCTCATTTTATTAAGGTCAAACAACAAACCGATCCGTTTTTTCTGTTCCGTTTCACTTTGTGCATCCCGTAACCACGGTGTTTCCTCTATTAAAAGCGATTTTAACTCCTGGTTCTTTTCGAGGTTACTTAATAGCGCATCTGTATTTTTCCACTGGTTAAAGACCTCTTTAATCCGCGGATTCGAATTCGCAATATGGCTCGCCAGTTTATTGGCATAATACCGTGCAAAAATTTGTTCATTGCACTCGTACGGAAACTCCATCAAATAGGGGAGTGCCTGTACCGCATACCAGGCCGGGTTGGAAGTCATTTCCAGCGTAAGTTGGTGATGCTTTAAGGTGGTAGATGTATTATTCTTTAATTTATCCAGCGTAAAAGTTTTTGTCTGGTCAGAGCGGATCCACATAGGCATCGTTTCTGTAACCAGCATGCGGTTTGACAATACCGGTAGCGCATTTTGCTCCCCATCAGAGAAATCACCTGCTTTGGCAATTACCTGGTATTGTACAGCCTGTACATCATCCGGTATCTGGAGGGTCCACGATACATTTGTATTTCCTTCCGCATCCACCGTAAAATTCGTTCTGTCTTCTGCCTTGAGTAATTTTTCTGTAATATCATTTCCGGATACGGCATCGGATAATTTTAAAACGGCTTGGCCCGATAATGATTTTTCCGTGAGGTTGGAAATTTTACTGCTGATGGTTATCTGGTCGCCCTGCCTTAAAAAGCGCGGTGCATTGGGAACAACCATCAATTCCTTTTGTGTGACGGTTGTTAAGGATTGCGTGCCTGATTCCAGCGTTTTGGTATGTGCAAGTAATTGCAGTTTCCATTCGGTGAGCGCTTCCGGTGTGGTAAAACTAAAGGATACATTCCCTTCGGCATCTGTAGTTAACTGCGGAAAGAAAAATGCGGTTTCCTGCAGGTTTTTGCGGATAGCAACCCCGTCAAAATCCTCATCTTCCGAATCGGAACCACCGGGAGGTGGGGGAGGGACATTGCCGACCGTATCCTTTTCTTTTTTAGCCCTGACACCACCATCGTCTGCGGACATCGCCATTTCTTTCATTTCAGCCTCCTCGGCATGAACCGGGGAGGGAGAGCTAACTCCTTTTCGTGCCATAGCTCCATAAAGGTGGTGAGTATTTGCAAAATAAAACCCAAACCAGTTCAGCTGGTCGTAATATTGGGTTGGATACGAGTGATATTTATTCGTATTATCATAATGGTTAAAACCTCGTGTGCCAAAACTGTTGTTTCCGTTTATGCTGTTATAAGAATTATAAGTAGGCCGATATATTGGATTAAAATACCAGGAATGGTGCATAAACTGGTCTAGTGAAGCATCGTACATACTTGCCAGCATTTCTGCAGCTACTTTATCGCCTTTAGCACCTTTTATTTTAAAAGACCAGGTTTCTTCTACTCCCGGTTTTAGTTTATCCCGGAAAGTAATGGTTTCTATTTGCAGGTGTGATGCAGGATAGGGAACAGAAATATTTATAATTCCGCTTTTAAAGGAATTGTGGTAGGCATAGCTGTATTTAATAGCAAAACCACCCAGGTCTTCTGCCTTCACAGGAATTTTTATTTCCTTACAATTGTCTTTTAAATCTATAGTATGTGTGGAAACGATTTTATGGTTTTTTTCTACATCAACGGTAACGGTCATACCTTTTGCGGCAGAACAAATCTTTAACACCACATTTTCTCCGGTTTTATAACTGTCTTTGTCGATTTTAACAGAAAACAGCTGATTATCTGCAGTAGTAGTGTCATTCTCACTAAAAAGTTCAGTATGCTGAATATCTTTTACTTCCTGTCCGAATTTATCTTTTGTTTCCAGCTCCACCACATATTTTCCGGATTTCCATTTTTGGATATTCTCCAGACTCATTTCTGTTTTTTCGGCGGTATTGAAGGTGTTGGTAAATACAAGTTCCCCCTTTTCCCATGTTTTAAAATCGGATACAATGCCATAGGCTTCATACGGGAATAGTTCTGCGTATTCACTTTCGGTAAACCCTTTGTAGTCTGGGGCTTCCCACGGACGTTCGCGATATACCCTGTCCGGAGCCTGTAGTTTATAAATCTTTATAGTTCCTTGTGCAGGTACAAATTGTCCGTTTAAATTTTGTGTGTTTATAGTGAGTTTATGATCATTTTTTCCTTTGTCTAACTTACTTTGAATATAAACATTTGCAGTTAGTGCATGATACCCTACATTAACCACTGTGGTTGTGCTCCGGGTCTCGCCGTTGATGTCGGTTACATCGGCAGTAACTTCATAACGAAAAACAGGTAAGTTTTCTTTATTTACGCTGTTGTCCGGGATGGCTTTAAAAGTAATTTCATATTCCCCTTTGGCATTGGTTGTTGTTTCTCCATGAGCTATTTCCATAGGCTCGCTCGAAAAGTATGGCCTGCGCCCGTAAAACCAGAAGGGGTATTGAACCTGCCGGTGCACCCTGTAAACCACTTTGGCGTCGGTAATATTACTGCCGGTGTAGGCTGAAGCACTTCCTTTTACAATAATACTGTCGTTTACCTTATACGTTTCTGTAACCGGTTTAAAATTGGTCTCAAATTTCGGACGTTTATATTCTTCAACCGAGAAGGAGGCGTTACCATGAAGGTTTACCTGTTTTGAAGTAACTTCTATGTTAAAATACCCTGTGAGCCCGCCTTCCGGAAGAATAAATTCTCCCTGGAATGATCCGTACTCATTGGTTTTAAATTCCAGCGTTTTTACATTTTGCCCGTTTACATCCTTTAAACTGGCTGAAACCACAGTATTTGTAAGGATTTCCGATTTTGATTTCACTTGCTTAATGGCAATACCCTTAAAAAATACGGTTTGCCCCGGACGGTAAATACTTCGGTCAGTAAAAACAAAGACCTGGTTGGATTTGTGTTCCCCAACCGTCCTGCTATATACATAGTAAGGGCCAAAATAGGCGTTCTCACCCTTGTAGTTTATGTGCGCATTTACATCGTAGTATCTGTCTCCGGAACTTAGTTCAATAGCTCCATCATTGTTAGTAGTGAAGTGCTTTGTTAATATTTTTCCGTCGTATGTTTGTTTATAGCTAAGGCTGATATTTGCACCCGGTAAAGGTTTTCCGTTGTTTCTGTCTATGAGCTGAAATATATGTTTGTTGCCATCACTCTTATCAACTAAAGCCAAATCTGTTACCTGAACCGTGTTATGAGAATACGTTTTTTCATTATCAGCATCCGGCAATGAAAGTATGAGGTGGTATCCGCTGGTTAGTTGAGGTAATAATATCTCTGTAGTATGGCTTTGATAATCATTTTCATTTTTAAGTGGCGATTTCCATACCTTTTCCGGGTCTAAATTTTTAATAAAATTAAAACGTTCTTCCTCCCTGTCTAATTTGGAAAATCTTAAAAATTGATCCCTGGAGAGTTTAAAGGACTTAAGGTTTAATTCACTCAGGTTTCTATACCGGACCAATATTTTAGAAGGCTGGTTAACCGGTAAATATTGTTCGGAAGTAAGGCTTACATCTTCCCGGATAATCTCATGCTTAAGAGCCTTGCATTTTTCTGCTCCCACACTGTTGGGGTAGGTTGAAATAACCCTTTCGCAAATTTCAAGTGCTTCTTTACGTTTCCACTGATTTTCAGTTTTCGTTTCAGGCACATACTCATTGGCCTGGAGATTATACAATGACGCAATTTCAAAATCGTATAAACCTGTTACTTCATGATCCTTATAAATACTTTTAGAACCCCGGAGTGCTGTTAAAAATTTTTCTGCTTTATTAGGAAATACCGCATGCTGATAAATAAATTTCAGGCGTTCTATATCAACATCGGCCAGAGCATAGGGTTCTTTGTCTTTTAAATGAAAGTCGATTAAACTTTGATACACTTTTAAGGCTATAAGCTGTAAGGAGGTACTGTCTTTAGACTGAAGGTCCAACCTGGTAAATTGCCTGGCTTCACATAGTAAGTCCGGGTTATCAATTTCAAACTTATAGGCAGGTTTTGTAATGTTATTCTCGGTAGTTTTATAAAATATAAGTGCCTGGTGTGCTAAAAAATCATACAGGGTTGGCCTGAAAGTTTTAGAGTTTTTCGCGGGAAGGAGTAAGGGGTCATACTTGCTTAAGTCTTCTTTTTTCAGGAGGTCTGCATTTTCCAGTGAATTTTGAAAATGAGTTTGTATTTCATTAAATATAGTTTGCAGGTCCCAGGTTTGAAAATCGTTTGCATCGACTTTTTCGGAAGTATGAGTCCTGTTATAAAACCGCCACCTGTTTTGCTGAAAATATTGCCAGTATAAATTGGGCAGCAGGCTTTCTATGATATTTTTTTCAGGAGATTTGCTATTTGCAATCTCCTCTTTAAAATTATTAATGATACTGAGTTGGGCATCTTCTTCAAGAATTAGCGTATACTTTGATGCATACATCAAAGATTTGATTTTCTGATTTACATTTTTCTCTTTAGAAGCTTTTTTCCGGATTGTTTCAACAGCTTCCAGGGCAGATTTGGTGAGTCCTTCGTTTTCCAGGTTCTCTACCTTTTTCCATAGTTCCGGATAGTTGTTGTCTTGCGCAGGCGAAAGATGAATATTCAAAATAATAACTGTAGTTAGGATTAAATATGTTCTCATAGACTGAATTTTAGCCATAAAGTAAGTGTAATAGCTTTTTACCTGAAACCGGTAATGAGTAAAACCGGCTTTTGAGTTATTGAAGATAAGTAAAAAATGAGGCAATTGGTTTGCCTCAGGATAGAATTTTTAGCGAAAAATGAATTTCATACTTAAATTAGAAACTTTTCACAATAAAAACACAACGCCTGTTTACTTCGTGCTCTTCTTCGGTGCAGGCTTCTTCCGAAGCACAATAAACGAGTGGTTCACTTTCGCCATATCCTTTAGCAACCACCCTTTTCGGTGCTATACCATTCTCAACAAGGTATTCTTTTACCGAATTAGCACGTTTTTCTGAAAGTTCAAGGTTATATCGTGCATTTCCACGTATATCTGTATGTGTGCTTACCTCAATGGTCATTTCGGGATACTCGTGCATGAGTTCAATGATTTCATTCAGGATCTTTTTTACATCCCGACGTATATACCACAGGCTGTAATCAAAATAAATTTCGCCGGTTTTTATAAATACAGTACCGTCCTCTTCAACAATTTTTCTTTCCTTAGCTATAATTTCTTTTGCACGTTGTTTGCGTTTCTGATCAGCCTGTGCTTTCATTGCAATTTTAGAATCTTCTTCTTTGGCCTTTTCTTGTTGTAGTGTCACCGCTTCCTCCTGTTTTGTTTCCTCTAATGGTTTTAATGTCAAGGATGCATCGTTGTTTTTGTTATTCTCTTCCAGAAGAACGACGGACTTTTGATTTTCGGTATAGCCTTTTTTAGAAGCAGATACTACATAATTGGTGTTACATTGAGCATCAAAACTAAATTTGCCTTCTGTATCTGTTGTTGCTTTACTTAATTCATTTGTATCGCTATCAATTAAGATAATTAAGGTGTTTGCAAGGACTTCAAGGGTGTTGGCATCCCTGATCGTCCCAGAAATAAGTTGTTTACAATCTTCAATTATTAAAGGTTTAATTTCGGTGAATTGGTAAATGTCGTCATTACCCCTTCCTTCGGGCCTGTTGGATGAAAAAAAGCCTTCTTTACTTTCCGGGTCAATACTAAATGCAAAGTCGTCATAGCCGGAGTTTACCGGGAATCCTATATTGTCCGGTTTAGAAAATCCTGTGTCGGATAATGTACTCACAAAAACATCTAATGAGCCAAATCCGGGGTGTCCGTTTGATGAAAAATACAGTTCGTTTGTACTTGTAATGAAAGGGAACTGCTCTTTTTTATCGGTATTTATTTCAGGCCCCAGGTTTTTTGGTGGCCCAAAACTTCCGTCGTTATGAACAGAAACCGAATAAATGTCAAAAGAGCCATGACCTCCGGGCCTGTCTGATGCAAAATAAAGGGTTTTTTCATCCGGGCTTAGTGCTGGATGTTCATTGGAATATTCATCTTCATTAAAAGGTAATGAAGTCACATTTTTCCATTCCCCATCTACCAAATTTGCCTTATAAATTTGAAGATGTGTAATTTCATCATCATCGGTAATACGCTTTCCTTTTTTATAATTATTCCCCGTAAAATATACTGTGCCTCCGTCTTTTGTAAACACAGCATTTGATTCGTGGAGTTTTGTATTGATTTCCCCGGGAATGCTTTTTGCTATGGAATCTCCCAGGTTAATCTTTGATAAGGGAACTTCATATATGTCCAAGTAATTCTGACTGTCCCATTTGTAAAGTTTATTGAGAAAATTATTTTCTTTTTTTGAAGCTGTAAAAATCAATTTATTATCATGAACTACAGCCCCAAATTCTGAATTAGCTGTATTTATCTCCAGGTTTTTAATTTTAAAGCGGTCTTCCAATGCCCTTACATTGTTGAGGTAGGTTACTGAGGCTTCAAAAGCTTCTAATTCGGCTTTATTTCCTTTCTTTTCATAGTACTGCCTCATTACTGTATTGGCTTCATCGTATTCTTTTAAAGCTTTAAGGGTATGCGCATATTTAAAATAATATTCATCATCGGCCTTGCTGGTGTAAGTATTCACAATATATTTATAAACATTGGAAGCTTTCACCATATTGTTGGTGTAATAATAGCTATCACCAAGATTCTTTAAAACTTCATAAGACCTGTCTTTTTTTGCAATATCCTGGTATAGGGGAATGGCTTCACTGTAAAAAGCACGTTCAAAATAGGAGTTGGCCCTTTCTATTTCCTGTTTGAGTTGTGCATTGCCGGTTAATGTTGCCCCTAAAATAAATATGATGAATACTATCTTTTTCATAATGTCCATGTTTAGAAGAATCTTGGGGATTTGTCATAACCTTTTTTGAGTCCCAGTAAATCCAGGTCAAAAAGCAAAAGTATTTCATGTGTCCCCGAATTAAAGTCTCCTAAGTTAGAAGTTGTATAGTCATAAGCATAACCGATTCTCATAAAAGGCGTGGCTTTTACATTAAACATTCCGCTAAATGAATCGTTGATTCTGTATGCCAGACCGCCTTCAAACCTTTCATTAAATAATACATTCATAGATACATCTAATACGATGGGAGATCCCTTAACTGCTTTGGCCATTACTGCCGGTTTTAATTTTAAATTCGGATTTAACTCATGCACATACCCACCCGTTAAAAAGAAATGAATTTCTTCGGCACCTATTCTGTTAATACCATTTTCTTCTTCCAGATGTTTTGATTTTAAAAGGTTTGGAGCCGAAATACCTGCGTAATAATTGTCGGTAAAGTAAAAAGCGCCTACGCCGATATTCGGAAAATTACCTCGGATGTCTTCATTAAATGCAGGGTCATCTTGTGTATCCGGAAGCCTGAACCCTTCAAAATCTGTTTGCAGGTTAGTAAATCCAGCTTTTAAACCCAATGAAACTTTATGTTTTTCGTTCAGCTTTAGAATATAAGCAAAATCGGCATAAATGTTATTTTCTTTTAAAACCCCATCACCTATATTATCACTGATCACAGAAATTCCCATTTCAATTTTTTCATTAATAGGGGTATGAGCAAAAAAGGTAAATGTTTTGGGTGCCCCTTCAGCCGAAGCCCATTGTGACCGGTGAATAGCGCCAAAATTTATAATACCTAAATCAGTGGTTGCATAGGCAGGGTTTATCACACTCTGGTTATACATATACTGGGTGTATTGAGGGTCTTGCTGTGCACTCACAAAGAAGGGGAAAGCAAAAATTATAAAAAGCAAAAATATTCTCTTCATCTATTTTAAAATTATTTACTTAAATAAATCCTCCCTTGTTTAGGCTGTAAATTGTTTTTATTGTAGTTAAGTACAAAAAAGTAAACTCCGCTTGTCGATTCACCTCCCGACCGGTTATTTCTACCGTCCCATTCTGGTTGGTTCCTGTCACCTTTAAACAGCGATTGGCCATACCTGTTGAAGATCTCCAAAGAATAATCGGGGTAAAAGAATTCTATATCCGGAATGTAAAACACATCATTTCTCCCATCGCCATTCGGTGAAAATCCGTCAGGAATAAAGAAATCATGTTCTTGAGGGTCACATTCTGTAAGTATAACCGAGGTTCCCAATCTGCCATTGCTTTCACAGCCGGTAACGGTGTCCACAGCGGCAGCGTAGTAATTTGTTCCTTCTTCAAGTTCCAGGGAACTGTTAAGCTGAATTCCACCCTCAGCAGCAGTATACCAGACTATATCAAATCCTGATCCGGTTGAAACCTGATCTTCCAGGTCAAGGAGGATAGGATTATCTAAGGCACAAAAAAGGTTATCTCCTGTTAGGGTAGGGACCGGAGGGTCTACAACTGTAACATTAACCTGTAGGCGGGTAGCACTTTCGCAACCGCTAACAGCTTCAACGGCATAGTAACTATTGCCATCAATTAACGGGGTAGTGGGGTCTATTATATTACCCCCGGATGCACTATCATACCAGGTAAGTTGGCCTCCTTCTGTTGATGCATTTAAATTGGCAATTGTGGCATTGTCGCTACCACAAAAAACAGGGTTTGCATCTAATGTAGAAACCAGCCCGGTGGAAATTACCGAAACAACAACAACGGCCCTTTCTGAACTCTGGCAGGTATTGCTGGCAGTTGTAGAAGTTACATAATAATCTTCTCCGTCAATAAGAACAGTAGATGGATCTAAAGGAGTAGTCGATGCCATATCTTCATACCAAACCAGGTTTTCTCCAGAGTCTACTGTAACGTCTGAAATTGTTGGTCCGGCAGGCATGTAATTTGTAAAACAAAATGTTTGGCTGGGATCTAATTCGGGTGGATCAGGGAGGCCATCAATAGAAAAAGTTTCAATTACCTCAAATTCATACTCAGTTCGGCATGGAGTGGTATCATCTTGAGTGCTTCTAATCGCAACTTCATAATCGCCTGCCGTTAATGTAGTGATATCAACCAGGTAACTTGCACTTCCACCTGTAAAAGTGATAGAGTTATCAATTAGCACTACCGTACTGTTTGTTTCGGTAACCTCATATATAATATTGTATTCACCATCACCAAGATTAGGTGCATTTACCAAAATTTCTATTCTTGTAGCATCACATTCGTTGTCAACTACCATTTGTAAATCAATATCCTCCGGTATCGGCCTTACTGAAAAGGAAGAAGTCATGCAGGGTATGTCAAGCAGAGAAGGTTGTTGTATGTCTATAGAATGTGTGCCGCTATTATCTGTGATTTGTAATAAGGATGAATCTATGCTAAAAGCTCCTTCTCCGTTTACGAAAGTGATGGGGTCTGTAACAATATTTGTTGTACCCGATAATGGGTCCGTTAAAGTATATGTAATTGTAAAGGTTTCATTAGATAGATTTCCTGTGTCATCAAGTATATTTTGAAGCAACACGTCTGCATTCTCTCCAAGACAGATATTTTCAATTGTAATTTCGGGATCAAAAATTATAAAAGGCTCAGTAGAAGTGTCAAGTTGTATATCACAATGTTCAGTAAGTTCGTCGTTAACAATATCTGTTATAACGGCTGAATACATGCCGCTTTCTGCAAAGGGTGAAATAGGCAATGAGAAATTTCCGTTTCTTATTGTAACGTTATCTAAATTAACAGTATTGAATAAAATATCGTTTTCATCGTATATTTCATAAGTAACACTGTAGAGTTCATCAAATAAATTATTAGGCAATAAACCTGTGTCATAACTAAAGTTTAATGTTAAGGATGAATTAACACATGCATTAGCAATGTTTGCAGTACCGGAAAGTGTATGTTCTTCTTCGATAAAAACTACCACAGTTGAAAATTCTTCAGAACATGTCCCGTGTGAGGGGTAAACTCTATAAGTAAATGTATATTCTCCATGGCCGAAGGTATTATAAATTTCTTCTATATTAATAGTAGTATCAAAAATGTCTGTTAACTGGCCGGTTCCCTGCTCATCTGTCCAGATACCATTACTGTCTTCATCATCCAGTTGATCATGAAGGTTCACATTGGTATAAAAGGACATGTCATCAGTTTCACATAAATTTATAGGAGTAGGTGTGCCCGGGTTGGGTGACTTGTGTACTTCCAGTACCACCGTTGCAAATTCAGATGCACAACTCTCTACCTGTTCAACAGTATAGGTAAAGGTATATATACCGGGTTGGGCAATAGTCGCATTAAAATAATAGTCGTCATAAAGCGCTCCGGATGGGTCAACAGTTGTAGTTTCTTCCCATAAACCATTTATATCTGCGGCTATATTAATACTTTCATTGTCCAAAAAAGTGAACATATTAACAGCCGAGTCGTCTGAGCAGGCATTGGCACCACCCAATACATTATCTTCACCTGGATAACCTCCCAGGTTAATGGTTACCGTTGCACTTTCGCCGCATAAAGGATTTGTATACGTAAAAATATGTTCACCAAATCTTCGTATCTCCCATAAATCTACAAAGGGACCGGTTAATGCACCATTGTTTATCGGGTTATTGCTTGTCCAGGTTCCCCCCGGATCCGGAGTCCCGCCTAAAGCATCAAATAAATCAAACATCTGATTATTGGTGTCCAGTTCCTTATCGCAAACGTCTACAGTTGCATCTGTCCCGGCACACTGGGCATGAAGGGTATTTGAATAGATAAATGAAAATATAAATACAAAAAATAAAATTTTCACCTTACTATAGCAGAGGTAAAGTTTTGGCATAAATTTATTTGTTAGGGGTCAAATTTTAAGAATTATGGGTGTAAATTCGTAAACTTGACTGTTGCAATGGACAAAACAACGTTTTTTATCATCAATATACAAGTTTTTTTAACATATTTTTATGATATTTCTTTCAATTTTCACGAAAAAACTTACGCCCCTACTTTTTATTCTTATGTGCATGCAGTATTCTCATTGCCAGGAAGATGTCGCTAAAAGTGTCGTGTCGTTGATAGATACTAAGGAATATAAAAAAGCGGAATCAAAATTAAAAGCCGAGCTTTTAAGAAAAGAGAATGAAGAACTCACTGAATTATTGGGTGATGTGTATGGGCATCAGCGAAAATGGACGGAGGCTAAAAATGAATATAAAAAGCTGGTAGAGAAAGATCCTGAAAATGCCGATTACCATTATAAATATGGAGGTGTATTGGGCATGATGGCCTTAAAAAACAAGTTAAAGGGATTAGTGTTAATTGATGATGTGAAGCGTGCATTTACAAAAGCTGCACTTCTTGACCCTAAGCATATTAATGTGCGTTGGGCTTTGGTGGAACTATATATACAACTTCCGGGCTTTGTTGGTGGGAGTGTTAAAAAAGCAGAAATTTATGCTGAAGAACTTGACAAAATTAAACCCATAGAAGGATTACTTGCTAAAGGGTACATAGCCGATTATGAAGAAAAGGAAGATGAGGCAGAGAAATATTACTTAAAGGCTATGGAATACATTCACACCATTAATGAAGAATATCCAAGAAATAATATTAATTATCAGATCGGAAAAATTGCAGCTAATTATCGCATGAATTTAAATGAAGGCCTTATACATCTCAACAGGTTTATTAAAAACCACTCATCGTCAGATAATGTATCTTTGGATTGGATCTATTATCAAATGGCCAGGATATTCAGACATAAAAAAGATAAAAATAATGCTTTAATTAACATAGAAAAAGCACTTGCTATACGTTCTGATTTTGAAGAGGCGGTTAAGGAAAAGAAACTTATTGAAAAATTATGAGTTGGATGTCCGGTGTCGGGTGTCTGATGACGGATGCTTAATTTTGGATTTCTGATTGAGGATTTAAATAAATTCCAAGTACCAAAAGAGAATAACCCAATTAAACGATTACACGATTCAACAGAAAGCAAAATCCAATTAACAACCGCACGATTAAACAAGAACTTTTCGCAAATCCAATGATCATTTTTATATTTACAGGATATATAACTTGTAAATGAGTCTACACAGAATACATTTTATTGCAATTGGAGGAGCTGCAATGCATAATTTAGCCTTAGCACTACACAAAAAAGGATATAAAGTAACCGGAAGCGATGATGCTATATTTGAACCTTCTAAATCCAGGTTAGAGTCCAAAGGTTTGCTGCCCGAAAAGTTTGGTTGGTTTCCGGACAAAATAACTAAAGATATTGATGCTATTATACTTGGAATGCACGCTAAACCGGATAATGACGAACTGTTAAAGGCACAGGAGTTAGGTTTACAAATTTACTCATATCCGGAGTTTTTATATGAGCAATCCAGGTATAAAACTCGTGTTGTTATTGGTGGAAGTCACGGAAAGACAACAATAACATCTATGATTTTGCATGTGCTGAATTATCATCATGTTGAGGTAGATTATATGGTAGGTGCCCAGCTCGAAGGGTTTGATACCATGGTACATCTTACCGAAGAAAACGATTTTATTGTGCTGGAAGGTGATGAATATCTTTCATCTCCTATAGACAGAAGGCCTAAATTTCATTTATATAAACCTAACATAGCATTATTGAGTGGTATAGCATGGGATCATATCAATGTTTTTCCAACGTATGATAATTATGTTGAGCAATTCAAAATATTCATCGATAATATTATTGATGGAGGCATAATAGTTTATAATGAAGAAGATGAAGAGGTTAAACGAATTGTAGAGGCATCCGTGAACCCCATCAGGAAGCATTCATATATAACTCCTGAATATTCGGTTAAAGACGGTATTACTTTATTAGATACCCCGGAAGGCTCAATGCCGGTAGAGATTTTCGGAAAACATAATTTAAACAATTTAGCCGGGGCAAAATGGATATGCCAGCACATGGGTGTTGACGAAGCAGAATTTTATGAAGCCATTGCTACATTTAAAGGAGCATCTAAAAGGATGGAGAAAATTGCAGAAAATAAACAATCTGTTATTTTTAAAGATTTTGCACATTCACCCAGTAAAGTTGCTGCTACAACCACAGCGGTAAAAAATCAGTTTCCCGCACGTGAATTGATTGCTTGTTTGGAGTTGCATACCTACAGTAGTTTAAATGATGAATTTTTACAGGAATACAAAGGAGCATTAGATGATGCCGATGTAGCTGTAGTATTTTATTCTCCAGAGGCGGTTAAAATAAAACAGCTCAAAGAAGTGACCCGGCAACAAATAGGAGATGCTTTTCAGAGGGAAGATTTGATTATCTATACAAATCCGCATGAATTTAAAGCGTATATTTTTAAATTGGACTTAAAGAATAAATCACTGCTACTCATGAGTAGTGGCAATTATGGAGGATTAGACTTTGAAGAGGTAAAGCAACTGGTAGATTAAACTCCGAACTGCCTTAAATGATGGTCCAAATGTTTGTATTGCATTTTACCCCATTGTTCATGCGTAAATTCTCCAAATAAGGGATGCGGATTCCAGTTATCCCTGGTTTTTAATACATGAAAATTTGTAACTAATTGTTTAAGAACAACTATTTCTTCTTCAAAATTTTTTGGTTCCACAGCTTTTAATTTAGGTGCTGTTGGTAAGTTTTTTCTTAAAGGGCTGTCACTATACATAGCCTTTTTAATAAACCATTTGGCCAGGAGGTTAGGAGCCTTTTTATAATCAACATTTTCTATGGCAATCTGTAAAGGACCCTGACAATGCCAAGCTATTTGGCCAACTGACATTTTGCCCCAGGTTGGCTTTGTGTCTTTATTCAGCAAACTTAAACGGTTAATAATTTCGTTATAATTATTTTCTTCAAAAAGAGATTTCATTTGTTATGCTAATTTATTTTAATTCAAATTACAATAATTTTTTTAACTTTCTTATCTTTATTTCATGCAAGAAAAAACAACAAGTTTTTCAATAAAAAACTGGAAAGAAGATGACCGGCCTCGAGAAAAACTTTCCAATAAAGGAAGGGTTACCCTATCGGATGCAGAGTTAATTGCAATTTTAATTGGTAGCGGAAACCGGGATGAGTCTGCCGTTTGTTTGGCAAAACGTATCCTGGCTTCGGTAAACAATAATTTAAACGCCTTAGGCAGGCTTACACTAAACCAATTAATGCAGTTTAAAGGAATTGGCGAAGCAAAAGCAGTAACCATAGCTGCGGCATTAGAGCTGGGAAGGCGTAGAAGGGCAGAAGAGGCCTTGCAGCAAATAAAAATAAATAGCAGTGCTTCAGTATTTGAATTTATGCAGCCAATCATAGGTGAATTACCACATGAAGAATTTTGGATAATATACCTGAATAACTCCCATAAAATTATCCAAACCTCCCAGCTGAGCAAAGGTGGAATAACCGGAACACTGGTAGATGTGCGTTTAGCATTAAAAATAGCCCTCGAAGTCGGAGCTACTTCTATTATTCTTACTCACAATCATCCTTCAGGTACCCTAAAACCCAGCGAAGCCGATAAAAAACTTACCCAAAGACTTAAAGTTGCATCAGAAAGTTTAGATATTAAAGTGTTAGACCATTTAATTATAACTGAAAAAACGTATTTTAGCTTTGCAGATCAAAGCCTACTCTAATGTTTTTAATCTTTACTCACAAGATTACCCCTCGGTTTTCATATATCATGAAGCATATTTTTAATAAAATGCTTTTGATTGATGTTAATTTCACTACCACACTGGAAGATTTTATATCTCATTCGGGCCCTAAGCTGACCTATACAAAACAAGCATTACAAAACGAATTTTTTGTAATGAGCAACAATTTACTTTTTGAACAGGGAATATCAGATTTTGAAGTAAATATTAGCAAGTGGGAGGGTGTACCATGTTTTTTTCAAACCAATGAAAGAAGTAATTTACCTTTTGATATTTTTGCAGCTTCATTTTATTTATTAAGCAGGTATGAAGAATATTTGCCACATGTAAAAGACCATCATAACCGATATCCTTATACCGAAAGTATCGCATACAAAAATGATTTTTTAAAATTGCCTGTTGTTGATATATGGATTGTTAAGTTTAAAAAGTTATTATTAGAAAAGTTTCCCGATATAGTTTTTCCAGAGAAAAAATTTATGCAAATTAACCTTATTGATGTTGCTTCCGCATATAACTTTAGAAAGAAAGGAATAATGCGGTCCATAGGTGGAGCTTTCTCGGATATTTTTTCCTTACAATTTAAGCAGGTTTATTACAGGCTTATAGTTTTAATGAGGTTTAAAAAAGATCCTTATGATAATTTTAAAGAACTGATTGAACTCTATAAAACATATAATATAGAAACTATTTTTTTCTTTTTAATGTCAGAGTATTCGGTTTATGATAAGAATATCTCCTATAACAATCCACAATTCAGATCACTGGTTAAATCTGTCGCAGATTATTGTATAGTTTCACTCATGTCCTCCTATAAAGGGGTGGATGACCTCAATACCTTAAAAGATGAAAGGCTTAGGTTGACAGAACTAATAAATAGGCCTGTTAAAAGAATAAGATTGCGATATTTCAGGTTAAATATTCCATATTCTTATCGTTCCCTTACCGATGCTGAATTTGATGAAGATTTCTCTATGGGTTATAGTGACGTTATAGGATTCAGAGCCGGCACCTTTACACAATTTAATTTTTATGATATAAGTTTTGAAGAACGGTTGCCGATTAAAGTAAATCCATTTTGTATTTGCGATGTGGCTATAAGAAAAAACAAAGAATCTGACTTATTATCTAAAATTTTTGAAATGAAGAAACTGGTAAAAGATTTAAAAGGAACTTTTATTACCGTATTTTCAAATAAAAATTTAAATTTTGAGGAGGAAACCAACACAACCATTCTTTTTAAGGAACTACTAAAAGATTAAGACTTGAAGCCGCATATTACAGATGTTTTTTTTGATTTGGATCATACGCTGTGGGATTTCGATAAAAACTCCAGCCTGGCTTTTAAAGAAGTGTTTCTTAACAATGGGGTACTTCTTAGTTTAGAGGACTTTTTAAAAGTATATATTCCTAAAAACCTGGAGTTTTGGAAATTATATCAGGAAGACAGGATATCTAAGGAAAATCTGCGTTATTTAAGATTAAAAGACACATTTGAGGTATTGGGCTATCAGATAGATGATAAGACCATCAATAAGCTCTCTGATGATTATCTTTTAAATTTACCTAAAAACAATTATCTGGTTAATAATACTCTAGAAATTTTAGAATACCTTAAACCAAAATACCAACTACATATTATAACGAATGGATTTCAGGAAGTTCAAAAGGCAAAATTAGTAAACTCCAAAATCGACCATTTTTTTACGCATATTATAAATGCTGATATGGCCGGGGTTAAAAAACCAAATCCACTTATATTTAAAATGGCATTGAATAAAGCAAAAGCAGCACCTGGTAACACCATAATGATCGGAGATAGTTATGAAGCCGATATTATTGGAGCAAGCAATGTAGGAATGAAAGCAATCCATTTTGAAGTTCATAAAACGAATGTAAAGCATAATGTTTTAATTAATAATTTGTTAGAAATAAAACGGTATCTTTAATAGAAACGAAAACCCTCAAGGGAATGAATGTAAGGGTACTGTTCATCCATAATATGCAGAGTATTTTTTTTAGATATTGGAGTGTAAAAGAAATGGATTTTGATCAGCCTAAAGATTTTGAAGCAACTCCGGCATTAGATACCCGCCTTTATTATTTTGATTTCCCTGTTGTAGAGACCGGTAGTAGGATTATGTTTCACTTAGTCTTACAAACGATAGATACCCCAAATGATACACAGGTCGCTAAGGGCGCCACAAGCCACATATACAGTTGATAAATTTTCATTTAAAAATGTAGGTTTTGGAGTGTCGCTTAATTATAGTAATTTTAATTTTTATACTTTAGCAGACAATTTGTTAGGTTATCAAAATCTGGCTGATACTAAGAGTATCTCTGCTTAGATCGGATTAAATTATATGAAGCAATAACTTGTTCTCAAAATAACGTTAAAAAATGAAGAAAATATTTTTGTTGGTACTGTTCGTTTCCGGACAGAGTTTCTCTCAATCTGTGTTAGATGAATATAAATATATTAATGTTCCTGTTAAATACGAATTTTTAAAAGAGGCCGATCAATATCAGCTAAACTCCCTAACACGTTTTCTTTTTAACAAAGAAGGGTTTACTGTTTTACCTGAGAAAGAAAATTATCCAGAGGATTATAAACAAAACAGATGTATGGGACTTAGGGCGAATTTGGTAAATAATTCAGGAATGTTTAATACAAAGGTCGTATTGGAATTGGTTGATTGTAACGACAAAGTGATATTTATCAGTAAAGAAGGAAAAAGCAAGGAAAAAGATTTTAAAACAGGTTATCATGAGGCATTAAGAGAAGCCTTCGAGTCTGTTCAAAGCCTTAATTATACATATAAGCCCAAGCAGAAACCTGTAGCCGAAGAAAAACCCGTTGCTACAAATGTGTCTAAACAAAATGTAAATACTGCTGAAGTATAACCGGTTATAAACTCTACGGTTGAACCTGTCACAACTACTGTAAACGAGAATGTTTTGTATGCCCAGCCTGTTAAAAACGGCTATCAATTAGTAGACACAACTCCAAAAGTTGTATTTATACTTCAGAAAACAAGTGTACAGAACGTTTATATCATAAAGGGTAAGGATGGCACTGTATTTTTAAATGATGGACAATGGATCGCAGAATATTATGAAGGTGAAGAATTAAAGAGGGAAGTATTGGATATTAAGTTTTAACCGGAAAAGCTAAAACTTAATATCAATAACCATATTTACCTTTCCATAGGTTTTTCAGAAATTCCCTTAAAGAATTTTCTTTTTGATTGTTACCTGGTTTGTAAAAAGCCGTATTTTTTATTTCGTCCGGCAAAAATTCCTGTTCAACAAAGTTTTTATCAAAACTATGCGCATATTTATAACCCTCGCCATAACCCAAGTCTTTCATTAATTTAGTAGGCGAATTTCGAAGATGTAACGGAACTGATAAATCCCCTGTTTGCTTTACTGTTTGTATAGCTTTATTAATGGCCTCATAAGACGCATTACTTTTAGCTGATGTGGCCAGGTATATGGCGCATTGACTTAAAATGATCCTGGCTTCCGGATAACCGATAGTAGATACAGCCTGGAAAGTGTTGGTTGCCATAACTAAAGCCGTAGGGTTTGCATTACCGATGTCTTCCGATGCTGATATTAGCATTCTTCTGGCAATAAACTTAAGGTCTTCTCCCCCTTCAATCATTCGTGCGAGCCAGTATATAGCACCGTTAGGGTCACTTCCCCTAATTGATTTTATAAAAGCAGAAATAATATCATAATGCTGTTCGCCGGTTTTGTCATATAAAACTGTGTTTTTCTGAACTTTATTTAAAACAGATTCATTGGTAATTACAATTTTCTCATTTTCATCAGAATTAACCAAGAGTTCAAAAATGTTCAACAATTTTCTTCCATCACCACCGGAAAGCCTTAAAAGAGCTTCTGTTTCTTTTAGTTCAATGTTTTTCTTGGAAATAATATCGTCCTTTTCAATAGCTCTATATAAAAGAGCTTCCAAGTCATCTTTTCCAAATGAATTTAAAATATACACCTGGCATCGTGATAACAAAGCCGGAATAACTTCAAAACTCGGGTTTTCAGTAGTAGCGCCAATGAGTGTTACCCATCCTTTTTCTACTGCAGCCAGTAATGAATCCTGTTGCGATTTGCTGAACCTGTGAATCTCATCAATAAATAGAATGGGGTTTTTAGTTGTAAAAAGTCCTCCACTTTGTTTTGCTTTTTCAATGATCTCACGCACGTCTTTAACACCGCTGCTTATAGCACTCAAAGTATAAAAGGGTCGGTTGCTTTCATTCGCAATAATATTGGCAAGTGTAGTTTTGCCTGTGCCCGGTGGGCCCCAAAAAATGAGAGAAGGGATCGCACCCTTTTTTATTTGCGATGTGAGAGCTCCGGTTTCACCCACCAAATGCTTTTGACTAACATAATCGTCAAGTGTTTTTGGTCGTATACGTTCGGCTAGAGGTTCATTCATTTTATCTGTTCTCTTTCAATTTATAAAATTAATAATAACTTCTCAGGAAAGTTTAAGTTCTGACAAATTATCATGAATTTAAATTTGGTGAAGATTTTGCTATAGTTTAATCCTAATTCGCGTTTCGCTTAAGCGGACGAGAGGATATGGTAAATTTATCCGACCCCTGGGCCGGAAAATAGATTCAGGACATGCTCGGGAGTTTGATATCATTTAATTAAATTTATGCTGTGGAAGAAGAAAAGCAATTAAGGTTTTCATTTGATGTATTGGTTTTTCCATTACTCTTTTTATTTATAATGTGGCTTGTATACTTTATCGAAGTCACTTTTAGGCTTGGTTTAACCGAGTTTGGTATCTATCCGCGACGTATTGAAGGTTTAAAAGGAATTATTTTCAGTCCTTTTCTTCACAGCACCTTAAAACATTTATTTAATAATACATTTCCCATCTTAATCCTTACCAGCGCCTTATTTTATTTTTATAAAAAAATAAGTTCCCAGGTTTTTATTTACGGCTGGTTGCTCAGTGGTGCTATAACCTGGATAATAGGCAGGCCTTCATTTCACATAGGTGCGAGTGGTATTATTTATGTTTTGGCCAGTTTTATTTTGTTTAAAGGGCTGTTTGTGAAAAATTACAGGTTAATAGCCTTATCCCTGGTGGTGGTTTTCATATACGGCAGTATGTTTTGGTACGTATTGCCCATTGCTGAAGAGCGGATTTCCTGGGAAGGGCATCTTGCAGGTTTTATAACCGGGATATTTTTAGCTGTAGTATTCAGAAAAAATATCCTGCCCCCAAGAAAATATGTATGGGAGACAGATTTGTACAATGAAAAGGAAGACCCTTTTTTAAAACACTTTGATGAAAATGGAAATTTTATTCCAACGAGTGAAATGGAAGAGGAGAAAAGAGATGATGAGTAAATACAGACCAGTCTAAAAATTAAAACTAACATTTATTTAATTCGTTGCCTCACTACTTCATAAAGAAAAGCACCACAGGCAACAGAAACATTTAGTGAAGAAATATCACCTAGTAAAGGTAATTTCGCTTTTTCATCAACTATTTTAAGGACAGAAGGCGAGATACCCACATCTTCAGATCCCATTATGAGCGCACAAGGCTCTTTAAAGGAAACATCATAGAGATTATTTTCTGTTTTTTCGGAAGCAGCAATCGTTTTTATACCGGATGCCTGCATGTAGTAAATAGCGTCTTTTATGTGGTCAACCTTACAAATTGGGACTTTAAAGACAGCTCCTGCTGAGGTTTTAACAGTATCAGCTGTTACGGGAGCCGATCCTTTTTTTTGAATAATAATTCCATGTACCCCCGTACACTCTGCAGTTCGTATAATGGCACCGAAATTACGGACATCAGATAATTGGTCCAGGATCAAGAACAAAGGTGTTTTGCCCGATTCAACAACTTCTACAACCAGGTTTTCCATGTCATGGAACTCAATAGGGGATATATTGGCCACCACTCCCTGGTGGTTTTTATTGGTAAGCCTGTTCAGCTTTTCAGCTGGCACAAATGAAGTGCTGATACTTTCTTTCCGGAGCAAAGTATCCAGTTCATTAAACAAGTCACCCCGTAATCCCTTTTGTATAAAAACTTTGTCTATACTCTTTCCTGAGTGTACAGCTTCTATCACTGTCCTGATACCAAAAATCTGGTATTCGTTTTCGTTTTGCATTTGGCAAAGGTATGTAAAAAAGAGTTCGGCTAAAAAGCATTAGGTGGTCTTTTATTTAAAGACATGCTGCTTTCATTTTAACTTCGGGAGAAGTTATTAGTTATTGCGTTATAAGTTAATTTGTTTTGATATGGAAATCGCGGTCATTACGATCTTTCCCAATTTATTGGGGAGGAGAAGCAATCTCCCCAACTCATGACTGAGTTAATTTAATAATATAACACAACCCTAAAGTTGTGGCTTCATTCTTTTTTATAATTGCACGAAGTGAGGACACTTCGCGCAGCAGGTGAAGATAAAGAGCATATCATCACAACTATCAACGCACTTGTACGTGATGCCAAAGCTCGTAATACGTATGCTTAAAAAAACCACAACCTTTTACAGTTGTGGCTTCATTCATTGCTTTTATTTCCTCTCGGATTGCAAATCCGAGCTATCTGAGTCTAATGGTTTGCCATTTTTTAATTTTACTTTATTTAATATATTTCCATTTTCATCATAGTTATAAATAATTCCAAATTTGTCAGTTTTATTATTAATCCTAAGTGTTTTAATTTTCCCAGAATTATAAAATTCAATTCCAAAAGGAAATGAATTATTAATTAACTTACCTATTAAGACGGGATACTCTTTATCATTCAAATGCACCACTAAACCCTTAATTTCGCCATCATCATAAGTTGATAGGTTGTTAATAAGAGAATCTTTATATTTTATCATTATGCCCTCATATCTCCCATTTTTATTAATGAATGATTTTTGAATCAATTGGTTATTAGTATCATATACATAGGATATAGAATCTTTAACTACTTCATATGAATAAACTGAACCATCTCTTTTATAATTTAATATAGAATCAATAGAGCCATTACTCCAAAAAATATCTCTAGTATTTTTTCCCATAGAATATATATGTTCCACACTATCCTTTTGTGATTTTGAGTTTGTATAGTAGACATTTGAGACCTTACCTTTATCATCTTTAATCTCATTTTTAATTAAATTTTGCTTATCATGAGTACATGAAACTAACGGTAAAAAAAGCAAAAATATATACCTCATTATATTTATTTTAATTTTGTTTTATTAATTATATTGATAATTCCATTACCACTATTTATGCCCAAATACATATAGTTAATATGTTTGTTCTCTTCCCTACGAAGTATAATGTCTTTGTAATAATCATAAGTACCTATGTTTGAAGATTCATTATAATTAGTGCCTTGGAAAAGATTGTTTTCTGAAAAAATAATTACAAGATTATTTTGATGTGCATATTCTGCAAAAGATAAAACTCCTTGATCTCTAGCATTTTCAAAGTTAAATAATTCCATTTGTGCATTCAAATCATTTTTTTCTCTTGCCATAGGTAATATTTCAAAACTTAGAGAAGACATTCCTGTGGAATTATTATCAAGTAAATCAGCAGCTTTAGTAAGCCTTAAGTTGCCAGGTTTTGCTGTTGAAATTCCTGCTGTGAATATTGTAATTAAAGTATTAATACCCTCTGCCCTAATTTCTCCATCTGTCATACTATTATAAGGATAAAAGCCCATCAAAAATGATATTGTTTCTTGATCCCCAGAAATATCTACTAAACTAAGTCTATCTTGATCTTTTAAAGAATTGTCGTATGTGTGTATGTATACTTTAGGATCACCTTGATTGGTAGGGGTATTATTATTACTTCCATCTGCATTTCCTCCATTGTTAGCATATGCAATAGCTTCATCTTGAGAAACCACTTGTCCATTTATTACATATTGACCCGTCTCAAAATTATAAATAGAATCAGCTCCGCTTGGGTCAGCCCAATAAACAGGATTGTTATCAAAAGCAGTATATGTACTCATAGAATGGTGTGTAACCGGATCAATTCCTGTCCAACGCGCAATAGCAGGATCATACTGGCGTAACTCCATTTCATAAAGGTTAAGACCTAAAGCTTCTTCCAGTTCAATACCATTGTATTTAAATTTACCGGCTACACTGTTTGCAAAGGCCGACACCCCGTCATTATACCCTTTATGTTTAAGCCCAAATGGATAGTAATTATTCTCCTCCAGTATTTCAAGGTTTGGAGAACCAGCAGTTCCTATATTTTTATAGGATAGTCGTATGTTGCCTAAGTGGTCTACATAATTATACACATAATCAAATCCTGCACTATAGTCGTTTATATCTTTTGGCATTACATACCCTTCCGGGTGGTTAAAAAACTGTAACTGGGCATTTCCAGTAGTTCCCTCGTAAATATAATTGCCCGCATATAAAGTTTCCGTACCTGTGCTCACTGCTTTTTTAAGTTTGGTGCCATTGGCACTATAAATATACTGAATATTTCCGGAAGCAAAAGTTACCTGGACCGGTAAATTTAAATGGTTGTAAGTTATAGCGGTAATTCCCTTATTGTTGTCGGACATCATATTGCCGTTTGCATCATACTCGTACTCTACAGCAGTATTACTTCCATTTTTAAAACCTTCTGTGCTTCCGGAACTATCTTCTACTTTAATAAGTTTATTGCCAATGTTAGTGTTATCATAACCATAAGTTAGTACGTCCATATTGCCGAAAATACTGGCAGGGTTAGAAAGCCCCTTACGGGTAAGGTTTTTAATGTTCCCGTTTTTGTCATAAACAATGCCACTTACATTATAGTTACCTGTATTATCGGTAGCACTGAGAAGACGATTTAAGGCATCATAAGTATATGTGTATTGTGAGCTTACGGGATTGTTAGGCGGATTGGGGTTTATGCTTTTTGTTTTCCATTGGGTAAGGGCAATATTGCCATTGTAAAGCGGGTTACTGCCTTCGTTATACCCGATTTTAAAAGCAAACAGGTCAGTGCCCATAGTGGTGGGGTTGTTTATCTGTTTTAGCCAACCGCGTATGTTGTAGGTATAATCTACGGTCTGTAAACGGCTCGTGCTGGTAGCTACATTTCCTACCCCTTTGCTTTTTAACTGTCCCAGGTTATCGTAATTGTTTTCTGCAATCAGCTCCGGTGTTCCACCATTAATTCTTTGGGTTTGTTTAAGCAGCCTGCCCACATGGTCATAGGTAAAAGCATCTATGGTTACAATGGGTGTATTGCTGCCTTTGGTATGGGTGGTTTTACTTTCCAATACCTTACCGCCAAAATCGTAAAGGGTTTCCACGATATCGGTAGTGCCTAAATATTCATTTTTACTGGCTCCATAAATGGTCCTTCCTTTTTCATCATACACCATGAGGGTTGTGATCCAGTGATTGGCACCTAATACCCTTACTTTGCTGCCTGTAGGAAGCCCTTTTACATTGGTGGCAATGGTTTGATTATAAACGTTTCCTGTGGGGATGCTCAGCCCTGCCAGGTCAAAGGTGTAATTGTCGTAATAATTTATGGTGTGTATTTCGGTCATTACCTGAGGCATAGCCTCATTATTATAATATACCGGTGTACCTCCATAGGTAGAAGGAGAAGCAGTTCTCTGAACAATTTGCTCATATCGACTGGTGTCATCCGCGGCAGTCTGTAAAGAGGTACGTGAATGCGTGTTATCAATCAGACCTGTGTAAGCTACACGTCCAAAAGCATCATATTTGGTAAAAAGCCATTTTTGTTCAGCTTTTAATTTCGGGTCCCGTGTAAGTATGGGCTGGTCCAGTTTGTTATACACAATCTCTTCCCAGTCACCACTGCTTCCTTTTCCGGGTATTTTCTTTTCAATAAGCCGGTTGCGGCTGTCGTACCGGTACTGGTAGCACAGTTCGTTGAGTTCTGTGGCAGAAACCCCATCGGCTGTATTTACTTTTGGAGGGATCACATAGGTAAGGTTTCCAAAGCGGTCATATACGTAATAGGTGTCGTGGGCTATCTCTGTTTCTCCACTCCCAATAGATCCGTTATTATTCAAATCAACGTCGGCAAATGTTCTTTTCAGTACCACACGCCCTTCTTTGTCTTTAAACTCTTCTGTGGTATGGTTTTTTGAGTTACCCGCATGATTTTCGTCCCTGGTAATTGTTTTGTATAGTTCTCCTGCAGTATAATAGCTCGTACCGGAACTTACCAGTGTAGGTACATAGGTGGCAGTAAGGTTGACAGTAAACAAACGAACTTCATCACCAGCTACATTGGTTTTATAATCAAATTCTATTTCATGTCCACTGCCCAATTTCCAGTCTTCTCCGGGAGCAGCTTGTTTTAGCACCCGGTTAAGGGGTGAAGGTTCAAAATCTGTCTCAGAGAATGGGTTGGGAGTTAATGCATCCAGTTCGGCTGCATAATTAGCTACATAATAGCTGTTAGTGGCAGACTCGGCATTGGTTCTATAAGAAGCCGGAGCACCTGTAGCCTGGTAAGGCAGGTACTCTTTTGTTTGCCTTCCAAATTCATCGTACCCTATATGGGTTACAATATCGGTGCCATCAGGAGACTGTTTAATCCCTATATTTTGTTTTGGCCTGCCCAATCCATCAAAATAAGTAATGCCCTCAATAACATCCTTATTGAATTTAATTTCTGAAATACTGCCCATTGGTTTTTGGAAAGAACGGGTATAGATGTAATTTTCATTGCTAAAATTAGCCGCCTGGTAAGGAGTGTCCACACAACCATTATTTGGCCCATTTACCGTAGGGCACTGGTCGGTGTTGTTGCTTACATAGCCAGATGGTTGTGTACATTGGGTCAGTGAACTATTTGGGTCACCAAAACCATCGCCATCGGTATCTGCGTACCATTTAGTATTTGGATTGATAGCGGCATTGGAATCATTACAATCCCCCATAGGTTTTGATGCATTACCGTAACCTGATCCGGGTGAGGTACACTGGGTAACGGTAGAGGCTGCAAAGCCATCCCCATCACTGTCCTTATACCAGACTGTGTTTGGATTTATACTCGCATTGGAATCGTTACAATCCCCCATAGGTTTTGATGCAGTTCCGTAGCCTGTTCCCGGTGAGGTACACTGGGTAACGGTAGAGGCCGCAAAGCCATCGCCATCACTGTCTTTATACCAAACTGTATTGGGGTTTATACTCGCATTGGAATCATTACAATCTGTTAAAGGTTTTACGGTAGTGGAATAGCCGGTACCGGGGCTTGCACATTGTGTTTTAGTAGAAATAGCAAACCCATCATTATCTGCATCCAGGTACCATTTGGTGTTTGGATTAATGCTCGCATTAGAGTCATTGCAATCCCCTGTTGGTTTTACTGTTGTGGAATAACCCGTACCCGGGTTTGTACACTGGGTTTTTATGGTGCTGGCAAAACCATCATTATCTGCATCCAGGTACCATTTTGTATTTGGATTAATACTGGCACTGGAATCATTACAATCCCCTGTAGGTTTTACAGTTGTTGAATAACCTGCACCCGGGCTTGTACACTGCGTTTTTATGGTGCTGGCAAAGCCATCATTGTCTGCATCGAGATACCATTTGGTGTTGGGGTTAATACTTGCATTGGAATCGTTACAATCCCCTGTAGGTTTTACTGTTCTGGAATATCCTGTGCCCGGGCTTGTACACTGAGTTTTTATAGTGCTGGCATAGCCATCGTTATCTGCGTCCAGGTACCATTTTGTGTTTGGATTAATACCCGCATTGGAGTCATTACAATCTGTTAGTGGTTTTACCGTAGTGGAATAGCTGGTACCGGGGCTTGTACACTGTGTTTTGGTAGAAACAGCAAAACCATCATTGTCAGCATCAAGATACCAAACAGTGGCCGGGTTAATAGTACTGTTACTGTCATTACAGTCGTCAGAGTTAAAAACGTAGTTAAGTGCACCATAAATTTCCAATTCATAACAAAATAAAGCACTTTTGGAAGCATCACCATAGCCATCTTTATCCGCATCTCTATAACCTATAACCTGTGGATAAGTCAGAGCGGCATTACGGTCGTCACAATCCTTGTCATTAATGACGTATCCGGGAGGAATGCCAGTACTACTGTACCTTGTAACGGCCGGGTCTCCATATCCGTCCCTGTCAAAATCCCTGAAATATTTAATGGAGGGCCCGCCATCCCCCGGGTCAATGGGTTCATCCGGTTGCTGTATTATGTTTGTTTGGTTCCCAGGCTGTATTTTCGGTTTTATTATTTCTTGTGAGGTTATACTAACCGTATAGAGAAAAATAAAAATAACTAATAACTTACAAAAACCACTATTTTTTATGTGTGTATCCATTTTAATATTCTTATTGATTTTTATAACGGTATTTGTTTTCAGAGATTAAATTTCCTTCATGATCTTTTACAAATTCCAGCCTGTTAAAATCATCGTATTCATAGTATATAGTTTGTTCTTTTGGATCTGTGACGCTGGTAACTCCGACTAAAGGGTCATAGGTATACGTGGTGACCATAGCATTGGGAAAGCCATCCCGGAGATTGTTTAAAAGAGTACGCAGATTATTTTCTGTAGCTGGGGTTGTATCGCTATTAGATGCTGCTTTAGCTACATTGATAAGGTTTTGTTGTGCACTTGTTAGCCCTGCCAGCGTAGTATTTTCCAATTTGACTATAGGGTATTGGTCATAGTAACCCCAAATAACACTGGTATATATCCCGTTTTCTAAATGGTACTGGGTAATATTTCCTTTATCGTCGTAATTGTCATATACCAGTCTGCGGTCAGTGGTTGAATTCAGATCAGCCAATCCATCTTTTTTAATGAATACTTCACTTGGCAAGTATAAACCACCATAGGGTGCATATTTTGTTCTTTGATTAAAAACAATTTGTGAATTTTTAGAATTGGTAGTTTCTAACGGAACAGCGATCCGGTTTTGATCAATTAGCGTTTGATTACCCAGGTCATGGGCATATTTATAACTGTTTTCTATAGCTTCATTTTGTGAATTGGTAGTAGTTGTCGTTATAACTTCCTGGTTTTGGTTGCTGTACGTATAGTGTGTTGTTGTTTTTAAAGTGCTTACAGTGCTTCCTTCATAGAAATATTCTGTGAACTCTGTTTTGTGCTTTTTAAACCAGTACACAGTAAAAGCGGTGTTAAAAAAGCTTTTGCTTGTGCTTAAAGAAATTGGAATATCGGTTAATATACATTGGTTATTTACAATGTTTGAACTCCCATGATCATAGGCTTTAAAATCCTGCCTGGCACTACTCTTAGAGGTATCTTCAGTATAAAAATTTTCTTCAAACTGCAATATCCGGTCTTGCGAATCAAACACTTTCTTTTCTAATAATTGCCCTCTTTTATGGCCTAAATTTACCCACAGAGATCCATTAGGATCTGCTACATTATTGGCAGTAGTAGTGTATTTATATAGGGTTTTTCCTTTACTGTTGCCCAGTGCATCTTTATCAAGCTCCGTTATATACTCATAGGCAATACTGTTATTTTCAAAACCTGACCTGGAAGAAGAAGAGTAGGTGTAGGTATCTGTTTTACTATCTATTAAAAATTCATAACATGCTTCTAATTGGTAATACCTGTACTGGGACAAACGATCATATTTCGAGTCGTTGTTTATAAGTTTGCCGCTAGAATTATCAGTGTCAGGCGTCGTATAAGTGTATTCTTTTTTATTAATAAATGTATCATCATGGTCATAGTTTGTAATACTTTTTACCCGTAATCCAAACCCCTGTACATTTTCATCAGGGAGGTTGCCAAGCCTATTCCAGTAAGAAGCTTTGATATTTGCCTCAATTCCTGCACCATAGACTTCTAATGTTACGTTCACACTACCAGGTTGCACATTTAACATTTCCAATACTTCATTGTTATATCCGCTGGTACTATAGATTACCTGGCCATTATTTATCACTTGTAGTTTAGCGTAGGAATATTTGGAATTTGTAGTGGTGCAACTGCTACAACTCCTGGTACCTGTAAGTGATAAAGAGGTGGCTACACTTGTACTAAATGTAATATACTTGGTTTGAATATTACAACTTCCATAGTCCGGTTCTATTAAACAATCAGGATTAATAGCAGGATTTAGTGAACCATCACCTGTGCCGTATATACTTAATGATTGGGAAACATATTCATCTTTAAGGAATTGATTTTTACCATAAAAGGAATTCGGTTCATATTCAAATTCGGTATACCCTTTAGTAGGATAACTAATTTTGGTGAGCATCCCTGCTTTCATTTTATCCGGGTCTATAGACCGGTCTGCCAATCCAATCCGTTCCGGACGGGTTCCGCCATAGGTGGTAGGTTTATAAGCTATGTATCGGGTGGGTATTAAATTTTCGTTGTTCTTGCCGTTAAACAAGCCGAAATAATCTATTGCATACGATCTCGATTTCGGTAATTGTACAGGGGAGTATTCAAACGAGGCTATTTCTTTATATTCCACACCTTTAAATTCTGTAATTTTATCCAATGTAAAGCGGTACCTGTCGCTATTTGTGCTCGGATAATGAGTAGGATCACCTGTAATAGAATAGGTAAAAAAAAGTGTTTTTATTGGCCTGTACCCTGAAACCGTATCTCCTTCTTCTACAACCATGCTTTGTAAATATATTCCTGCCTGTTCCTCCACGCCTTCAAATTGAGGATTGGTGCCTATATTAAAACGTATCCGTCCGTTAGGAAAAGTAATTTCCTGGAGTTTATTCCCAAAAGTGGCAGATGAAGATAATGAAGAACTCCAGGGATTAAAAGCTGCCTGATAGTAATAAATAGGATCACGGCCCTCTGTGTACGAATAGCTCATGGAATGGTTTTGGCCTATGCTAAGAGCGGTATAATTATAGCCGTAGGTGTAGTTTACTGTATTCCCTTTTGTGTCGGTTATAGTATTTAACAGCCAGGCGGATTTATAATTTTTATTGTATATATGCATATCCAGTTCCTCATGATGAATGGTTTTGTTTAACCGGCTATATTCTACATCTTTAAAATCGTACTGCATTCCTTGTTTATCAATAACTTTATATAAATAGCCGTCTTGAGCAAGATGACCGCTAAAGACCTTGTACTCCTCCGGTGGGAATTTTGCAGTAATTTCATTCGTGGTGTTGGAGCCTAAAAAGAAAGTTCCGCTTACTGTAGGTAAACTTATATGATATGCATCCTTTACCCATGAGTTTTGTACGGCATTTTTAATGTCTGGATGGGAAAAATTATAAGGATCATTTGCTACTATATCCAATAAGTACTGAAGATTAGGAATCGAATAGGGATTGGGTTCTACTTCATCGGGGGTATCCCGTGTTTCTAAACTAATAAGTCCGCCGGTATCCAAACTCCACCCCAAACCAACCCATGTAGGCATTTGGTTTACTTTTATGCCGGATGCATGGTATTTTAGTGTAATGGGAACTTGTATATCCCCGGATTTAATGGTGTACAGGGGAATCTCTATAGTAGGTAACCCGGTAGATAAATTTACCGGATATGTACCATATTTGCCCAACTCACTAGCTGTAGGTGAAGGAGGAAAAATTTCAGGTAAAGTAATTTCTTGTCCAAGCAAGCCCATAGCCGGTATAAAAAAGCATAAGGTTAATATAATTTTCTTCATGAGTAGTTAATTTTCTTTAAAGTTCTATTTTTTTTGAGGCAATAGCATAATGCCTCTCATATTCTAAAAGAGTTTATTTATTAATCCGTTAAAAACATTTTGAGTAGAGCAGGAAGAACAAAAAAGAAATCCCGCAAAAAGTAAATTGTTTTCATTATATATAGTTGGTCAATAGTTTATTATTTGTGCTGTAAACCGTATTGGGGAAGATGCCGGAGCAGCAATATTATAACCAGTCAGGGAAAACTATTGATAAGTCTGTAAGAATTATCAGTTTTCAAACATAAGTATTTTTATTTTAAAATTAAAAAATAAATATTAACATTTTATTAAGAAAAGCGATAATAATTTTCTCAAATAAAAAACCAAACATAGATCGAAAATTCATTTCATGCAAAAAGTAGTACACCGGATTTATAAATATCATGTTCTTTTTACATAAATAGAGATAAAAAAAGTGGAAGAATTAACTTTCGCTTTTTAAAATTTATGGTTTAAAATTTATTTATCAATTGAGAAATTTGGAAGCCAAGGAATAGTGGAAACAGAACCAGGTGTTTTCTATAGGTAAGGGTGTTTAGCTTTTCAGTATTGTTTCTAATACAAAAATCTGGTATTCGTTATCGTTTTGCATGTGGCAAAGGTATAAAATAAAACCACTTCAAAATGAAGTGGTTTTATTTTAAGGGTAATTAATTGTTAATTAATGTGTGGGCTTTCATCAGGTAAAAAACCAGATCTTTTATGTCCACCGAAAATAAAAGTAGTACCAGGCTCCCAGTCAAATACGGCTTCAAAGTAAATACTATCTACAACAGCTCTTGTGCCATATGCTCGCCCCCCATCTTTAATGATTTTGCCATTAGATATGGTAACAGTTCCTTCGGTATAGAGCTCTGCACCATCAGTTGGTCCGGAAAAAGTAAGAGCACCTAAATTGGCCTGAACCTTGGTTTTTAATTGAAAAAATGAGTTATGATCATCAATCCAGAAGTTGGAATTGTTTTCTACAGTATTAAATGTTGTATAGAGATTATAATCCCCTCCATAGGCAACAGTTCCGTCATCAAAATACCCAACAATAAACCAATCACCTGCAACCCCTTGTGTCTCAACGGATGGTACATCATACTCTTCATATCCTTCTTCATCATCGCATGATACGAGTGCCATGAAGCAAAGAAATAGTATTGTATAAATTATATTTTTTTTCATATCTGTATATTTTAATCTTTAAGGAATGTACGGTTAAATAATCCACAACAACTAATGTATAAATCCAAAGTAATATCTGAACCTCCAACTAGTGTTGCAGAAGATCCGGCAAATACTGATGGTCCTGCTCCAATCTCACCAAATGGGCTTGATTGTGCAGGTACTGTTAATTCAGTGTCAGACACTTGCGCTATAACAGCTCTGATATTATTTGGAGGTAATAAATCACTAGCTTGGTAATAACCATCTGCAATTTTTGTTAAGGTCATTGTATGTGCTGCGTTTTCGTCTCGTGTATAACCTCCACTCAAATCATTACCCGCAATATAAGCAGGGTCATCGGCTACAATTACGTACCTTGAGGTACTTGCACTGAATCCATCAGCATTTGTAGCAGAATAGGTTAAAGTATACAGGCCAACCTGGCCGGTGTTGACAGATCCTGATATGGTTACAGGTAATTCAGTTTCTCCTGCTTTTGCGATAACGCCAGGATCATTATAAGTTGTTCCTGCCTCTACCATTGTATATTGTCCGCCTATAACTTCAAAAGTAGCGTAATTTGTAATATTTGATTCTATAGGAGCTTCTTCAGAACAGGAATTCAAGAAGGCAAGGAACACCAAACCTAAAAGAAATTTATATATTTTATTTAATTGTATCATCTTTAACTTGTTTTAAGTTATTTAATTAATTACTTCTGATCCCACCAAATTTTTTCGAGTAGTGAAGACTTCTGAGTGATGTTAGGGTTTCTGTCAGCTTCACTGTCCGGATAAAAAATTGTATTAGGTGTTTGTAAGCCTGATAAAATGGAAGATACAGAAGGAATGTGATTTCCTTCAGCATAATCTACACCTGCTAATGCTACAGTTTCGGGATATTTTGTTCTTCTTACTTCAAAGAAAGCTTCGATGGTATTCACATATGCCAAAGCGGCCCATTTTTGAACCATCACTTGTCTCACGGCAGTTTCTACATCTGCACTAGGAACATATTCATATGCGCCTCCGGCATCTATTAAGGCCTGAGCATCGGCAGGATCTAAACCATAGGTAAGGAAAGAATTAATTACACCTTCATTATAAGCGGCTGCAGCACCCGTACCGCCCATATATCGTATCCGAGCTTCTGCCTGTAAAAAGTTACTTTCGGCAACTGTTAATAAATATACGGGAGTCTCCGGGGTTATATTCGGTCTTGAGAAAGCTGAGGCCTGTTCGCTGGCAACAGCTCCTCGGTTCCCCTGGTCTAATCCTCTGTAAACTCCTCCATTGTTAAGCCTATATACGGCTTCTATCCTTGGATCTACATTCTCTTGATAAAACTGCAATAGCGAATTACTGGCCACATTATTAACATCACCCAGATGATCTATTTGTACATCATAAAATGGATTGTTTTTGTTTTGTTCGGGTGTATCGATTTCTCCATCATAGGCAGTAAAGGCTGCGTCTTGGGTAATAAAATTATCCTGGTTTATCAACGCAGTTACAGCAGAAGGATTGGCCATTGAAGTATATGACATTCTCATATACATCTTCAATTTTAAAGTATTGGCAAACTGTATCCAGTTATCCATGTCCGCTCCATATATCGCATCTTGTACTCCTACAGTAGATTCAACAGGATTGTTATTATATCTGTTCAATGCACTATTAATTGTAGCAATTAAATCTTCATATATAAATTCTCCGGAATCTGTACTTGGTGTAATATTATCATTACCCTGGAGAGTTTCTGAATAAGGTACAGGCCCAAAAAGATCGGTTAAAACCTGATATGTATATGCTCTTAGTAATGTAGCTATCAGGTAGGTGCCTGTGTCACCTTCTTCGTCTGAATTTACAAGTACATACTCAAGGTCATTCAAACACCCTGCGTAAAGTTCTGTCCATAATCTGTCGGCAAAGCCTGTATTGATATTATATGTATCAATGTCCAGATATTGACTGGCACTGGGAGATTGGGTATGGTATTGAGCCATAAATCCTCCAAAATTTGTCAAAGTTCCCCCTAAAACGGTAGCCAAAGAACCTTCGGCTGCAGAAAGTACGTATCGTTTCTCCACATCTTGTGGTACATTAGGGTTTGTGTTTATATCCAGGTCGTCCTCGCATGATACAACCAGCATAAAAACGAACATAAATTTTAATATATTTTTCATTTTGTACATATTTTCTATTAAATGTAATTATTAGAACCTGGCCCTTAAAGTAAAAGCAATACTTCGCGTACTAGGATTGGCACTGAATTCTCCAAAATTACTTGCCAAATCAGTTCCAAAAGTAGAAACCTCAGGGTCAATGTATTGGTTGCTTGCAGGGGTCCATATAAATAAGTTCCTTCCTATTATAGACATCGACAATCCATCTAAAGGAGTTCCTTCCAGCATTTTTGCAGGGAACTTATACCCCAGTGTTACCTCTCTGAGTTTTACGAAAGATTTATCTATTACAGTTGCTCTTGCGTTGGCATCAGCTCGGTAATAATCATCCATATGTTCCGTATCTACAGGGGTTAAATTTTCTTCATAGGTTATAGTACCTGCCCCGTCATCAATTCTTACTACAGAATTAGGAACTATAAATGGTTGTCGGTCATTATCAATAGTGGTGATTGAATTACCCGTAAAACGTGTAATATCAGCCGTTCTTGAATACATCAGTCCGCCTTGTCTTGAATCTATAGTGAAAGCTAAAGAAAGACCTTTATATGTAAATTCATTACTGATACCTAATGTATAGTCATACTGAGTGTCTCCATAAATTTCTTTCTCAGGATCTGCAATGGGTACTCCATTAGCATCTACCACTATTCTACCTTGTGGATCTGTTAAGGGAACACTACCTTCTAATAAAGCGAGGGGTTCACCTTTTCTCGCTACTAAAGAAATAGTACTTAAACCACTTAAATCAACTTGGTCTATCCTTTCATCTAACTCTTCCAGGATTGCATCATTGGTTGAATAATTAACAGATGCATTCCAGTTGAACCCGTCAGGATTTCTAAGGATAGCCACATTTAGTAGCGCCTCTATACCTTTGTTTGATATGGTACCTATATTAGCGGTTTGGTTTGTATATCCGGAGGAAGGTGCTAACGGTAAACTAAGAATTTGATTTTCTACTAATGCATCGTAATAGGTGAAATCTACAGTAATTCTGCTATCTAAAAATTGCAATTCTGCACCTATTTCATATTCTTTTCTTCTTTCCGGTTCCAGGTTAGGATTTTCAGCCCTGTTTCCCACTTCAAAAGCATTTAAGCCACCGGTAGGAAATGCTAAAGTTCTGAATCCTTGATTATCAATATTTCCGGAAACAAAATCCGGTAAAATTTGGTATGGGCCAGTGTCTACCCCTGTTTCTCCATATCCTGCTCTTAATTTACCGTAATTTATTATATCTTGAATACCTTCAAATGTTCTGGTAAATACCCAACTCGTATTTATACCTCCATAGAGCACAGACCTGTTTTGGGAGGGTAGGGTGGAATACCAGTCATTTCTGATATTTCCGGTTAAATATACCATGTCATTATAAGCAAATGTAGTACTGTTAAATAAACCTAACAATCTTCTTTTGCTAATCGTAGAAGCTACAGCTGGTGTACTTGCAGAGTTATTAAAGCCGTAGTACCCTGGTATATCCTGGGTAGTAACAGATGCTGCAAAACTAGAGCTATACCTGTCATTATAGTTAAAGCCAAAATCCGATTGGATGTTAAAACTCTCACTAGGATTTAGATTAATTCCATAAAGAAAGTCATGATTGATTTGCTTCACATTTGTGCCTATCTCTGCATAACCGCCAGGCACTTCTGTGCTTGTGCCATCATTAGGAGAGCCGGGTTCTGCATCAACTATAGCCTGCCATATTTTTATGGCTTCACTGTATTGGTCAATTCCCAGTCTGTAAGTTAACCTTGACCAATCATTTAGCTTTGCTGAAACGTCAAATGAACCATAAAACCGTTCTTTTTTGTAATCCGTTCCGTTTTCATTCAATGTAAAATAAGGATTGGTAACACCGTAAGGAGTATAGTAATTTGAAACCGTATTAAAAGGATCGTTTTCATAATCCCTAAATTCGGTAATATCGATATCAGTAGGAATTTGCATCAGGTTGTTATAAACTGTCAATCCCTGTCCTGTTGCTACAGCACTTCCGGATGTACTCACATAATTTGCAGTTGCACCGAAAGTTAGAAAATCTACTTTTGAATTTAGGGCTACAGATAAAGTATTCCTTTCATATGAATCTGCATCTGTTGGATAAATCCCGTCAGTCGCCGTATTGGAATATGAAAGCCTTGCTGATGTCTCACCGCTACCCCCTGAAATTGATAAATTATTTATAAATGTATTACCTATATCAAAGAAATTTCTAAGTTGGTCTTTCTGAAATGAAAATGGTTTTATTTTTTGGGAATCATTAACTATGTTTCCCCATGGTAGTATTTCACCGGTAAAACGGGGGCCCCATGAGCCATTTTCACCTAAGTAATGTGCTCCATCCCATCCTTGTCCAAATTTGTCCTGGTATTTTGGAACACGCAGTACGTCGGAAAAAGCAGTTGTGGTAGAGAAATCGACTGTCAATTTAGCCGCATTTCCACTTTTAGTTGTGATTAGGATTACGCCATTGGCGGCACGTGAACCATAAAGTGCAGTTCCCGAAGCACCCTTTAATATGGTCATCGATTCAATATCCTCAGGATTGATATCTGAAGAACCACGTCCAAAATCATATCCTCCATTTAATGAATTACTGAATGTAGAAGCATTACTTACGGGTACACCATCTACAACATATAATGGTTGATTAGAACCACCCAGGGAACTAAAACCCCTGATAATCATCCCGGAGGAAGCGCCGGGGTCAGTAGAGGCGTTAGAAATAACAACACCGGCTACTTTACCTTTTATTGCATCTGCTATATTGGTTTGAGAACCTTCAACAAGGTCGTCATTTCTAATAGTAGTAGTTGCTGAACCCAGTGACGATCTCTCTCTTTGTATACCGGCTGCTGTCACAACAACTTCTTGCAAAGATTGAGTATCTTCCAGTAATTGAACGTTAATTACTGAAGTAGAAGCATCCACTAACCTTTCTACTGATTGTTGGCCAAGATAAGAGTATACGAGTGTCTGGCCTACACTTGCAGTAATGGAATAATTTCCATCAAAATCGGTTTGGGTTCCTATTGTAGAACCTTTTACAACGATATTAGCCCCGGGTAACGGCAAACCATCCTGGTCTGTTACATTACCTGAGATCGTTTTCTCCTGTGCAAATACAATTTGCACAAGCAACGCCAATAGCAGCGTTAAAAATCTACTAGACTTTGTTCTCATTTTATAATTTTATTTGAATTAGCTATTAGCAAAACTCTTAAATTAAGGTTAATAATCCAACTTTTTTTTCATAAAAGAAAAGCAAAATGTTATATTTTTCTAAAAAAATCATAAAAACAAGCAAAAAAATACAGATAAATCAGATATAGACAGGTGTTTTTATAAGAATAAGAAAACTTTTAATTTAAATTTGATAGTATGGGTTTGATATAATTATAAAATTGACTGAAGTCATAGTATTTATAGTTCCAAATAATCATTTTTTCCATGTGTCTATATTGTATTATATTATTTAGCATTTTAAAATATATCTTAACAATTAAAAATAACGGGACTTCTGTGTCATTTATACAAATCATTAATGGGGTTATGGCTTCTTAATTTATAATAATCACAAACTATCTGAGCCTCCTGTCTTAATATATTTATATAGAATTGAAAATTAATTCGTTTACATTTGAATTCTTCGAAAATATTTCTACCTTTGCCACCCTTAAAAACGGGGATTAAAAAAATTAATACAGTTATTGTAACGTAAATTATGCCAACAATTTCACAATTAGTACGAAAAGGAAGAGTCAGTATTGCTAAGAAGAGCAAATCGGCTGCTTTGGATTCGTGTCCGCAAAGACGCGGGGTTTGTACGCGTGTTTACACTACTACACCTAAAAAGCCGAATTCAGCTATGCGTAAAGTAGCAAGGGTTCGTCTTACAAATGGTAATGAAGTGAATGCATACATCCCGGGTGAAGGACACAATCTCCAGGAGCACTCGATAGTATTAGTAAGAGGCGGAAGGGTAAAAGATTTACCGGGAGTTAGATATCACATTGTTCGTGGAGCTTTAGACACCGCTGGTGTACAGGGAAGAACACAACGAAGATCTAAGTACGGTGCAAAACGCCCTAAAAAGTAATTAAAACTTTTAAAAAGAAGACATGAGAAAAAGACAGGCAAAGAAAAGGCCGCTTTTACCCGATCCAAGATTTAACGATCAGTTAGTAACACGTTTTGTGAACAATCTGATGTGGGATGGTAAAAAGTCTGTAGCGTTCAAAATTTTCTACGATGCAATGGATATTGTAGATCAAAAGAAACAAGACGAGGAAAAAACCGCTTTGGAATTGTGGAAAGATGCTTTATCTAACGTAATGCCGCACGTAGAAGTACGTTCAAGGCGTGTAGGAGGGGCAACATTTCAAATTCCTATGCAAATCAGGCCGGATAGAAAAGTATCAATAGCTATGAAGTGGCTCATTAGTTTTTCCCGTAAGAGGAATGAAAAATCAATGGCTCAGAAATTAGCCGGTGAAGTTTTAGCCGCTGCTAAAGAAGAAGGAGCTGCTGTTAAAAAACGCATGGACACTCATAAAATGGCAGAAG
>CALGUD010000127.1 GCA_937901915.1 uncultured Flavobacteriaceae bacterium
TTTAATATCAGTCAATTATATGTTTTTTTAAAAAAACAACGCATCACTAGTAATTATAAATAATAAAAATTCAAAATAAATATTTTTGTTTCGTTTTTCTTAGTTCATCAAAATCAACTAGTACTGAATTAGTATCAACTACTATGTCTTTCGACTTTATTACTTTCAAAACAGTTGTGATTAAAATTTTAAGATCCAAAAAAAAGGAAATATTATTAACATATTCAATGTCTTTGGCTAAACGCTCATCCCAACCAATAATATTTCTTCCGGATATTTGTGCTAAACCAGTAATTCCCGGTTTAACAGAATGTCTTTTTTTTTCTTCAGGTGTATAATAGGGTAAATACCTAATTAATAATGGTCGGGGACCTACAAAACTCATGTCGCCCTTTACAACATTGATTAGTTGCAAAACTTCATCAAGAGATGTTTTTCTAATAAACTTACCTATAAGGGTTAGCCTTTCAGTATCCGGCAATAATTTACCGGAAGCATCCTTTTTATCATTCATGGTTCTAAACTTAATTATTTTAAATAAGTTCTCATTTTTACCAGGTCTTAACTGATAGAATAATGGTTTTCCTTTATTAGCAAATAACAATAAAATAAATATAATTACAATGACGGGAAGGAATACAATTAACCCAATCAAAGAAAAAATGAAGTCGAATATATTTTTGAAAAAAAACGTATACATACTTAATAAATTTTTATTCAAAATGATTGTTGTAAACCAGATGAAATGTCTCTATCACAATTTTTTTACCCGTTCTAACAAATTTAGGGTTTAGAGTTTTAAAATTATCTGTTTTAGAAAATATTATTGGTTTTTGGCATAAAATAATACCCTCATCAATTTTATTATCTATAAAGTGTGTGGTTACACCTGAAACTTTGACTCCATACTCCAATGCATCTTGTATAGCAGTAGACGTATTTTTAAAACTTGGCAACAATGATGGGTGTATATTTACAATACGGTTTGGGAAAACGGAAAGCATATTATGCCTTATTATATACTTGTAATTGAGTAGAAAAATATAGTCAATATTTTCTTGCTTTAAAATATCAATGATTTTATCCTGATAGGCTTCCGGAGTGTTAAAATCTCTCCTTAAAATAGAAATATTTTTGATTTTAGATTTTTTAGCTTCTTCAACCGCACCGGATGGTTCATTTTCATAAATTAACAACTTAATGATGTTATTGCCTAATAATCCTTCTTTATATGATTTAATTGCATTTTTAGCACCCCGACCCCATCCGGTTAATAGAATAGCCCAATTAAGATTTTGATTTTTTTTTATTTGATTCATTGTTGTGAAAATTATTCCTCACCTATACCTTTAAAGGTAGTCATATTTAAATTTTCAGATGAATTAACACCTTCTCTGATAATTACTTTTTTTAAAGTTAGGAAAAAAATTTTTATATCAAGGAAGAGCGATAAATTGTCAACATACCAAACATCATATTCAAATTTTTTCTCCCATGAAATTGCATTTCTACCGTTTACCTGAGCCCAGCCTGTAACTCCCGGTTTTACTTCATGTCTTCTTTTTTGGTTTTCATTATAGAGTGGAAGATACTGAACAAGTAATGGTCTTGGGCCAATTAAACTCATATCACCTTTCAAAACATTGATTAATTGTGGAATTTCATCAAGTGAAAATTTTCTTATGAACGAACCAACTTTTGTGATTCTCTGTTCAAAAGGTAAGAGTTCCCCATTCTTATCCTTTTTATCATTCATAGTTTTAAATTTTATGATTTTAAATATTATTTCATTTTTTCCCGGGCGACTTTGAAAAAAAAATGGATGGCCATTATTTGAAATAAACAAGAATATGGTAGTTATTATTATAATCGGGGATAATAGTAATAAGCCAATAATAGCAGCTATAAAATCAAACAATCTTTTAAAGAAAATTTTGTACATATTCTAATATTTGTAAAATCAGTAATTGCTTTTTATTATTTCAATTAATTTTTTATTTATGATATTGACATCAAATTTATTTTCTGCTAATTCTCTGCTCTTTAATCCCATTTCTTTTATTTTTTTTGGATTTTCCAAAAAGTATTGCATTGCTGAAATTAGTTCGTTTTCATCCTGAGGTTTAATTAAAAATCCATTTTCCTGATTTTTCACAGTTTCACGGCAACCGGGTGTATTAGTTGTTATTATTGGCATTCCAACTGATAAGGCTTCTAAAATTGAACGTGGAATTCCTTCACGGTAATATGTTGGAAGAACAAAAATGTCAGATTTTGATAAAAATTCCGGCACATTTTTTTGTCTTCCATGGTATATAATAACACCTTCATTATGGTATTTATTTAAGATGTCTAATTTAATAGCAGAGGGAGACGTTTGTGCACTACCAATAACATGAAATTCTGCATTTGGAAATTCATTTTTTAACACTTTAGCAGCTTCAATAAATAAATGAGTTCCTTTTTCACGAATTAATCTGGCTACAAAAACAAATATAATCTTATCACTTGTGTTTTCATTTGCTCTAAAGTTATATTTTGAAAGATTAACTCCTGAACCATCTACAATATCATATTTCTGTTTAGTAGAAATAATACCTCTTTCAACAAATAATTGACGATCATCTATATTCTGAAATATTATAACTTTATTTTTTCTGATAGATAATTTATATAAAATTTCAGTAACTTTTTGTAAGATCCTTGATTTTAAAGTAGTACCACTAAAAGTATAACCTAAACCAGTAATTAAGGAGAAAGCTAAAATTTTTGTTTGATTAGCTGCCATTGAACCATAAAGCACCGGTTTGATGGTATAGGGAAAAATGATATCAATTTTGTTGGTTTTTATAATTTTCTTTAGGGCGAGCATTGCTTGTAAATCCTTAAACGGATTCATGCCAGTTCTCATTAATGGAAATTCTAACAGAGTTGCTCCTAATGAATCTAATTCTTTTTTAGTTTCTGTATCACAATCTGGTGCAGCACAAAACACATCAAAATCATTTAATATCAGATCCTTTATAAAATCGCCCCGAAAATGCGTAAGGGAAGGTGCATAGGAACAAGTGAGTAATATTCTTCTCTTTATCATATTTAGTCTATGAATTTTTTAACTTTAGCAGTAGTCTTTATGTATTATTTCATTAATTTAATTTAGACAGAATAGATTTTATAAATTCATCCATTGTTCTTTTATTTAAATAATCATCAAATACCTGTCTTTGTTTATCCGTATTTTCTTCAAGACAATTTTTAATTGCTTTAGTGAGATCTAAAACATCATTTGTTTTGCATTTATATACGCCATCAATGTTTTCAATATCTCCTGCACTTATGGTACTTACTACTTTATTGTTTTGTGTCATCATTTGTAAGAGAACATTAGGAAATCCTTCTATTCGCGATGATAATACGCAAAGTTTTGCATTTTTAAAATAAGGATAAACATTATTTACAAAGCCAACCATAATGACTTTATCTGTCAGATGAAGAGATTTTATTTGGTCTTTTAATTTTTTTTCGTTTTCACCCTGTCCTAATATCAATAGTTTTAAGGTTGGAAAATCAGTCAATAAATTACTAAATGAATCAATTAATATATCAAAACCTTTAGCGTCAACAAGCCTCCCCGCAGCTACTAAATAGGGATTATTAGGTAAATTAGCAATTCTTTGTTTAGATTTTTCTTGTATGGGACCTAAATTTATTGGATTTGGAATTACAGTAATGGTAACTTTTTGTTCTAACCCTTTTATTTCATTTATAAGTTGATTTTTCATGTAATCCGTTTGACATATCAATAAATCAACTTTAGAATATCCCAATTTATAAGCCAGGGTATATACTTTAAGTTTAAAACCCTTAAGCAGTTTAAAAATTGAATTGGATTCTCTTACAATTACTTTTGTTTTTTTTAAAAATCCAATTCTTTTATAGATGCCAATTAAACTATTTATAAGAGTTTGCGATGTTATAGTATAATTTATTTTGTGTGTTAAAAATATTAAAAGTAAGTACGGGATTGCATATAAGTATCCTAAAAAAACTGAGTTAAAAGACAAATAAATTACATTGCATTTTGTTTCTAAAGGCTCCCAACCTTTTCCTTTTTTTTTTGTTAAAATAATTACGGTATTATTTTTATTATTATTTGATAAATGTAATATGACATTCATTAGCAATTGCTCAGCACCACCGCCCAAACTATCTGTGGGTAAAACAGTTAACCAATCTATATGTTTTTTATTTTTCAATTTAATAGATTTAAGAAAAGAGTTTGATATTTATTTAAAATTACTTCTTTGTTATATTTTGAATGTACAGATTGGCTTACTTTTATGGGATCAGTAGGATAATTATTTTTTAAATATATTATACTTTCAACAAACTCTTTTTCATTTTCAGCAATAAAACCGTTCACGCCGATCTCAATAATTTCATTAATTCCTCCGGGAGCTTTAAACACAACGGCGGGTGTGCCTACTGCACAGCTTTCTAACAAAGCGTTTGGAAATCCTTCAACAAAAGAGCCTTGTAAAAAAATATCACTTTTATTAAGAAGTGCAGGCACTTCTTTTGTAAAAGGAATATGTGTTACTTGATCTTCTATTTTTAAATTTTTAATTAATTTAAAAATATTTTCCTTTTCACTACCGTTTCCTACTATAGTATAATGAAATGGAAAGTTAAGTTTTGATAATGCCTCGATAATTCTGTAATGTCCTTTCTTTAATTCTAAACTTCCAACAGTAATAAATTGAATTATCTCATTTACTTGATGAGATTTTTTTGGCAGGCAATTATCATTAATAGGATTATTTATAATAACAATTTTTGATTTTTTTACGCTATAATTTTTTTCCATGTCCGCTGCCATGTCATTTGATTGGCAAATAATTTTGTCTAACAAACGATAGCTATATTTGACAAGAATGGATGAAAGGGGATTTTTATTAACAGAATAATTTTTTCTTACGCTTAAAACATTTACTTCTCTACCAACAAATTTTGTTTTGGGAAATAAAATTGAAATAAAAGCCATTATTATATTTAAATGTGAAATAGCACTAATTACAATATCAGGTTTTTCATTTTTTAAATAAAAAATCAATGAGCCAATAGATGCTAATACTCTTGGTTTATTAAGATATATAATTTTTGTATTATCAATATCATAAGAAGTTTCACTTTCTCTTCCTATAATTACCAATGAAGATTTAAACTTTTCATGATCAAGATTTTGTGCAATGAATGACATTACACGTTCTGCACCTCCCGCTTTAAGCGTGGGTAATACAAATGAAACTTTAATTTTTTTATTATTAATATTTTCCAAACGTTTAACTAAATATGCTTAATAATTTTTTTAACATCTATTTCTTTAATTATTTTTGCCGGGGATCCTGCAATCATAACATTATTTTCTTCAAAAGATTTATTAACTGTTGAATTTGCTCCAATAGCTATATTATTGCCAATTTTAATATTTCCATAAATTTTGGTTCCTGGACCTATATAAACATTATCACCAATTTGAGGAGCTTCAGGATGTCCTCCTGCTGCCCCTATATTAACACATACATGAATTCTACAATTTTTACCAATCTTTGCTTTGCTATTTATTACAATAGTTCCATAATGTGGAATTGCTAAACCAGGACCAAAAGCATTAGGAGGGATTGAAAAGCCAAGTTTTATTGAATATTTTTTAAATTGATAAAGGAGAATAAAATAAATGATTTTATTTATAAAACCTTTTTTACAGTTCTGATAATATTCAACTTTACGCAATTTTTTTTGGAATCTCCAAGTAGGGTCTGTATATATAAGTTGCTTTAGCTTCTCTTTAAGTGAGTCATCAATTCCTCTGGCTTTTTGATCAGCCTTTATATATTGTTTATATTCTTTTTTTGATGTTATCATGATGTTTATTTCATAAAAGGCTTATTAACTTCATCTATAACTTCTTCAATCCGAGTTCTGAAATCTTTTGAAAAATCCATATCCATATCAGAAATGTAACCTTCTAAAACTCTTTTTTTGTAGTCATCAAACTTTCCAATAATTTTCCCGGGATTACCACCTACAATAGATCCGGAGGGGATTGATTTAGTAATTACACTGCCAGCAGCAACAATAACATTATCTTCAATGATTACTCCAGGCATAATGATAGCATTTGAACCGATAAATACATTATTTCCAATCTTTACAGGCCGGTATAGGTGTCTTCTTCCTTTCTCGTCATTAAATAGCCAAGAAGCCCCATCATGTGTTAATAAACGAACTCCCGATGTAATGGTTACTTTATTTCCTATAGAAATCATCCAAGGTTCAGATCCAAAAGTTGTTATAAGTATCCGACAATCATTACCTACTTTTACACCTTTATAACGAGCATATCCAACACCACCTTTGGTAAGCTTATAGTAATTGTCTTTTAGTAAACTAAGCCATTTTTTCATAGTCTGTTGAAATTTTAATTTTGTTTTTATTATCTAGTAAAAAACCTATATAAACAAACAAAACCATTAAATATGCCTGATTAATAATGGTTTGTAAACTGAGCATAAATATCGATAATGTGAATATAATTGGTAAAACATAAAAGCGAATTTTTTCAGAAGCCAGAATAGCGTCTTTAAAATAGGTGAATAAAAGAAAAAGGAAGAATAGAAAAGTGAAAATTCCTGCATCTGCCCAGACTCCTATAATAGTATTATGACCCCTAATTGCCACTGAAAAATTAATTCCATTTCCTAAAATAGGATTTTCATATACATAATTTAGCATATTTTTTAAAAGTACATCACGTTCTGAGAGTGAAACTTTATCAGTATTTAAAGTTAGCAAATTGACGATACTTTCTATTCTGCCCTTTTGTACTTTATTTAGTAAGGTACTTGATAAAGCTGCATTTAATAGGGAATATATTATAAAAGGAAGACAAATTATTACTAATAATAATTTTTTAAATTGAAACAATTTATGGTATACTAAACACAATACAATGAAAAAAACAACAAAACCCGTTTGCGAGAACGTTAAAAACAAAGCATATACAGAGATAATTAACCCTATAATTTTTAATATTTTAAGCAAATTCGAAGAGGGGTTATATTCATTCTTAAGAAGAATAAATGAAAGTATGCATACTACAGCTGCATTATTAGCATCTCCGTACACCCCGCCAGCTCTGGATAAGTTATATTCATAAATTCCATCATGATCTAAAGAAAAATTTAATTGTTGTAATATTATAAGTAATACACAAGCCATTAAAAAAGTGGCTGGAATTATCTTAGAGAATTTTTCCCGTTCTTCTGGGATACTTAAAAAAATTGAATATCCAAAGAAGTAGGTAATAGGCACCATTGTTCTTAGTATATCGGCATAATTATCTAAAATTATGCTCGCAATCAGTCCAATACAATAGTATAAAATAAAAAATACTATCCATAAATTAACAATTTTTGGAAAGGATCTTTTTTCTTTAATAAAGAGAAATATGCCGAGCATTACCAGAATAACATTAATATATGCAGAAATTTGACCTAATGAATAGGACACAAACTTTGCAATAAATGTCTGAAGGTTTAGAACATTAAAAACAAATGGAATATAAAAGCATATTATACTTAATGTTTTCATTTTCTGACTGGTAATAATTCGTTAAAAAGTTTCTCCCATTTTTCTTCTATAGAATTTATAGAATAATTGTCTAAACTCATAATTGCATTGGCCTTTAATTTATTTCGGAGCGATTCATCAGAAATTAATTTTTTTAAGCCATTTTGCATACTAATACTATTTTGATCTTCTATCAGTAATCCATTAACTTCATTAGTTATAATATCAGAAGGGCCAGTTTTACAGTCATAAGCTATACATGCCATTCCTTGTGACATGGCTTCTAAGAGAACCATTGGTAAACCTTCATATCTAGATGAAAGAATAAATATTTCAGAGGCATCCATAATTTCTGCAACATTGCTTTGAAATCCTGCAAAAACAACCTGTTCAGTAATATTTAAATTTATAGCTATGTTTTTTAGATGATTTTTACCCGTATCTCCGCCACCTATAATTTTTAAAATCCAATCTGGATTTGATTTTAATATAGGTTCAATGAATGAAATCAAATTATCAAAACCTTTATGTTGGTACCTGTCTAGGTTACCTACGGCCAGAATTACTTTTTCCCTTTGTTTATTTGAATTTTCAATAGGTGTAAAACTACAAGGATTTGGCATTACTATCACATTCGACTTCAGTTTTTTATAAAAATCTATATCATAAGATGTAAGTACTGTGACAAAATCAGCATGTCGATAAAATAGTTTTCTCGTTAAATATGTTAAAAATTTTGGGCTTTGTGCCTGAAGATGGCTGTTATGCTCAGAAATAATTATTTTAATGGAGTAGATTTTTGCAACAATAATGGAAATAAGATTCATTAAAGTTATAAATGAAATAATAATAGCGGGTCTGTTTTTTTTAGCTCTATAATATTTTAACAAGTTAATTAAAACGCCGATTCTGTGAATTTTAATTTTACTTTTATGTAGTTTTACTCTATTAATCAAAGGATTAATTTCAAAGTCATCATGTTTTCCGCTAAAAGTAATAATACTTATTTCATATCCTTTTTCTGCAAAATGATTGGCTAAAATAACCATCACCCGTTGTGCTCCTCCACCTTGTAATCCACTTATTATAAAATCAATCTTCATTTTTTTAGTTAATTATTAGTGAATTCTTGTACTGTTTATATGTATAAGTTAAGTAAAACAGACTACTTATAATGTACACTATGGTGGTACTTAAGACTAATCCATAGACCCCGTATATTTTGACAAAAATAATATTTAGTATAAGGTTGACAATTAAATTCAAAAAAGAAATCCAGGCCATGAAACTGTTTTTATTAATACTTGTCAAAAACTTTACAAGAATGAGTGTAGAAAGATAGAAAGGGACATATATAAGCACAATTTTTTGAATGTCGGAAACTACAATTGTGTCTTCTGCTGTAAACTCTTTCCTTTCAAATAAAATTGATATAATTTCCTGTGAAAAGAATACTGCTATTAAGGTGACTATTGAGGAAGCAAAAAAGATTATTTTTAGTATTGTGAAAAGATGATGATATGCTTTTTTAAGATTCTCATTTACCAATTTAGAAAAATAAGGCAATAGTACATTACCAAGAGCTATTATTAATATACCTACTATAAAAGCAGGAATTTTTGTTCCATAATTCATGGAAGCAATTGATCCTACTGCTAGCTGAGCTGCAAAGAATTGGTCCACAAAAGGGTTAATGCCTGTTAAAAGCCCTGAAGTAACTTTAGGGGGCAATTGCCTTATCATGGTGCGCATATTATTGTTTAATTTGGGTAAGTTTAATTCTATACACTTATAATAAAGACATAGTATTAATAAATAGACAAAAGATAAACAGCTACCCGTGAGCAATCCTACTGCTAATACCGTATCTCCTAATTGTTCTTTGAAGAAAAAAAGAGCAATTATTGTAGTAATCGATAAAAATATTGATGAAAATGTTGAATAAAAAAATTTACCTTCTATTTCTAATAAAGCACCTAAATATGATGAAACAGACCAGAAAAACAAACATGGTAATACAAAATATAATTGAATTTTTATTAGATGATAATAAGATTCAGTATGCCCGGGAAAAACAGCCTCTAAAAGAGAATTTGTAAAAATAAAAGTGATGATTGTTAAAACGGAAATTATGACTGTTATAATACATAATATTAAAGCTTGAAACCCCCCTTTGTCTTTAGTTGTATTAAGTTCTGCTATATAGTTAGGAATAAATAAATTCCGAAGCGCATTAATAAATACATTTTGAATAAAAGAAGGAATTAATGTTGCAATCAAAAAGGTATCTATTAATTCAGATAAACCAAAGGCACCAGCAACAACAACTTCTTTGTAAAAAGAAACAAGTTTTATTAACAAAGTCACCATTCCAACCGTTAACATATTTAATATTAACGGTTGGGTGATTATTTTTTTCTTGAGGGATAAAAGAATGTTTTTTGGCATTAAACAAGATCTAAGTAACTTCTATACTATTCTTTTCCTATTTGAAAATACTCAAATCCCTTTTCATCAAGTTTTAAGCTTGAATATTGATTACGTCCATCAAAAATAATTGGGTTTTTCATCTGAACTTTTAACTCTTCAAAATCAGGTGAACGAAATTCTTTCCATTCCGTTAAAAGAATCATTGCGTCAGCATTTTTTAATGTATCATATTTTGATTTATAATATGAGACTTCATTGATATCCTTTAAGTAAAAATGCTGCGCTTCATTCATTGCTTTTGGGTCATAGGCTTGAATTTTAGCTCCTCTTTTTACAAGTTCACGAATCACATAAATAGAAGGAGATTCACGCATATCATCTGTTTCAGGTTTAAATGAAAGTCCCCACATGGCAAATGTTTTTCCTGAAAGATTTTCGCCAAAACGTTTTATTACTTTATTGGCAATCACTAATTTTTGGTTATCATTAACTAACTCAACGGCTCCTATTATTTTAGCTTCATAACCATTTTCTTGAGCTGCTTTTTTTAATGCTTTTACATCTTTAGGAAAACAAGAACCTCCATAACCACAGCCAGGATATATAAAACTATATCCAATACGGCTATCAGAACCAATACCTATTCGAACTTGATTTACATCGGCCCCCACTAATTCACAAATGTTTGAAACTTCATTCATAAATGAAATTTTAGTCGCCAGCATCGTATTAGCAACATATTTGGTCATTTCTGCTGAGCGAATATCCATCGAAATAAATCTGCCGGTATTTAAAAGAAACGGACTATATAAATCGTTCATTTTTTTTATAGCAGTCTCGCTTTCAGCTCCTATTACCACTCTATCCGGTTTCATAAAATCGCCTATAGCAGCACCTTCTTTTAAAAACTCAGGGTTTGAAACCACGTCAAAGCTAATATTAACTCCTCTTTTATCCAGTTCTTTTTGTATAGTTGCTTTCACTTTATCTCCAGTACCTACAGGAACAGTAGATTTGTCAACTACAATAAGTGGTTGTTGCATTTCTTGACCAATTTGCTTAGCAACTGCTAACACATATTGTAAATCTGCAGAGCCATCATCCCCCATAGGAGTTCCAACTGCAATAAATGCGATTTCAGCTTTTTTTAAACCATCTCCAAGTTTAGTGCTGAAATGTAAGTTTCCTAATTCTACATTTTTTAATACCATGCCTTCTAAACCTGGTTCGTAAATAGGTATAATACCTTGCTTAAGCTTTTCAATTTTGTTTTCATCAATATCAATACAAGTAACTCTATTGCCCATTTCTGAGAAACAAGTTCCACTTACCAATCCAACGTATCCGGTTCCAATTACTGTTAAGTTCATTGTTTTAAATTATTTGTTTTTTATTTAACGATTTTATTTTGATCTAAAAAATTTCTCATTTTTTTTACTTGGTGGTTTTTCAACTTTTAAATGAATTACATATGATGTTAATATCATGAATACTATTAAAATTACGAATAGGAGTATCTATAAACCCTTAATTTCAGAATCATTGAACAATATAATTTCTATTTTTAACTCGCATAAGATCGTTGAATATTGATTGGTTAGGGAGATATCGCTTTATGCTAATTGAAAAACGATTATTGTTAAACAATATTATTACAGAAATAAATGTACAATTGATAAGTTGCAATCTATGTAATCCAGACTTAATAAATCCTCTATAAGAAAAGTGATAAAAAACAACACCTAAATTTGCAATAAACCTTAATAACTCAATCTGATATAACCTATTTTGAGTATTTTTCATGCATCTAAATCATTTAGTATTATATCATTTGGCGGGGGTGCCATAATTATGACTGTTTTTATTTAGCGGGCAAATATCAAAATATAATTTTATAAATAATTATTTATTATGTGAAGTATTTGATATTTTCGTTGAAATTCATTTTTGAAGTGATATTAAAAATAAATTTACTAATAAGTTGTTTTTATCTCTTTATATTATGTAAAGAAAAGCGTTTTAATAACCGTTACGAAGTGTGAATTCTTAAACATTAATTAAATATTTAATGAAATTTAGTAACCTATTAGTAATCATTCCATTTTGCTTAATTTTTAATACTGAGCAATTAGTATCTCAAACAGTTAAAGTATCAAGTTTCGGATTTTACCCTGAGGATTCTAGTAAAGCTATTATCGATGCTATTCATAGTAATTCAGATACTATAATTTTTGATAAGCAAAAATCCGATTGGATAACAAAACCAATTACTCTAAAAAACATACGTAATAAAACTATAATTTTTGAAGAAGGGGTTTGTTTAAGGGCTAAATCTGGTGCATTTAATCGTAATAATAACAAGTTATTTGAAATGATCAATGCCAAGGATGTTAATATTATTGGTTATGGGGCAACATTTATCATGGAAAAAGCTGAATACAATCATGGTGAGTGGCGTCATGCAATTAGTTTAAGAAAATGTAATAATATAGCTATAAAAGGATTAACCATCAGAGATAGTGGGGGCGACGGAATTTATATAGCTGGGATGGAAAAAGGATCCTATTCAGAAAATATTCTTATCGAAGATGTAAAATCAATTAATAACAGACGACAAGGAATGAGTATAATTAGTGCTCAAAATCTTTTAGTTAGAAACTCTTCATTTAATTCTACTAATGGCACTTTACCAGAGGCTGGTGTTGATATTGAGCCAAATAATCCTCAAGATAGGATTGTAAATGTCCGCTTTGAAAAATGTTCATTTGCAGAGAATAATCATGCAGGCATACTTTTAGCACTTACTAAATTAGATAATACATCGGTAAATGTAAATATAGAGTTTTATGATTGCTATTTGAGCATGAATCATCATCCTGATAATAAGTATGTTGCTAGCGAAATTGTGATTTCTGCGAATGCTGCCAACCCCGTCAAAGGAAATGTTTTATTTGAAGAATGTTTTATAGATGGCAGTAAGTGGGGGCTTCTTTATAGCAGAAAACAAAGTAATGCGTTTCATGTAACTTTTAAAAATTGTGCAGCAAAAAATATTTGTCAAAATAATTCTATGGCACCTATTTATTTGGAAGTTCCGGATTATTATAAAACGTATGGCGCTTTAGGTGGGTATACTTTTGATAATTTATTATTAGAATATAAAGTCGATTTACCATTTTTATTCGTACAAGGTTCAAAATTAAATACACTTAAAAATGTGGAGGACATAAATGGAAGCATAACAGTCATTGGGAACATAAAAAAAGATTTTTTTTATAATAATTACAATCCGAAAAATAATATAAATGTGAAAATGGAGTACACATTACTACGGGAATAATGTAATGGCTAAATATGATATCCACATATTACAGTAATTATACGGGTAATTAATTGATTTTAACCATGTTTTCTTGCATTTCATCTAAAAGAATTGAATATTCGCTAAAATATTTTATTCGCTTTTATTTATCAATTTTCAAAATAGTTAATTTAATAACGTTAAAAATTTATTTAAAAGAGACCAAAATAATATAAATGAACGTATATAAAAATCATACCTATAGATTTTAATGTGCCCAAAAATATTATAAAATATTAATTTGTAAACCCCAAATCCCAATGAAAAAATCTGCATTTATTATTGCATTGCTATTGCTGTGTTCCTGTACTAATGAAGTCGATTTTGCTGATGTTAATGCAATAGATGATAGTCAAACAATTGTTGAAGAGGAACCTACAGAACAAGAACCTATCGAAGAAGAACCCGTAGAAGTAGAAGAGGGTAATATTATATACGGGGTTCTGGCTTCTTCATTTGGATATGACCCCCAAGATGCCACAGCGGCTTTTCTTGCCGCACTTAAATCTGATAGCGATACGATCATAATTGATAAAAAATCTTCTGATTGGTTTGTAAAACCTTTATCGATTTCAAATTTATCCAACAAAGTATTGTATTTTGAAGAAGGCGTAGTTTTTAGAGCTAAACCAGGGGCATACGGGAATTCTACGGATAGATTATTTGAACTTAGGAATGCCGTAAATGTTCATATTATAGGATATGGAGCTACTTTTAAAATGGAAAAATCTGAATATACTAGTGGAGAATGGCGTCATGCAATTAGTTTGAGAGAAAGCTCAAATATCAGTATAAAAGGATTGAAAATTTTGGATAGTGGAGGAGATGGCATTTATATTGCTGGCAATAATGCTGGTACCTACTCAAAAGATATACTTATAGAGGATGTTGAATCACTAAATAATAGAAGACAAGGAATTAGTATTATAAGTGTAGATCATTTGGAAGTTTATAATTCTAATTTTTCTGATACTAAGGGATCATTGCCAGAAGCTGGATTAGATATTGAACCAAACACTCCTGAAGATAGAATAGTGAATGTACTTATTGAAAATTGCAGATTCACAAATAATTTTCATGCAGGTATAGTACTTGCACTTCATAATTTAGAAGATTCATCTGAGCCCGTAAGTATTACATTTAGGAATTGCTATTTAAGTTCAAATCATGATCCGAGTAACCAATATGTGGCCACCGAAATTCAAATATCTGCTCATAAAACAAAACCAGTAAAAGGCAATGTTCTTTTTGAAAATTGTGAAGTTAATGGAAGTAATTGGGGTATGCTTTATAGCCGTAAGACTAGCGCAGCATATCATGTCACTTTTAAAAATTGTGTAGCTCAAAATATATGTAAGAGTGATAACTCATTAAATCCGATCTTTTTAGAAGTGCCGGATTATAATATTTCATCCGGGCCATTAGGAGGCTTCACATTTGATAATTTGTATATAAAATATGATACAAATAAATCTTTTATTAATATACAAGGAGCTGCTACTTTGCTTGGGCTAAACGATATGAATGGTGAAATTTTTATTGTTGAGCCTTACGATAATGAACCTCAATATACCAATTATAATATAGTAAACAATCGTAATGTAAATTACATTTATACTCATCTAGATAATTTTTAATTAACACATATTTTTTTGACTAAAAAACTACTTATATAAATTATAATAAGTAAAGTTTTCCGTTTATAAATTCCTAAAAAAAAATTTAATAATGTTTAATTAATAAATATGCTATGTGTAAAAAAAAATTGTGCCCCAAATCTTTTATGAATAAATTAAAATTCGTTTTTTATTTATTATCTGCAATTTACTTTAGTAGTTGCGAAAAAGAAGAATTATTTATAAACGATGAAAATGAAGAAGCTTTTACAACTGAAAGTAGTGTTGTATCAAGTAAAATTGCTGGAAGAGTAGAAGCATCATCATTTGGATTTAATCCAAATGATGCTACCCAAGCTTTTTTGGCAGCACTCAACGCAAAAAATGATACAATTGTAATTGACAAGCAATCTTCCGATTGGATAGTTGGTCCAATAAGAGTTAGTAATCTTTTAAATAAAATAATCATTTTTGAGAAAGGAGTTGTATTAAGAGCAAAAATAGGTGCTTTTAAGAATACAAATGATAAGCTTTTTGAACTGATTAATGCTCAAAATGTTACCATTTGGGGACATGATGCTATTTTTAGAATGAATAAAAGTGAATATACCAGTGGAGAATGGAGACATGGGATTAGTCTGCGAAAATGCAAAAATATTCTAATTGATAGGATTACTGTTGAAAATTCTGGAGGAGATGGTATATATATTGGAGGTATGGAAGATGGGAGCTATAGTGAAAATATTAGCCTTAAAAGAGTAAAGTCATTTAATAACAAAAGACAAGGGATGAGTATTGTGAGTGTTAGTAAGCTTTGGGTGAGAGACTGTGAATTTAGTAATAACAGGGGTACATTGCCTGAGGCTGGAATTGATATTGAACCCAATACAATTTATGACAGGATTGTAGATGTGATTATTGAAAAATGTACCATAACAAATAATGGGCATGCAGGAGCAGTTTTAGCTTTAATAAACTTAAAGAGTTCGTCTACACCAGTAAGTATACGATTTCTTGATTGTATATTTAGCATGAATCACGATTCAAAAAATAAATATCCTGCCAGTGAAATAGTTATATCAGCACACCCAACAGACCCCGTAAAAGGAAATGTTTCTTTTGAAAGATGTGTAATAGAAGGTAGTAAATGGGGTATATTATATAGTCGTAAAATAAGTGATGCTTATCATGTAACCTTTAAAAATTGTGTAGCAAAAATTATTTGTCAGGATAATTCTAAAACACCCATTTATTTAGAAGTTCCTGATTATTATAAGGCGTCAAAACCAGTAGGAGGATTTACCTTTGATAATTTAAGATTGCAATACAATACTGATCTGCCGTTTTTAACTGTTCAGGGATGGAAAACTATGCCTAGCTTAAAAAATGTAAATGGAAATGTTATTATAGATGCGCCCAAAAACAGTCAGCCAATTAACTATAGAAATTATAATCCTTCGAAAAATATAAATGTTAATTTAAAATATTCTTATATAAATTGAAAGTTATAACCATTGCTCATACTATTAGATTATATAATCTTTTGTTTAAGCAATAAAAGAATAAAAACCCCTCTAAATATTCATATTTTGAGGGGTTAAATAATTACTCGCAATAAATCGGTTTTATTTATAAAAGTTTTTATACCAATCTACAAATGATTTAATTCCATCTTTTACCGAAGTATTAGGTTTATAATCATAATCTTTTATAAGGTCATCAACATTCGCCCAAGTTCTTTCAACATCACCAGGTTGAATAGGTAACATATCTTTTATAGCTTCTTTGCCTAAATTAATCTCAATTTCTTTAATGAAATCCATAAGCTTCACCGAATTATTATTGCCAATATTATACACCTTATATAATCTGTCTTTAACCGGCTTTTCAATAATACGGACTACGCCTTCAACAATATCATCAATATAGGTAAAGTCACGCTCCATTTTACCATAATTAAACACTTTTATAGATTTATTTTCTGTAATAGCTTTGGTAAATAAAAAGAGGGCCATATCGGGTCTTCCCCATGGTCCGTATACTGTAAAGAAACGTAATCCTGTAGTTGGTATTTTAAATAAATGACTGTAGGTATGAGCCATGAGTTCATTGCTTTTTTTTGAAGCAGCATAGAGACTTATTGGATGATCTACATTGTCTTCTGTAGAAAAAGGTATTTTTTCGTTTAATCCGTATACACTTGAACTGCTTGCATACACCAAGTGTTTTATTTTGTAGTGTCTGCAGCATTCAAGTAGGTTTACAAATCCGACTAAATTGCTGTCCACATACGACATTGGGTTTTCCAAACTATATCTTACTCCTGCCTGAGCGGCTAAATTGCAAACATAATCAAAGCTCTCCTGCTTAAAAAGTTTAGGAAGTTCGGTTCTGTCTTCAAGATTAATTCTCATGAACTTGAAGGATTTTCCATAGTTTGTACTTAAAACTAAATCATTAAATAATTCGGCTTTATTTTTTGAAATGCCAAGCTCATTTAAACGAGCATATTTTAAATTTATATCGTAATAATCATTAATGTTATCAATGCCCACAACTTCATGACCGTTTTCAAGTAATTTTTTTGAAGTGTAATAGCCAATAAATCCAGCGGCACCTGTTACAAGTATTTTCATAATTTATAGTCTTGCGGTTATATTTCCTTTTAAAACTCCTTTAATATCATATATAATTCCATTTTTAACAAGATAATCATCCAATTTTATTTTTAAAAATTCCTTATGAGAAACAGCGAGAACAATGGCTTCATATTTTTTATTAAACAATTTACTCGATGAATCAAGATTATATTCATGTTTAACTTCAGCTGGATTTGCCCAGGGATCATACAAATCAATATTGATTTCATATTCTTGTAAATGCCTTATAATATCTACCACTTTGGTGTTTCTTACATCAGGACAATTTTCTTTAAATGTAATTCCCAATACCAATATATTGGCACCTTTAATCTTTACATCATTCTTAAGCATAAGTTTTATGATCTCACCAGATATATATTGTCCCATACTATCATTTATTCTACGGCCAGCAAGTATGATCTCAGGATGATACCCAACTTCTTGTGCTTTTTGAGCAAGATAGTATGGGTCAACACCTATACAGTGTCCACCAACAAGTCCAGGTTTAAATGGAAGAAAATTCCATTTTGTTCCTGCTGCTGCTAGCACATGATGTGTATCAATATTCATCATATTAAATATTTTTGCCAATTCATTAACAAATGCTATGTTAATGTCACGTTGTGAGTTTTCAATAACTTTTGCAGCCTCAGCTACTTTAATGGTGGGTGCAAGATGAGTGCCCGCACTAATGACCGACGCATATAAACTATTGACTTTCTCTCCAATTTCTGGGGTTGATCCTGAGGTAACTTTTAATATTTTTTCTACAGTATGTTCTTTATCACCCGGATTAATTCTTTCCGGAGAATAACCGGCAAAAAAATCTTTATTAAATTTAAGTCCACTGATTTTTTCCAGAACAGGCACACATTCATCTTCAGTTACCCCCGGATAAACGGTAGATTCATATATTACAATATCTCCTTTTTTTAATACTTTACCAACAGTTTCACTGGATCTATACAAAGGGATAAGATCCGGCCTGTGATTTTTATCAACAGGTGTAGGAACTGTAACAATGAAATAATTACAATCCCGGATATCATCTAAAGAAGAGGAACAAAACAAACCCTTGTCAATTTTAGCTGTACTTTTTAAAACAGATTTAAGTGTTTTTTTATCTACCTCCAATGTGAGATCAATACCTTCGTTTAATTCCTTAATTCTGTTTTTGTTAATGTCAAAACCAATAACCGGATACTTGGTGGCAAACAATCGTGCTAAAGGCAAGCCTACATACCCTAAACCTATAACAGCAATTTTAATTTTGTTCATCTATTTGTAATTTTTTATAATTATCTTAAATTATTCCAATACCATTCTACAGCCTCTTTTAACCTGTTTCCATGTTAAATTCAGGAGTATAAGATGAAGTGAGCATTTATAAAAGAGTTATATATTAACTTACGTTAAGTTTCTTAATCCGCCGGCAAATATGAAAAAAAAAAACGATTCATTACACATAAATATACCAACGTATTGATAATTACGTTGAAATTCACTTATTGGTTTAAATGGGTATCTACAAAAAGGGTTTTTGCTGGAGTTTTACCGATTCATTAAAATGAATTTTTAAGTGCCTGCTGTTTTTAAAATCTCTTCCGATAAAAACTTAAGGTTGACAATATGTTACATATATAGACGTTTTATTATAAAAATTTTATTTAAAAGTTATCCGAATGTATGATATAAACATTGCTTTATCTTTAAATAATTTTGCAAAAAAGTATTTAACCGATTTTTATAAAACTTTCACCGAATTAATACTTAACAATAGCTTTTGTGCAAATAACATTCATTAGTTTTACCCCCGTTCCCCCGAACAATATCATGAAATTTTTTCCCTGAATTAGTAATTGTATGTAGTGGTTTTTGGATTGAATATGGAGTTCTTTATGAACTCTTGATTTTCAGTTTTAAAAAGAGAATTTTTCTAAAATAGTTTTTAGAAATAAATAGAATAATTGTAAATGTTTAAAATCAAATTATATTAAATTGATCACAAGAACCAAAATATGGTTGTCATCACCTCATATGGGAGGACAGGAACTAGATTATGTGAATGAAGCATTTGCAACAAATTGGATAGCTCCTTTGGGACCTAATGTTAATGGATTTGAAAAAGCTATTGAAGAGTATCTTCAAGAAGATGTTCAGGCTGCTGCTTTGAGCTCAGGTACAGCTGCTATCCATCTGGGACTTCAATTGTTAGGTGTTGCTTACGGAGATGAAGTACTTTGTCAAAGTTTCACTTTTTCTGCTTCTGCAAATCCAATAACATATTTAGGTGCTAAGCCAATTTTTATAGATAGCGAAAAAAATACTTGGAACATTTGTCCGGATCTGTTAGAAGAAGCAATTATTAACAGAATTAAAGAAGGTAAAAAGCCTAAAGCTATAATTGCAGTCCATCTATATGGTATGCCATACAAAATTAAAGAGGTAACAAACGTTGCGAATAAATATGGAATTCCTGTTTTAGAAGATAGCGCTGAAGCTTTAGGGAGTACATATTTTGGAGCTAATTGTGGAACCTTTGGAGACATTGGAATTCTTTCCTTTAATGGTAATAAAATTATAACTACCTCAGGAGGTGGAGCCTTAATAACCAGAGATAAAAAAATAAAAGAGAAGGCTGTTTTTCTTGCAACACAAGCCAGGGATAATGAACCACATTATCAACATTCACACATAGGATATAATTATAGAATGAGTAATGTAATTGCTGGGATAGGAAGAGGACAAATGGAGGTGTTGGATAAAAGAGTATCGGCAAGAAGAGCAAATTTTAATTTTTATAAAAAGGAATTAGAATTTTACGATTCTATAAGTTTTTTAGAAGAGCCTACAGGTTCTTTTTCTAATCGATGGTTAACCTGTATAATGACTTCTTCTTATGAAGAGAGAGAGAGAATAAGATTGTCTTTAGAAGAAGAGAATATTGAGTCCAGACCTTTATGGAAACCCATGCATTTGCAACCTGTCTTTAAAGACTGTAAAGCTTTTACAAATGGAGTTTCAGAGAAATTATTTAATAATGGGCTTTGTTTACCAAGCGGATCTAATTTATCGGAAAGCGATTTGCAGTTAATTACCAACCTAATTAAGAAAAACATATCATTATGATAAAGAAAATATTTAGCAATTATGATAAATTCGCTCCACGTTGGGCTATTTTTGTGATTGATTTGACCATAATAGGAATAACATTCTTTATGGCATATTTTATTCGTTTTAATCTAACATTAGATTTTAATATAGATATGCTATTAGTACAATTTCCGCTTCTGATTGCTACAGCCACAATTAGTTTTTTATATACAGGATCTTATAAAGGGGTAGTGAGACATGCTGGGTTTAAAGATTTAACAACAATTTTTAATGCCGTACTATTGTTAGCGTTACTTAATATAGCATTAGTTTCTGTTAATAAAATAACACATACAATTTCTGGATATACAATTCCAAAATCAATTATCATCATACACTCTTTATTGAGTTTTATTTGTTTAAGTTCATACAGGCTCTTATTTAGATTTATTTATAAATATGTATTTGCTAGAAAGCTTACTTCTAAGAATGTACTTATTTATGGTGCAGGAGATTCTGGCGTAGTAGCCCATAGAGCTCTTGCTCATAGTCAGAATCCCGTATTTGACATAATTAATTTTATTGATGACAATCCTTCGAAAATTGGCAAAGTAATTAATGGAGCTCCTGTAATATCAAGAAGCAAGGTTACTCATGAATATATAAATGATAATAATATTAATGAGATTATTGTAGCTATTCAGAATATTGAGGCGGTTAGGTTAAGAGAGATTGTAGACAGTTTAATGACCTTAAATACTACTGTTAAAATAATACCGTCATTTGACAAATGGATTGATGGTGAATTTAATCTTAATCAAATTAAGAAGGTTAGAATAGAAGACCTTTTAGGAAGGGTGCCAATAGAAATTAAAAATCCAAGATTAGCAGAAGAGTTTAAAGGCGAGATAGTTTTAGTAACAGGAGCAGCAGGTTCTATTGGAAGTGAATTATCGCGGCAGATTGCTCAATATGAGTGCAAAAAACTTATATTAGTGGATCAGGCAGAATCTGCCTTATATGACCTTCAGCAGGAATTAAAACAAAAAGGTATACATGGCTTTGATGCAAGGGTAGCCGATATACGGGATAAAGACAGAATGGATTTTATATTTGATTTCTATAAGCCTACAATGGTTTTTCATGCTGCCGCATACAAGCATGTACCATTAATGGAAGAAACTCCTTACGAGGCTATTAAAATCAATATTAATGGAACTAAAAATCTGGCAGATCTAGCTTCAAAATATAAAGCTAAAAAGTTTGTTTTTGTTTCTACCGATAAAGCTGTTAACCCTACGAGTGTAATGGGTGCTACTAAAAGAATGGCCGAAATGTATATAAGTTGTATGCAACAACAAAGTAATACCAAGTACATTACTACCAGGTTTGGAAATGTTTTAGGTTCAAACGGATCTGTAATTCCTTTGTTTAGAAAGCAAATTGAAAATGGAGGCCCGCTAACCCTTACTCATGAAGACATTACCCGATACTTTATGACTATTCCTGAAGCTTCTCAATTAGTTTTAGAAGCTGGAGCAATGGGTGAAGGAGGAGAAATTTTCATTTTTGATATGGGACAGGCTATAAAAATATTTGATTTAGCTAAAAACATGATTAAATTATCAGGTTTACGATATCCTGAAGATATTGATATAAAAATTACGGGATTAAGACCCGGCGAAAAATTATATGAAGAATTGTTAGCTAATGGCGAGAATACAATCCCTACCTATCATCAAAAAATTATGATAAGTAAAACAAGGGAGTTTGCATATGCCAATGTTAAAAATGAAATAGAAGATATATGCATGTTTAATTTATTCCAAAATTCTGATATTGTTGGTAGGATGAAAGCCATCATACCAGAGTATAAATCAAACAATTCAGTTTACCAGGAATTTGATAAAGAAAAACAAGTAGTTAATGAGAATACTTTGAAAAAGAAGAATAAAAATAACGCTGTTAGTGAGGGAGAGTGGTCATTAAGTCATTTTGTAAAGCAGTAAATACATTCATTAAGAAATTTAGCCTTCCTTAAATAAAAAAATTATCTTATAGATCATAAATATGAAAGTGAAAACAATTTTTAAAATTAAGAAATTTGTATTTTTTTTGATAGTAGCAATAATTCTTAATTCTTGTGCGTCAACGCATGATGTGGTATATTTTCAAAATGCTAAGAATTTAGATACAGGTGTAAATACAGAATCATTTACCCCGAGATTTAAAATTAATGATATTGTCAGTATTTATATTTCAACATTTGATATGGAGGCAGCCAGTCCTTTCAATTTAGTGAAAGGGTCGAGTGAACATGGAAGGCCAGTAGATTTAGATTACTTAATCGATAAAGATGGCAATATAGATTTTCCTATTTTAGGCAAATTGAAATTAATAGGTTTAACTGGAGAAGAAGCTAAAGCAATGATAGTGGCTAAATTACAAGATTATTTAAAGGATCCAATTGTTAATATTCGGATTAAGAATTTTAGGATAACTATCTTAGGGGAAGTTAATAAACCCGGTACTTATAATATTTCAGGAGAACGAATTACAATAATTGAAGCATTAGGTTTAGCTGGCGACCTTAAAATAAAAGGGAAGAGAGAGAATGTTTTAGTAATAAGGGATTTTAATGGAGCTAAAACATATACTCGTGTTGATTTAACTAATAAAGATGTGATGGAATCTGCAGTTTATTATTTAACGCAAAATGATATTGTATATGTTGAGCCTAATAAATCTGCTATTGTTTCATCTTCATTAGATAATCGAGCCACAATTGCTATTTCAATAGCTTCCGTATTAATAACTTCTACAGTACTACTTTTAACAAGATATAATTGATGAATGATTTTAAACAAAATAGTATTGGAAACTCTACTTCCAGTACTAATGATATAAATAACTTTATTAATAATTATTTAAAAAAGCATTGGAAATCGTTTATACTATGCATAATTGCTTTTGTAGCACTCGCATATTTGTATTTAAGATATACAGCTCCGGAGTATGGAATTTCTGCTAAGATAATGTTGATTAAAGACAAAACTTCTGGTCCTGAAACCATTGTTTTTGATGACCTTCAAAATTTTTCCGAAAAATCAACCAAAGTCGATGACGAAATTGAAATATTGAAATCAAGGAGTCTCATGGTTAATGTAGTTAAAGATTTATCTCTTAATTATAGATTTTTTTCTGAAGGAAGAATTCATAAACAAGAACTTTATCCAAAACCACCTATAAAAGTTAATTTTTTTGAATCGGATTCTATAATTCAAGATTCAGGATTTATTTTTCACGTTAATATTTTATCTGATACGAAGTTTGAATATCATATTGACGGTGAAGAGACTAGTAAAGAATTTAGCTTTGGTACGGATATACCAACCCCAATAGGCAATATGGTTATTACACCTAATATTGTTGACATTAATAAGTTAAAAGGTAATTCTATTATAGTACAAATTGATCCCATTGAGAAAATAGCCAAGCTTTATAAAGATAAATTGGTTATTTCTTCAACTCAAGAAGGTTCTAACGTATTAACAATATCACTGGAGGATCAGGTGATCGAGAAAGCCATAAATATTATTGATGAACTGATTAAGCAATACAATAACAAATCTATTGAAGAAAAAGCATTAATAGCCAAAAAAACTTCAGATTTTATAAATGAGCGGATTGATTTGATTGCTTCAGATTTATCGCAAGTAGATAGTAGTGCAGTTAATTTTAAAGCAGGTAATAGACTTACTAATATTGCTTCAGACGCAAATATATATGTTGCTGCCGGATCCGAAAATGAGCAGCAATTAATCGCTGTAAGCACGGAGTTGAATATGGCAAATTATATGAAAGATTTTGTGAGTAATCAAGATGCCAATGAACTCATACCAGCCAATCTAGGATTAGCTGATCCTGCTCTTGCTGAAACTACTACTAGATATAATGGACTTGTTTTAGAACGAGAGCGGCTTTTGAAAAGCTCAAGTGAAAAAAACCCGATTGTTGTAAATATAGATCAACAGTTAAGTGGTTTAAAACAAACAATGTCTCAAAGTTTAAATAATTTAACTAATACACTTAGTATAAGGGTTAATAATTTAAAAAATAGAGAAGCAAAAATTAATTCGCGAATATATTCAGTACCAGGACAAGAACGAAAATTCAGAGATATTGAAAGACAGCAACAAATAAAAGAGTCGTTATATCTGTATTTATTAGAAAAAAGAGAAGAATCAGTATTATCATTAGCAGCAAAATCAGCAAATGCAAAAATTATTGATCCGGCATACTTGATGAGTGAATTTCCTGTTTCTCCAAAAAAGAAAATAATTTATTTAGCAGCAGTAATATTTGGCTTATTAGTGCCTTACTCCATTATATATTTAAAAAATATTTTAGACACTAAAATTCATTCTAAGGAAGATGTTGTCAAAGCAGTAAGTAATGTTCCATTCTTAGCTGAAATTCCAAAAATACCTAATAGTAAAAAAGCATTTATTAAAAGAAATGATCGATCTGTTTTGGCTGAATCTTTTAGAATATTGCATACTAATTTAGATTATTTTATAAATAGTAAAAAAGTTTCTAATGATAAAGGAATCGTAATTTATGTTACTTCCACTATTAGTGGAGAAGGAAAATCTTTTATTGCTGAGAATTTAGCCTTGACATTCGCCTATTCTAATAAAAAAGTATTATTACTGGGAGCAGACATTCGTAATCCTAGTTTCAGAGGTGTTTTAAATGATAAAAAAATCAATAAATTTAATGGACTAACTGAATATTTAATAGGTAAAAAAGAAATCAATGAAATTATCCAACCGGTTCTAGATGAAGGAAAATTAGATATTATAACATCAGGCACTATACCACCGAATCCTGCAGAAATTCTAATGAATGATAAAATGGGTCTTCTGTTTGAAGAAGTAAAGAAGCATTACGATTTTATTGTAGTAGATACTGCGCCGTCTATGTTAGTTACTGATACCTTATTAATAAGTAATTTTGCAGATCAAACCATTTACGTTACCAGAGCAGGATACACAGATAAAAAGATACTCGCTTTTCCTCAAGAAATACAAAATGGAAAAAAACTTAAAGGAATGGTTATGGTTGTCAATGAAGTACTGGATGCTAATTTTGGATATGGAAACAAATATGGGAAGGCTTAAAAAACGGATGCCTAAATTTAATTTTTAATTTTAAAAATTAAATTTTTCTTTAGTGTTTTCAATTATCGGTTCTAATAGGCTTATTTCTTTTTCAGATATTGTCATGTTGGTCAATTCCCTGGCATGATAAGCATGGTGAATATCAGTTCCGATAAAATCAATAAGACCTTTTTCAAGTAAATAATGCCCGGTTTTCTTTACAAATTTACCATAATAATCACTTAAAGACAACGCATTCATCTGAAATGTACAACCCATACTTTTTAATTCTTCATACACAGATAGTTTATTGTGAAAGAAGTTATACCGTTCCGGATGTGCCAAAACCGGAATATAGCCTGAACCAATAATTTTATAGATTGTATTTTCAAGGTTAATTGGTGGCTGATAGTATGATAACTCCACTAATAAATAATTATCCTTTAAAGGAAGTAACTCATTTTTATCAAGAAGAAGGTTAAAATTAGTATCAAGCATATACTCTGCGGCTGCATGCAAGTAGATTTCATTTAAATTTTTATTTTTCAAATCCCTTTCCAGTATATTCAAGGAGTTTGTTATTGTATGCCGGGTATTAGGATATATATCCCCCATAATATGCGGAGTCACAATAAAATTTTTAATCCCATAGCCCGATAATCTTTGAAAAATATATATTGCATGGTCCGTATTTTGAACACCATCATCAATATCCGGTAGTAAATGACTATGAATATCAGTAAATCCATCCAGATAGTCTATAAAAAAATGTTTTTTGATATTGAAATTTATCATGCCCCAAAATTATAACAAAAATACAGGTTTCTAACTACCCTAAAATCTCATTATTAATTATATTGGGAATTCTATTACCTTTAAAAAATGCAATAATATTTTCTGCAGCCAATTTCGACATTTCATCTCTTGCTTCAACAGTTGCAGACCCAATATGAGGAGTAACGGCCACGTTTTCCATAAATAAAAGTGGATTATCATGTTGCATAGGTTCAGGGTCCGTTACATCCAGCCCGGCACCCCATATTTTTTTATCATTCAAAGCCTTGATCAGGTCCTTCTCATTATGTATGCCACCTCGTGCCGCATTAATAAATACTGAACTCGGTTTCATTTTTTTAAAAACATCATAGTTAAACATCCCTTTTGTTTCATCTGTTAATGCGGTATGTACTGATATCACATCACTTTTCATAAGCAATTCATCAAAAGAAACATATTTTGCATCCAGTAATTTTTCGGCTTCAGGATTTTTATTTCTGTTATGGTAAAGAATGTTCATGTTGTAGGCTCCTTTACATCTTTTTGCAAACTCAAGGCCTATTCTTCCCAAACCCATAATCCCCACTGTTTTGTTTTTGAGTTCAAAACCCAAATTGGCATTTGGCCTGAAATATTCGAATTCATACTTATCAAGAATTGTTTTATGCATATAAAACATTTTCCTGGATACAGCCAGCATAAGTGCAAAAGCTATATCGGCAGTAGCATCAGTCATCGCATCGGGAGCGTTACCCACAGGGATTTTTAATTTTGTAGCTTCTTTAACGTCAATATTGTCATAGCCAACAGCAAACTGGGATATGATTTTTAAGTGACTGCACTTATTAAAAAAATCTGTATCAAGATCATAATTGCTGGTAGCCAATAATGCATCATATTTTTGGCACTCTTCAGTTAATTGCTCGGGCGACATAGGTGTTTCTTCGGTCCAAACCGTTACATCCAGCCCTTCCTTTTTCATCATTTCTATTCCCTTTTCAGGAATATTAAGTGCTACCAGTACTTTCATATTAAATTATTAATCTATAAAAGTAAAGAAGAAAATAGATTTGATACAATCATTATCACTATTTTAAGAAATGATTAAAACTTATCACTGATTTTCAGGTTGTATTCGTTCTCTTTACTACACCTACTGATGAAATTAATAAGTTTGAATCACATGTTTTATTAAGTATAAGTTGTATATCAGGATTTTATATATAATTTTATAACATTATTATACAGCATTTAAAACCTTACCTATGAACAGCTTATCATTTAAAAATAAAAGCAGCATATTTTATTTTTTATTGCTCCTGGTTTTATTCACATCCTGTGAAGCTTTAAAAACTGCACCTTATGATCAGTATTCCTATCAAAATACAATCGAAATAAAAGTTGATGCCTCCAGGTTAATGGACAAAGCGGTGAATCCCTATGAAAACCATCTGGAAGAAGTAGAAACACTTTTTATAGATATTGAAAAAATGATTGAATATGAAAAAAACAAGCCGAACAACGAAATTACATATGCTATGTGGCAAATTCTTTCTGATGAAGAAAAAAATTTACTGGCAGGTTTTTTTAAAAGATGGAAGGATCAAGGGAGTTTTTCTGAAACTTTTTTAACAGAGTCAAAAGCCCAGGTTATGGAGGCGATGGATATACTTATTCAGTATGAGGGAAGAAAAGACCCCGAATCTAAAAATAAATTAATGAATATTATAACCGGTAATAATTGATACTATGGATTTTGAGGAAATACTAAAACAATTAAAAGAGAGCTTGTTACAACTTTTAGCTGAAAGATATGATGAATACAAGTCGGAATCTAAAAAGGATATCAATGATTTTTTAAACAGTTCCAAAATAAAGTTAGATAGATGGACCAAATTGCTTGTTACAGGAATCATATCTTTAGAAGAATTTGAATGGTTGCTGAATAGTCAAAAAGATATATTAGAGCTAAAAACACTTCAAAAAGCAGGTATATCTAAAATTAGTCTCGGACATATGAGAAATAGTATTATCAGTACAATCGTGAATGTTATTAGAACAGTTGTTTTATAAGTATTAATCTTCAAAAACCTGATTTATATCATATTTTAGATCTCTTTTATACAATATATTAGTAAACCTAGTAATAGGTACATAATTGATCATTAGAAAGGAAGCTGTTTGGCTTGGTATCTTTTAATATTAATTTACTAATAAAGTATTCCCATGGCAATTTATATTAACCCGGATGATATTAATTGGAAGGAAGTACAGGAAATGCATGAGAACGCCCAACTGTGGTTAAATGAATTGAGGTTTATAGCTTATGAACATCATTTTATGGAAGAACTGTTAAGCGGTTTCTTTTTAAAACTTTCTTCAAAAGAACATTTTTCAGATGCTTCACAATTAGTAAAAAATTTATCAGATAATAAATATGCAAATACTTCAATTTTTGAAAAAGTTCAATCACACAATAATGAACTTTATATTTTGATGGATGACAAACATCAACCCTATGAAGAAAAGGAAATAAAAGCACAGCATAAATCCCTGAAAGAAGAGATTGAAAAGCATTTCCATTCATTTAAAGAAACAAAAAGCAGACTTTTTGATATTGTAAGTAAAATTATGAAAGAAGCTAAACAAAAATTTTTGTTAGAGTGAAGGACACTAAATACTCGTTTTCTTCTGTTAAACGAAGTGAATTGAATAATATTCGCTTTAGAAAAAAGATTAAATAAATGAACTTTATCCAACTCGTGTTTAGTTAATATTGAATATGCCTGCTAATCGTAAATTCAAAAGAATGTTTATAATAGTTTGTGGCTTTATTTGTTTATTGTTGTTGATTTTATTGGCAGGATCCATAAAGTTTAATAACAGCATAAAAAACGAAAAGGAAATATTGTTTAGTTCATCTTCATCTACAGATATTGTAAACTTTACTGATATTGAAAACCTGCCTGAACTTATCAAAAATTATTTAATAAAAACAAGCATAGTTGGTGCATGTAAGAATTGTAGTATAACCCTAAAGCAAAAGGGTAGAATACGTTCAGCACCCGGGAAAAAGTGGTTACCATTTACTGCCATACAATATATGTCATGGAACCACCCTGGTTTTATCTGGAAGGCAAAATCATTTCCTGTTTTAGTAAGGGATAAATATATGAATGGCAGGGGAGAAGTTAAAGTAAGCTTCTCGGGATTAAAGAACATCGAGGTTTCAAAAGGCAGTACAATTAACAATGGAGCTTTGTTACGATATTTTGGAGAACTGGCATACTACCCGCAAGGTTTTTTGGATAAACGTATAAGTTGGGAAGAAATAAATTCAAACACTGTTAAAGGCACGCTGAAGTTAAAAGATATTGCTGTAAGTGGCACTTTTTACTTTAATGAAGAAGGGTGGATTTACAAATTTGAGGCCAAACGGCATTATAATGATTCATTACAAAATTTCACCGGAATAGTTGATAATTATAAAGAGTTTAGTGGTATGATAATACCTTCTGAAATGACGGCTATATGGAATCTTAATGAAGGGGATTTTGAATATTTTAAAGCAATAATTACTGACTATTGTGTTAATAGTGCTCCTAAAGATTAGGTGAAATGTTGAATTGTTAAATCATTTAACCTACGGTTGTTAATTGTTAAAAGTTAAAAGTTAATTGGATTTTTATTGCTATTATTTCACTAATGTTTATAGTTATTAAATTTGTGGGTGTTATATACAAAATCAAAAAAAATCGTAATTCGTGAATTGTACTTCGTAAATCTTTTTAACCCCCCACACCGACTTCACAACTTTGAACTCATAACTCTAAACTCTACATTTAAGATTATTCTATCCACGTTTTAGATTCACAATGATTACATGCTTCAGAACGGGTTATTTGCCGGGCCTTCACCTTTGGATTGATGGTAAAAAGGATTCCGCTATATAATTCATGTTGAAAATCACAATACTGAATCTGTGTTTTACTCTGTTTTATTTGATTATAAACCGGACATTTAGACCACAGTGATATGGCTATTTTGTTTGATAACCCAAGTGTTGTCTTACCTTTAATATCCATTGAATGATGCAAAAAATCCATTATTTTTGCAATGCTTTTAGCATTTTCTGTATTAATAGACAGCAATTCTTTGAGCTGGCCGCCAATTTCTCTTCCAATGTTATAGGGTATCTCTAAAACTTCTTTGGTACTCAGGTTTTTATCATTTTCTATAGCTTCCAACAATCTTATAATTATTTCAACATGAAGTTCATGAGCAATGGTATTTTTCAACCTTCTTATAGGAAGTCCGATCTGTATCCACTTTTTTAATAGTTTAAATCGAAAAGGATGCTCGGTTTTATATTCAAAGATTGAAAGCTTCATAAGCTGGATATTAGGTTAATTTATACTAGGTGTTGGATAACAATTCAAAGGTATCTTTGTTACATATAATTCATACTATTCGCACTATTCTCCAAACCACCATCGTTTGCTGTAAGGTTTTTTAACCAGCGCAAACTTTTTAATGGCATGTACCCTTAAATGTTCCGTCATTTCTTCTACTGAATCTGTTATAAAAAGCAGGTCCATATCTTCTTTACTGATACTTTCATTATGGGCCATTAGCTGAATATGCTCATACAGTTCTTTATGATACTCCTTTCCAAATAAAACAACAGGAAAATTTTTTATCATTTTAGTTTGTATAAGCGTAAGGGCTTCAAATAATTCATCAAGTGTCCCGATTCCGCCGGGGAGTACGACAAAAGCATATGAATATTTGACCAGTATAAATTTGCGGACAAAAAAATAGGGGATATCAACCCATTTATGTAAATACGCATTAGGTTTTTGCTCCATAGGTAATAGAATGTTACATCCAACCGAATAGCCCCCTGCCTCATAAGCTCCCTTATTAGCTGCCTCCATAATTCCGGGCCCACCTCCTGTCATTACAGTAAAACCCATTTTAGCAACTGCTGCCCCAATTTTTTCGGCCTGTTGGTAAAAAAGATTATCAGGTTTAAATCTTGCCGACCCGAATACTGTAACGCAAGGCCCGATAAAATGCAATTTCCTAAACGCTTTTATAAATTGAAACTGAACCTTAAAGGTAAACCACAATTCCTTTAACCTGTTCCTGGGTCCTTTTAAAAAGGCACTTTCTTCTGTCAGGAAATAACGTTCCGGGTTATTTTTATTAAATGTTGATTTATTCATTTAGAATGTTGTTTTTTATAAAATTATGTGTCTGTAACCAGTGAAAAATTAAATATAAACTTTCTGAAATAACTTAAATATGATTAAAATCATTTTTAATATCTCTGTGAATATAGTACCTTAATTGATTGTAATTGTTACGAACAAAAAATGAACGAAAAAGAAATTGTTTTAGGTGTTGATATAGGAGGGACCAATACAAAAATAGGCTTGGTAACCAAAAAAGGTAAGGTAATTAAAGAAAGTGCTTTTAAAACTGGAGCAAAGGAGTCTTTTGAAAAATTCATAACAGAATTGGAAAAGCAGGTAAAAGATTTATTACAGCAAGCCGGAAAAGAATATAAATTTATAGCCATAGGAATTGGTGCCCCTAATGCAAACTATAAATCAGGATGCATGGAACACCCACCGAATTTCAGATGGGGAAATGCTATTCCTATAGTTGAGAAAGTTAAACAAACATTCAATGTTCCGGTTAGTTTTACAAACGATGCCAATGCAGCAGCTATAGGCGAATTGGAATTTGGTGCCGGTAAGGGAATGAAAAATTTTGTGGTTTTAACACTCGGAACCGGGCTCGGAAGCGGAATTATATTAGACGGTAAACTTTTTCAGGGAGAACACGGTATGGCAGGAGAAATTGGTCATATTAGCGTCAACCCTGAAGGACGTATGTGCAATTGCGGACTCCAGGGTTGCCTGGAAACATACGCATCAGTCACAGGTATTAAAAGAACTGTTTTTGAAATGATAGCCGAAATGAGGGATGATTCCGATTTACGCAATATAAGTTTTAATGAAATGACAGGGATAACCATTGCCGATGCTGCATTAAACGGAGATGTTATTGCCAAAAATGCATTTCAATTTACAGGAAATATCCTGGGCCTAAAAATTGCAGATGTGGTGGCCGTACTGGATCCGGAAGCAATAATATTAACCGGGGGACTCACAAAAGCCGGTGAAATATTGTTAAAACCTACCAAGAAGAGTATGGAAAAAAACCTGTTTACTGCTTATAAAGGAAAAATTAACCTTTTAATATCAACAATGACCGGTGCTGATGCAGTTAGAGGAGCTGCAGCTTTGGCATGGAACGAAATGTAATTTCAGGATATGATCTTTCCATCTTCCATTTCAATAATCCTGTCTGTTCGTTTTGCAAAATCATTGTCATGAGTTACCACTAAAAGTGATAAGCCCTGCTCTTCTGTGAGTCTTTTAAAAATATTAAAAACATTCTCAGAATTATGACTGTCCAAATTTCCGGTAGGTTCATCGCCCATTAAAATCAAAGGTTTGTTTATAAGAGCCCGGGCTATTGCAACCCGTTGTTTTTCACCTCCGGATACTTGTGAGGCTCTCTTTTTTGCTAATTTTTCTATGTTAAGAGTTTTAAGGATCTCCATGGCGTCATGTTCAATTTCTTTATCAGATAGCTGGCCCAGTTTTTTAGCAGGTAAGCTCACATTTTCAAGGACAGAAAACTCAGGGAGGAGGTAGTGAAATTGAAAAACAAAACCTATGTTTTTATTACGGATCCGGGAGAGCTCATCACCGGATTTCCCGGTTACTAACCCGTCATTCATATACAATTCGCCTGTATAATCCGTATCCATAGTAGAAAGAATATACAAAAGGGTAGATTTTCCACAGCCGGACTTTCCGATAATTGAAACAAATTCTCCTTCTTTTATTTCAAAAGAAATATCTTTAAGAACGTGAAAATTTACGGGTTTCTTAAAGTGCTTATTTATTTTTCTTGCTTCTAAAACTAAACTCATTTATATGCTTTTATTGTCCCCTGATAATTCGCACCGGATCTATTTTTTTTGCTTTGTTTGAAGGTAAATAGCCGGCAAAAAAAGTAGAAATTAATGCAAAAGTTATTCCTATAACATAAAACCAAAGGTTATAATTTACCGGGTATGTTTTAATTGTAGGCAATGCTTCTGTTTCAAAAGGCAAACGGTCAATAATAAAGGAAAAAAGGCCGCCAATCATTAATCCCAGAACACCACCTGCTACTCCAATTATGATGGCCTGGCTCATAAAAATCATCTGTACGTCCGTTCCCGAAAAACCGGTGGCTTTTAAAATGGCAATGTCATTCATTTTTTCATAAATAAGCATATTCAGGATGTTATAAATCCCGAAACCTGCAACAATTAAAAGCGTAATAGAAACTGCGTATGTAATAATATTTCTAATGGTTGTGCCTGTTTCAAATTGTGCATTGGCGGTATTTATATCTATAGCGGTAAGGTTAAACTGCCGCTCGATCCTTTGAGCCATTGCAGGGGCATTTTGTATTTCAAACAATTTTACATTGATGTCGGTAATATAATTTTCGGCTTCGCCTAAAATACGTTGAATTGTGGTAAGGTTTGTAAAGCTCTGAATGTCGTCAATCTCTGCGAGCCCGCTTTGGTAGATTCCAACTATTTTTAAAGGGAAAAGATCGCCGTTTACTGTAGCAATCTGAACCCGGTCGTCTACATCCAATGACATTTTTTTAGCCAATCCTGCCCCCAGTAATATTCCATTTTGATTATTTTTTAAGGCTTCCGGAGTTCCTTTTACAATATATTCACTGAAATTTGAAAGTCGTACTTCTTCCATAACATCTATCCCGGTTAAATTGCCACCCAGTTCTATAGACCCGGAAATGTAAAAGATCTGGCTTCGGACTTGCGGGATTGCACCTCTCACGTCCTTATTCTTCTTTAAGTGATCGAGAATAGGAAGTGCATTGTGGATTTTTTTCTGGCTGAGTTTAGGCTTTACCGAATGAACAACGTTAAGCGAGTTTTGAAAGTCCTCATAAAGGTCCACCGGTTGCTTCTCAGAAGGCTCAATCTCATTATAAATGTGTATATGGGGTGTTTGATTCAATATAAGGTCATCAAGCATTTTATTAAGCCCCGTCATAAAACTCACAAGTGTAATATAAGCACCAATACCAAAAGTAACACCAAGAGCTGCAGTAGTAGTCTGCTTCATTTTGGTGAGCAAATGTGTTTTTGCAATACCGAGTATCACCTTCCAGTTAATCATTCTTCCGGTTTATATATTTTTGTATTTTCATCAATGCCTGCAACCACTTCAACTTTATCAATGCTTTCTATGCCCACGGTAATTTCCGTAATGCCATTTTCGGTCTGTATTTTATTTTCTTCAATTAAATAAGATTTGGGTATGGTAAGTACATTTTTCTTTTCAGCGATTACAATATTAGCCTCACCTGAAAGTCCGGGATAAAGAACCTCGGGGGCATTGTCAAATATTGCTTCTACCATAAAGGTCTGATTCCGTTCATCTTTTTTAGGATAAATTTTACTCACTTTACCTGTAAAGACTTTATTTCTATAAGCATCGAGTGTAATAAGGACTTTGTGGCCTTCAGACACTTTTACAATATCAACCTCATCAACAAGCATTTCAATTACAAACGCATCTGAACTTCCTACCGCAGCTACGGGTTCCATAGTGTTTACAATTTCACCGGGGTTTTTGTACAAAGCATACACTTTTCCGTTAATTTTACTTTCTATGGTAAAGTCGCCGGTATTTATTAGTGAAGCCTGATAGCTGTTTTCAGCCTGTTCTACGGCAGTTCTTAATTCGTTTTTGGTCCTGTTATACCTGCTTTTTAGTTGTTGTAAATTTTTTTGCGACAGTTCGTAATTTAATTTTTTGGCATCATACGTTGCTTTGGAACCTATATGCTGCTCCCACAAATTCTTTTGCCTGAAATAGTTTATAGAATCATTTCTGTATTGAAGCATGGCTGCCTCAATTTCATCCTCTATTCCCTTTAATATCGCGGCATTTCCACGGTAATTTTGCCTGGCCAGTTCTAAAGAAAGTTTTGCATTTTGTGTGTTTAGTTGTGGGGTGTTGTTAATGATCTGTACAATGGG
>CALGUD010000128.1 GCA_937901915.1 uncultured Flavobacteriaceae bacterium
AAATTTGCAGCATAGAAAAACTTTAAAATAAATTTGTTTTAACCATAGAATACGGGGGCGCTCAACCTGACACGTAACTTCATTATTCACCCTATATTCACCTTTTTAGACAACCTCAATTCTTTTGATTAAAGCTTCCGAGTAGTTTCGATGTTTATTAAACGTTTGGCTTCATTGCCCCATTCATCTACTACAGTTATTAGGTGAATTCCGGCTTTTGGAAGTATGGCCATTTCATGAAATGTTTTTGTTTGGCCCAAAAAATCATCATCTACATACCAAAAAACAGTGGTTTCGGGTTTGGAGTGCGCAATTTTAAGCACAACTTCATTGGTCTTCCCCTGAAACCCTTTAGTTAAAACCACACTTCCGTTTGCTTTGGGGTAAATAAAATCCATAGTAGGGACAGCTTCGGAATAGCATCCCTTTTTAAATGGTGGTAAGGGTTTGTAACTGGCGTTTGTGCTTTTAAAATAGTATTCCATTAATGGAGGCAATACAAACCAAGGTTCGGGAACAATTGTATTTACATCTTCACAAGAGGAATTGACCCTGAATAATTTATCTGCATCCAAATGCACTAACTGGTGGTATGAACATGCTTTGGAATATTTACCGGCCAGGGGTATGTACATTTTCTCTTTAGGACAAATTGTAGTAGCCAATGAACCGCTGTTTTTGCAAATATCAACCTCAACCAATGCATCATACGGAACAGAAAACCAATTTGTTTTGGGTAGGATATCAAACACATCAAACAAAACGGGGGCCGCACTGTTTACACCCGTTAAATCCGGCCGGCCTTCTCCGTCGGCATTACCAACCCACACACCAACAACATACTTTTTAGTAACCCCAATGGCCCATGCATCACGGTTTCCAAAACTGGTGCCGGTTTTCCATGCTATTTGCTTTGATGAGTCATAAAACTCCCATGCTTCATCTCCTTCCGGCCGGTTTACTTCCTTCATGGCGTCGAATGTAAGATAAATGCTTCCGGCCCCAAAAACAGGCTTTTCAGAAGTAAGAGATCCGAAGTTAGCTGCCTCTCCGGTAAATAAAACCGGTTCAATATACTCATTGGTATAATATTGACTCGAGGTCTTTCCGTAATGATTTACTGTAGAGGCTAATGAAGCATAGGTCTTGCATAAATCCCACAGGTTACTTTCGGCTCCACCAACAACAATGGTCAACCCATAATGCGCTGCCGATTTATTTAAATCGACCAGATTAAACTTTTTGATCTCATCCCTAAACCGCTCCATTCCGTAACTTCTGAGCATCCGCACTGCAGGGACATTCAGTGATCTTGCTAATGCACGTTTTGCCTGTACAGCACCGTCATACTCTTTATTGAAATTCTCCGGGTTATATCCGGCAATATGTGTGGGTACATCGGCCACTAAACTATTGGGTAAAACTTCGCCTGCATCCAGTAAAGCGGCATACAAAAAAGGTTTTAAGATACTACCGGTACTTCGAGGTGCTTTAATGATATCTACAAATTTATGATGCTCTGAAGTTGTAGGTGTATTGCCTACATAGGCTAAAATTTCCCGCGTTTCAACATCCATTACCATCACTGCGGCATTATGCACCTGGTTTTGCCTTAAAATCTGGTAATTCCGCTCAACAATAGTATTCACATTCTTTTGAAGCTCGTAACCGATTGTTGTTTTTACTCTCTTTCCTTTACTTTCCTGCACCACTTTTTGTAATAAATGCGGGGCCACCTGGGGTAACGGAAATGGCTTTTGCGGTAGGCCTTCCGTAATTGAAAGGTCGTAGGTTAATGAATCAATAACCTCTTCTTCCAAAAGCTTTTTAAGGAGCCTGTTGCGTTTTTGAAGCAGTAACTGTTGATTTTTACCGGGATAAATTAGAGCCGGTGCATTGGGAAGTACTGCCAGAGTAGCACTTTCCGCCCATGACAATTGATGCGGCTGAACTCCGAAATACCGCCAGGAAGCGACATCCAACCCTACAACATTGCCTCCAAAAGGGGCATATGATGCATATAATTTCAGGATTTCGTCTTTTGAATCCCTTAATTCCAAACGGGTAGCAAAAATAAGCTCAATAATTTTTTCAAAATAGGTCCTGTATTGCCCTTTCCTTGATAAACGGATAACCTGTTGGGTTAATGTGCTTCCTCCTCTTACTATTTTGCCTGCTTTTATGTTTTCCCCGAATGCCTTTACAATAGAAGCCGGGTTAAATCCGGGGTGACTGTAAAAATACTGGTCTTCAAAATGTACAATGCATTGGCTGAACTTATAGGGCACACTATCTGCTACCGGAAAACGCCATTGGCCGTCATCTGCAATGATTGCTCCTAACAATTCACCTTTTTCACTTTCTATTACTGTGGACGTAGGATCGTTAAAAAGTTGTTTTGGTAAACAGAAGTAATAAGCAATTAACAAAAACAATAAAATGCCTGTTTTGATCTTATGTTTTTTGAAGTTTCTAAACAGACGCTTTAAAAACATAGCAAACTCATCCCTCTGTGGGGAAAAAAATGATGTGTATTTAGTCCTTTTATTCACCAAGCAAATATTATCCTTTATTTTTTATTTTCTTTAGGTTTCAAAAATCAAATTTTAGCTGAATTGTGACACTTTTTTCTACTACTTTGTTCTCTTTATTTTTATTCTTCTCTGTGTTTAAATTTGACAATGAAATTCCCAAAAGCCGAACCGAATTTTGTAATTTTTCCTGGTAAAGCAATTCTTTGGCGGTTTCAAAAATCAAGCTTTTATCCGCAATAAAATAGCTAATGGTTTTACTCCGAGTTTGAAGTGTAAAATCGCTGTATTTTATTTTCAGGGTAATGGTTTTACCTGCAATTTTAGCCTTTTTTAACCTTTTTTCTAACTCTCCCGCAATATTTTCAAGCTTTTCAAGCATAAAAATCTCGCTGCTTAGGTTTTCATTAAAGGTTCGTTCGGCGCCAACTGATTTTGGTATTCTACTTGGCTTCACAGGGCTGTTGTGAATTCCCCTGACAACATAATAATAAAAACTACCACTTTTCCCAAAATGGCTTTCTAAAAATTCAATGGGTTTACTTTTCAGGTCTTTCCCTGTAAAAATACCCAATGCATACATTTTTTCGGTGGTTACCTTTCCAACACCATAAAATTTACGGATTTCCAGGTTCTCAAGAAAGCTTTCAACTTCTTCAGGATTCACTGTTTTTTGTCCGTTGGGTTTATTGTAATCGCTGGCTACTTTAGCTATAAATTTATTAATTGAAATTCCCGCTGAGGCAGTTAAGCCCACTTCATTAAAAATACGATTTCTTATTTCCTGCGCAATGAGTGTAGCAGAAGGATTCCCTTTTTTATTAACGGTGACATCCAGGTATGCTTCATCGAGTGAAAGCGGTTCTACCAAATCGGTATAATCATAGAATATTTTTCGAATCTGTTTTGAAATTTCTGAATACCTGTCAAACCTGGGGCGGACAAAAATTAGGTCCGGGCAATTTCTTTTGGCTATATAGCCACTCATCGCACTCCGTACGCCAAATTTACGTGCTTCGTAACTGGCGGCAGATACAACACCTCGTTTTTCGGCACCACCAACTGCCACAGGTTTCCCTTTAAGCTCCGGGTTGTCCATTTGCTCTACCGAAGCATAAAAAGCATCCATATCTACATGAATAATTTTTCTTAGGGATATAATTTCATCCATAGTTCAAATTTAATTAAATTAGAAGTATGAAGAAGACGGCAATTATATTAGGTGCAACGGGATTAACAGGCAGTTATTTATTAAAAACACTCCTGCATGATGACCGTTATGAACTGATAAAGTCTTTTGGCAGGTCTACAATTGCTCTTGAGCATCCTAAACTGGCACAGTATATTGTGGATTTGTTGAACCCGGAGGAATATAAAGCCTTGTTCCTTGGGGATGACGTTTTTTGCTGTATAGGGACAACCAGGAAAAAAACCCGGAATAAGAAAAAATACAGGCTAATAGATCATGGTATTCCGGTTACTGCATCAAAAATTGCTAAAGAGAATGGGATAAAAACCTTTATTGTTATATCAGCTATAGGTGCAAAACTAAAAAGCAGGATTTTTTATAACAGAACCAAAGGTGAAATGGAAAGAGATGTTTTAAAAGCTGGTATAGAAAATACATATATCCTGCAACCGTCTCTCATTAGTGGGAAACGGGAAGATAAGCGTATTGGGGAATGGATCATTAAACAGTTAATTTCTATAATGAAATTTTTATTGGTCGGACCACTTAAAAAGTATCAGTCCACTCACCCACAAACCATAGCTACAACCATGGTTTGGCTGGCTAATAATGACTATCAGCACTCCCGGATAGAAAATGAAAAAATAAAAGAAATAGCCGGAGAATAGTATGATCGAAATAGAACGAAAATTTTTAGTCAAGTCAGACGACTTTAAAAAAGAAGCGTATTCCAAATCGAGAATTGTACAGGGATTTTTAAGTACAAATCCTGAAAGGACTGTGCGAGTCCGAATTAATGGTAAAGAAGGATTCTTAACCATTAAGGGTAAAAGTAATGAAAAAGGCACTACCCGCTTTGAGTGGGAAAAAGAAATTAGCATAGAAGAAGCTGAAGCTCTGCTGAAAATATGTGAGCCTGGTGCCATTGAAAAATTTCGCTACGAGGTAAAAATTGGAAAGCATATTTTTGAAGTAGATGAGTTTTTAGGTTCTAACGGCGGACTGGTAATTGCCGAAGTAGAATTAGGGTCTGAAGATGAATTATTTATAAAACCCGCTTGGCTCGATAAAGAAGTTACAGGAAATATAGCGTATTACAATTCTCAGTTGAGTAAAAAGCCATTTAAAGAGTGGTGATTTAAAAGTTGTTTGCCCTTTACATCTATGTCGGGTATAATTTTTTCTTCATGCATAAAAATCAGAATTGAAGCACATATTTTTCACAGGTTAAAAAAAAACGATAACTTTACAGTAATAAACTTTAGGGGTGCTGTAAAAAGCTGAGATAAAACCCTTTGAACCTGAACCGGTTAGTACCGGCGAAGGGAAAAGTTGTCAACTTAACGTTGCTTAATTGTACCGTTTGGTATTATTTCTTTTCATTTTTTAGGCTTTCCTAAAGTTTATAGTTATAAAACATTCTCATATGATAACTGTAAACGTCAACAATCAAGTACATTCCGTCAAAAAAAATTGCTCTGTACATGACCTTTTAATGCAATTAAACCTTTCAGACCGTGGCATTGCCGTGGCTTCTCAAAACAGCGTCATTCCAAAAACAAATTGGAAAAGCTATCAATTATCCAATAAGGAAAACATATTAATTATTAAGGCTACACAAGGAGGCTAATTCGGGTGTAAGTCAATATCACAAAATTATTTCAACAAATATTGAATTATGAAAACAGATAAAATCCCTGCAGAAGAATTTATAAGCAGAACCCCTTTCCCCGGCTCTAAAAAAATATATGTTTCCGGAACCATACATCCGGAAATTAAAGTAGCCATGCGAGAAATAGCATTAACTGACACCACAGATAGTATTACCGGTAAAAAAACTCCTAATGAGCCGATAACTGTGTATGATACCAGTGGTCCTTATACCGACCCTGACAAAATAATTAATGTACACCAGGGAATAGAACGTATTCGGGAATCCTGGATCCATGATCGCGGTGATGTTGAAGAATTAGAGGAGTTTACTTCAAAATACGCAAATGCAAGGCTAAAAAATTCTAATCTGGACCACTTACGCTTTAATTTTTTACACAAACCAAAACGGGCAAAAAAAGGTAAAAATGTTTCGCAAATGTTCTATGCAAAACAGGGTATTATAACGCCTGAAATGGAATATGTAGCCATTCGTGAAAATCAAAAAATTGATGAAGCAAAACGTCTTGCAAAACAACATCCCGGTGAAAGTTTCGGTGCTAGTATTCCTGACTTTATTACCCCGGAATTTGTCCGTGAGGAAATAGCAAGAGGACGCGCAGTAATCCCCTCAAACATAAACCACCCGGAGAGTGAACCCATGATTTTAGGTCGTAATTTCCTGGTAAAAATAAATGCCAACATTGGTAATTCGGCTACAACCTCCAGTATTGAAGAAGAGGTTGAAAAAGCTGTATGGGCATGCCGCTGGGGGGCTGATAATATTATGGATCTGTCTACCGGAAAAAACATTCATGAAACACGGGAATGGATTATTCGCAATTCTCCTGTACCAATAGGAACTGTTCCTATCTACCAGGCCTTGGAAAAGGTAAATGGAAAAGCTGAAGACCTTACCTGGGAAATTTTTAAAGATACTTTAATTGAGCAGGCGGAACAAGGCGTCGATTATTTTACAATTCATGCCGGAGTCCGGTTAGCCTATGTGCCAATGACTGCTAAAAGGATTACGGGCATTGTTTCCCGGGGAGGTTCTATTATGGCCAAATGGTGTTTAGCGCACCATAAAGAAAGCTTTTTGTATACACACTTTGAAGAAATATGCGAAATTATGAAAGCCTATGATGTTGCATTTTCTCTTGGCGATGGTTTGCGCCCGGGTTGTATTGCCGATGCCAACGATGCAGCTCAGTTTGCAGAACTGGAAACTTTGGGAGAGTTAACAAAAATAGCCTGGAAACATGATGTACAAACCTTTATTGAAGGACCTGGGCATGTGCCTATGCACATGATTAAAGCCAATATGGACAAACAATTAAAAGCATGCGGAGAAGCTCCATTTTATACTTTAGGGCCTTTGACAACTGATATCGCACCGGGGTATGACCATATTACTTCAGGGATCGGAGCGGCCATGATAGGCTGGTATGGTACAGCCATGTTATGCTATGTAACACCCAAAGAGCATTTAGGATTACCTAATAAAAACGACGTAAGAACGGGTGTAATTACCTATAAACTGGCAGCTCATGCAGCAGATTTAGCTAAGGGGCATCCCGGAGCTCAACATCGGGATGATGCTTTGAGTAAAGCCAGGTTTGAGTTCAGATGGGAAAATCAGTTTAATTTAGCCCTGGACCCGGAATTAGCGAGGGAATATCACGATGAGACCTTGCCTGCAGAGGGTGCTAAAATTGCGCATTTTTGTAGTATGTGCGGACCAAAATTCTGCTCCATGAAAATCTCTCAGGAAGTTCGTGATTACGCTGCCGCTAAAGAAATAGAAGAAAGTAAGGCACTCGAAAAAGGAATGGAAGAAAAAGCGAAGGAGTTTAAGGACAAAGGAAGTGAAGTCTATTTATAATATAACAAGTGTTTATAATCATAACAAACGAAACTTTAATTCCTGATGAAGCATTTCATCTTAATCAGCTATTTGATGAAGGCCTGGAAGTGCTTCATTTTCGAAAACCGGGAATCACTAAAAATGATTATAAACAATTGCTTCAGCAAATAGATACATCTTATCATCCTAAAATAATGTTACATCAATATCATGACTTGGTTGAAAAGTTTAACGTCAGGGGTGTTCACCTCAAAGAACAATTGCGTATCCATTTAAAGGGTGAATTAAATAATTATATAAAAAACTATAAAAAAGAAGGATTTGTGACGTCCGGTTCATTTCATAGTACTGAGGATATAGAAAAAAGCAATGCAAGTTTTGATTATATGTTTTTAAGCCCGGTTTTTAATTCCATTTCAAAAAAGGGATATAAGGGGAAAGCATTTAATGTTTCACACCTGAATAAAAATATAATAGGCATGGGAGGAATTGATGAAAACAATATGCAATGGGCCCATACATTAGGTTTTAAAGGTGTGGGCATATTAGGCAGGATCTGGAATTCAGAAAACTCCGTACAAAACTATAAGACAATTTTAAAAGCCTATAATACCGTTTATAAGTGAAAAAAAGGCCCTACATACTTACAATTGCAGGTTTTGATCCTACTAGCGGTGCCGGATTAACGGCCGATATAAAGACTTTTGAAGCTTTAAAATGTTACGGTTTGGCTGTGTGTACGGCAAATACAATACAAACGGACCGTGAATTCAAAAAATGTCATTGGATCCCTGAAAGTGTCGTTTTAGAGCAACTACAACTTGTATTAGACAGGTTTGACATAAGCACTGTTAAAATTGGGATAATTGAAAATTGGGATGTTTTACTTAAAGTTATAAAACTTCTTTTGAGCTACAATCCACATATAAAAATTGTGTTAGACCCTGTTTTAAAAGCAAGTACAAATTTTGATTTTCATAATCTACCGGATTCCCCTGAAAAAAGAATGGAATGGCAGGCAAACTTAGATCAGATTTTAGATCAGATTTATATTATTACACCTAATATTCCTGAATTACATGAATTATATAAATTTCAGAAATTAGATTATAAATCGGCCATTAAACATGTTTCTACAAAAACTAATTTATTAGTCAAGGGCGGACATAAACCCGAACTCATTGGAATTGATGATCTGTATACCATAAATCAGGAAAACCATCATTTAAAACCTAAGAAAATTATAGAACCTAAACACGGTAGTGGTTGCGTCTTGTCTGCTGCCATTGCAGCCTATACAGCACATGAATATTCAGTCTATAATGCTTGTAAAAAAGCAAAAAAATATACCGAACAGTTTTTAGCGTCAAATAAAACCCTGTTGGGTTATCATAAATTATAAAAATATCATGAAATTACAATATATCACACAAGGAAAAAACCCTGAGGATCATCTTCATAACCTTAAAAAAGTATGCGAAGCAGGTGGGAAATGGATTCAATTGCGATTAAAAAATGTTGAAGAAAATAAATACATCGCAATAGCGGAGCAAGCAAAAAAAATATGTGATGCTTTTGGTTCAAAATTAATAATAAACGATACTGTGTCCATTGCATTAAAAATTAATGCTGATGGTGTTCATTTAGGAAAAAATGATATGCCCCCTGCCAAGGCCAGGGAAATATTAGGGTCACAAAAAATAATAGGAGCTACAGCCAATACACTTAATGATTGCATTGAACTTCATAATCAATCAGTAGATTATATAGGTTTAGGGCCTTACAGATTTACCACTACTAAAGAAAACCTGAGCCCGATTTTAGGATTGGCGGGCTATAGCTACATACTCCATGAGTTAAAAAAGAAGAATTTTAACCTTCCTATCATAGCAATAGGAGGAATCCTTGAAAAAGATATTTCCCCAATACTTAAAACCGGGGTTTCCGGGGTTGCGGTTTCAGGAATGTTAACCGGTTCAGAAAATATAAATAAAATTATAGAACGTATCACTAAAATGACATACGCTTACGAACCAGACAAAATTAAAATATAAAATGGATACACTTAAAATAGCCGATAAAGAATTTACATCCCGTTTGTTTACGGGAACGGGTAAATTTAGCAGTAACTCCTTAATGAAAGATGCGATCCTCGCTTCAGAAAGCGAATTGGTAACCGTAGCTTTAAAAAGAGTTGATGTACATGATGATAAGGACGATATTTTAACTCATTTAACCCATAAAGGCATCCATTTATTACCCAATACTTCAGGAGTACGGAATGCCAAAGAAGCAATTTTTGCAGCCCAATTATCCCGCGAGGCATTAGGGACAAATTGGGTAAAATTAGAAATACATCCCGACCCTAAGTATTTACTTCCTGACCCTATAGAAACTTTAAAAGCAGCTGAGGAATTAATAAAACAAGGTTTTGTAGTGATGCCTTATATTCACGCAGACCCTGTGCTTTGTAAACGTCTGGAAGAAGTAGGTGTACAATGTGTTATGCCTTTGGGGGCACCTATTGGTAGCAATAAAGGGTTAAAAACAGTGGATTTTCTAGAGATCATTATTGAACAAAGTAATGTTCCTGTTATTGTAGATGCGGGCATCGGGAGTCCATCTCATGCTGCGTACGCCATGGAACTAGGGGCCGATGCCGTTTTGGTAAATACAGCTATTGCCGTGTCTCAAAACCCTATAGCAATGGCAAACGCATTTAAAAAGGCGGTAGAGGCAGGAAGAATAGCCTATAATGCAAAACTGGCCCCTGTAAAAAAACATGCTGAAGCCAGTAGTCCGTTAACCAATTTTTTAAACTAACTCTACCCTTATGAATAAAAGTTTTAAAACCGTTTTTGATTCTTATGATTGGGATACTCTAACTTCGGAGATTTATAACAAAACCGAAGATGATGTTTTACAGGCTCTTTCTGTTGAAAAAAGGTCACTAGAGGATTTTAAAGCACTTATTTCTCCCGCAGCCAAGCCGTTTATAGAGCAAATGGCACAATTGAGCTACTCCCTGACCAAAAAAAGGTTTGGTAATACCATTCAAATGTATGTGCCTTTGTATTTGAGCAATGAATGCCAAAATATATGTACCTATTGCGGATTCAGCTTTACAAATAAAATACCAAGAAGGACGCTTACCGATGCTGAAATTTTAAAAGAAACGGCGTATTTAAAAAATAAGGGATATGACCATGTCTTGCTAGTAACAGGTGAGGCTAACACCACAGTGGGTGTTCCCTATATAAATAATGCAATTAAGCTTATAAGAAAACAATTCGCCAATATTTCTATGGAGGCACAACCCATGGATCAGGATGAATATGAACTGCTAATTCAAAACGGATTGTACGCGGTACTGGTTTATCAGGAAACTTACCATAGAGAGGAATATAAAAAACACCATCCTAAAGGTAAAAAATCTAATTTTGATTATCGTTTGGAAACCCCCGACAGGTTAGGAAGGGCGGGTATTCACAAAATAGGGCTCGGCGCTTTGTTTGGTTTAGAAGATTGGCGAACAGACAGTTTTTTCACGGCTTTACATTTAAAATACCTTCAAAAAACATATTGGAAAACCAAATATTCCATTTCATTTCCGCGCTTACGCCCTCATAGTGACGGAATAGATCCGAAAGTCGAAATGACGGATGCCGATTTAGTGCAACTTATCTGTGCATATCGTTTGCTTGATGAAGATGTAGAGCTTTCAATGTCTACGCGGGAAAGTGAAGTGTTTAGAGACCATATAGTTAATTTAGGAATTACCTCTATTAGTGCTGAATCTAAAACAAATCCGGGTGGATATACAGTAGACCAGCAAACTTTAGAGCAATTTGAAATTTCTGATGAAAGAAGTACCGAAGAAATAACTAAAATGCTGCAAAGCAAAGGGCTGGAAGTTGTATGGAAAGATTGGGAAAATAACTGGGAATAATATGTTTAGCAAGGAAGAAGATATGCAGTATAACCGTCATCTTATATTAGAGGAAATTGGCTATGAAGGACAGCAAAAGTTAAAAGTAGCTAAAGTTCTTGTTATTGGTGCCGGTGGACTAGGTTGCCCCATATTGCAATATTTATCGGCAGCAGGAATTGGTTTGATTGGAATTATAGATCATGATGTAGTTGATCAGACAAATTTGCAACGCCAGGTTATATATACCCATAATGATATTGGCAAACACAAAGCCGAAATTGCTGCAAAAAGACTATCCGCATTAAATCCATATATATCCTTTAGAACATATACCGAAAAATTATCTTCCCAAAACGCCATCAGTATTTTTGAGGATTATGACATTATTGTTGATGGATCTGATAATTTTCCGACCCGTTATTTAGCCAATGATGCTGCCGTATTGACCAATAAACCGTTAGTATATGGCTCTATTTTCAAATTTGAAGGCCAGGTAGCGGTATTTAACTATATAAACGGGCCAACCTATAGATGTTTGTTCCCCAACCCCCCATTACCGAATGAAGTACCTAATTGTTCTGACATAGGTGTTTTGGGTGTGCTGCCGGGCATTATTGGTAGTTTGCAAGCCAATGAAGCGATAAAAATAATTTGTGGTTTAGGTGAAATTCTTAACGGAAGGATCCTGACTTTTAACGCCCTTACACTTCAGCAACATATCATTGAATTTCAAAAAAACGATGCTATTAATGTTACCAAACTCATTGATTACGAGATATTTTGTGGAGTAAAAGAGGACAATAATGAAATTACAGCAGAATCATTAAAAGTGAAAACAGGAGACTTTTTTCTAATAGATGTCCGAACAGAAAGAGAGCGGGAACAATTTTATATTGAAGGAAGCCTACATATTCCATTAGATGAAATACATGACAGGTACCAGGAAATTAAAACTTCAAAAACTGTTGTTGTTTATTGTCAATCAGGCGTTAGAAGTAACAATGCAATTAAATTCTTAAAAGATAAACTTCCACACTTAAAATTTAAGAATCTTAAGAATGGGTTATTGGAGTATTAATATTCTTGTCCTTCTTTAGCCAAACTCCATTATAATTAACCGGTTAAATAGGCTATCTAAACTTTTTCAAAGCATTTTTAGTAAATTCTGACAGCACCAATTTTCCTGAAATTTCAGCCCTTTGTGTTAAAAGCTGATCCCAATGTTCGGTTCCTTCCCAAAATACTTTTTTCATTTCTTTTAAAGCATCTGGATTATATGTAGCAAGCTTATCGGATAATATTTCAACCTCCTTGTCCAATTCATTTATTGAATCAAACACTTTTGCATAAAGGCCTTTTTCTTTGGCCCAGTACGCATTTTTCCATTCATGTGCATTCAGGGTTAAATCTGCAAGGGCCGAGACCCCTACCCTGCGTTCTACGGCTGGGGCAATCACAAAAGGCCCGAGACCAACGGTAAATTCTGAAAGTTTTATGGACGCAGACTCAGTAGCCAAAGCATAATCACAGGCTGCTGCCAGGCCAACACCACCGCCAACAGCTTTGCCCTGAACCCTTCCGACTATGAACTTAGAACACTTTCTCATCGCATTGATCACATTGGCAAAACCCATAAAGAATTCTTTACCTTCACCGGGGGTTGAAATGGCTGAAAGTTCATCAAACGAAGCCCCGGCACAAAAAACCTTACTTTCTTCGCTTTTTAAAACAATAACCTGAACGGCAGGGTCATTAGAGAGTTTATTGAATTCATCCGTAAGACGTTTTAATAATTCCAGCGGAAAAGAATTGCTTGCCGGATGTCCGAATTCTAAAGTAGCTACTTTATTTTGAATGTTGGTATAAAGGCTTCCGCTTGACCGTGTTGTCCCCATTTTTATTGTCTTTTCTCAAATTTAAGGAATTAAACGGCTTTTAAATATTTCTTCCTGAATTTTATAACCAGTGCCAATGACCTGATAAGCATCCAAACAGCAAAAGCGATCCAGATGGCATATAATTTAAGTTCAAAATAATCCCCTATGATAAGTGCAGGCCAAAAACCAATAAATGTGGCAACCAGGAGTACATTTCTGAGATATTTGGCTTCTCCAAGCCCTTTGAATACACCATCAAATACGAAAGCAATGGAATTTAGAGGTTGCATAAGCAATACAATCCAAAAAGCTGATGAAAAAAGATTCAAAACAACTTTTTCTTTATTAAAAATCAATCCAATGTCATTATAAAATACTACAGAAACTCCAATAATAATAAAAGAAATAAAAACTGCATATTTGCTGATATCAATAGCTAAATGCCATAGCCTTTTATAATCCTTTGCGCCTAAAAGTCGACCGGAAATGGCGTTGGCCGCATTGGCATAACCGTCTACAAAATAGGCGAAAAACAACCAAATATTCATTAATATACTAAATGCGGCAATATAGTTTTTACCATAGTCGGTTGCATAGGCATTGGCCAGATAGATTGCAAAATTAAGTGATAGGGTCCTCACAAAAAGATTGGCGCTCATGATAAGTAAACCTTTCATATTAGGATTTATATTAAACCGGAGTTTTAAATTAAATGGTGTTTTCTTAAAAAAGAAATATATTGCCATAACAAGCATTACAAATTGTGCGATAACACTTGCATAAGCTGCTCCTTTTAAATGCATTGGGGGAATCATGTCTTCAATGCCGTAAACCAGTGCAAAATCCAGGGCTACATTAACCAAAGCTCCGGTAATGCTACATTTCATAGCCCAAAGGGTATTTTGTAATCCTCTAAAAACTCCAAAAATTGCAAAAGTCACCAGAGTTAGCGGATAGCCCAATGCCCGTATCTGGTAATAATCTTTTGCGTAATTTAAAATCAGTCCTTCGGCATTATAGGCAGAAAATATAGCACTTGCAAACCATGCAGTTGTAATATAAATAACCAGGCTAAACAAAAAATTAAACGCAATAACCTGAGGTACCAGGGTTTTTACAGCATGCAACCTGTTTGATCCAAAATGTCGGGAGACAATGGCTGAAATAGCGGTTTTGGTTTGGGCAACAATCCAAATAATAGCTGAAAGAAAGGAGCCTACAATACCGACAGCTGCTAGGGCTTCTACCGAATTTTCGCGAACATTTCCTATCACAGCAACATCTGTCAGGGAAATAAGCGGTTCTGCTATCCCGGCAATGATCGCAGGAATGGCAAGGGTATTAATTTCCTTAAATCTAATTTTTTGTTTCAAATGGAGTTACTTATTTAGCAAAAGTACTATATTTGCCCTGTTTTTGTGAGATATCTAATCTAGATAATAAAGTATCTCACCCGTCGGTAAAATGTCGTAAAGAAAATATAAAACTGGGGATGTAGCCCCGCCTGACCGGAGTCATTCGGGCAGGTCAGCTGGCTACCCGCCCGTACCGAACGCCACGTTCGGGGCGGGGAGCGCTTGAAAATGTAGTGATGTATTATACTTATGTTCTTTACAGTGATGGTTTTAAAAGATTTTACGTTGGAATGACGCAAAATGTTTCTGAAAGGCTGAAAAAACATAATAATGGAAATGTAACTTCCACTAAGGCATTTATACCATGGAAAGTTGTATTGGTTGAAACACATACTGATAGAGGATCAGCAAGAAATAGAGAAAAGTATTTAAAATCAGCCGCTGGAAGAAAGTGGCGTAAAGAAAATATAAATCTGGGGATGTAGCTCAGCTGGCTAGAGCGCTTGACTGGCAGTCAAGAGGTCGTGGGTTCGACTCCCATCTTCTCCACAAAAACCACTGGTAATTCAGTGGTTTTTTATTTGATAAAGAGGTCGTGGGTTCCCCCGAAGCGTCGGGGCCATCTTCTCCACCTTCGCCCTCCGAAGCTCTGAATTTATGAAGAGCGCAGGAGGGCTTCTTTGTTCTCCGCAACTTTAGTGTAGGAGAATTTTATTCCAATTCGTTTCACATTTTCTCAATTAACTGGAGGGCTTCGGTGGATGCAATCCACTTTCCTGATTCCGAAGCTCTGAATTTATGAAGAGCGAAGGAGGGCTTCTTATTCTCCGAAGCTTTAGCGAAGGAGAATTTTATTCTAATTCGTCTCACATTTTCTCAATTAACTGGAGGGCTTCGGTGGATGCAATCCACTTTCCTAATTCCGAAGCTTTGAATTTATGAAGAGCGAAGTAGGGGAAATATCCTGTTAAAATTGTCTGCCATCCCGGGTATAAAAATCAAATCAGTTTTGGCAACGTACTTGATGATTTTATAAGGTTTAACATTTACAATCCCCGCCAAATTCTGCCTGGTCTCCCACTCCGACCTTTCAATTTGATAGGTCGGTCATTCCCTTTACCTATCTGGAAGGAGCTTGAATTAATATTTCTTAAGCTTAGACAATGCAGGATCATACAACATGTTTGTTTGGCTATCCGGGGAAATGATACAAATATGTTTCATCACTTCTTTTTACAAGACCACCTGTTTCCCTTATCCAAATCAACCCATAAAATAGTCTATTTTACCACTCTCCAATGTCGTTATTTGATAATATATTTGTAGGACTTACAAATATAATTATTATGGAAAAACAAAACTTTAGCACAACGATTTTCGTTGATCAGTCACCTCAGGAGATATTCAATGCTGTTAATAATGTTCGAGCTTGGTGGTCGGAAACCATCAAGGGGAATACTGCTGGCCTTCATGATGAATTTATGGTTGACTTCGATTCACATTGGTGGGCATTTAAAATTATTGAAACTGTCCCTAATCAAAAAGTGGTATGGCAGGTTAGTGGCAGCTATATGCCCTGAAACGAAGATAAGCACGAGTGGACCGGTACGACGCTTCGTTTTGAAATTTCTCCAGACGGTGCTCAAACGAAGTTAAGGTTTACACATGTAGGTTTAGTTCCGAAATTTTCTTGCTTCGAGAGCTGCTCTAAGGGATGGACTGGTTACATCAATATAAGCCTAAAAAATTTAATAACCACAGGTCTCGGTACCCCCGACTATCCTTATTAGACAGAGATACAAGATATAATTTTTTAATTATTAATGTGGGCGAGCGAAGGAGGGCTTCTTGTTCTCCGAAGCTTTAGCATAGGATAATTTATTCTAATTCATTTCTTATTTTCTTACTAACCGGAGGCCATACTTTAAGTTTGAAGATTTCGAAAACAACCAATTAATATCTATTATATAATCATCGATTTGCCTATTTTAAAAGAATAAGAACCACAAAACCACCACCTCTCCATCCACCTACGCCGGCTGGGACTCTCCCGATTATTCGGGGCTCAAGGAGGAGAGCCAAAAAATGGTTTTATATGAAATATTAATAAAGAGGAAGGAGGGGTAGGTGTAATCAATAATACTCAGCTAAAACTTAAACGATAAATTTACTCTTGGGGTTATATACCCTCAAAAAAGCCCCCCATATAGATAGCAACTTTATTAATTGTCGAGGTTTTTAAAAAATGCGTTGGCATTCCTTTCATTTTTATAACCATCAAAAATTTGTAAAGGAAATCCACTTACAGAAAGAAAATCAATTTCTTTAGAAGGTGCAATTTTTATCCTTATGATTTCACACCATGACCAAAATGATGGATACGTAATTGCTCTGAACTCATTTTTGTCTTTATTATACCTAATTCGTTTAAAATTGGACTTCTTCATTGCTTTTTCAATGGTATTAAAAACTCCTTTCCCATTTTCGATAATATTTAATTTTCTTTTATCCTTATATCGAGAAGTTATATAAAACTCTTTTTCAACAATAATTCTTCTTAAAATAATTAATACGATTATAATAGTACTAACTAAAATTAATCTATAAACAAAATCCATAATTATTTTATTAATTGACGTTTAATTTTTTGTAGAATTTATTTGCATTCCTTTCATTTTTAAACCAGTCGAAAACCTGTAAAGGAAAAGCACATTTTGATATGAATTCTATTTCCGTACTGCCTTTTAACTTAACTCTTACGATCTCCGAAAAAGACCAAAAGGTAGGATGCGTAATGGCATAAAATTCTTTCTTTTCCTTATTAAACCTTATACGTAAAAATTTTGATGCCTTCATTGCATTTTTAACGCTATCTATGAGTTCTTTTTCAGAACTGTTAAAACTTCTGCTGTCTATGTGCCGGCTTGTAAAGGAAAAATCCTTTTTAAAAATGATTCTCCACAAATATATAAGGAGAGCAAGGACAATAGGGATTAAAAGAATTTTATAATAAATATTCATGGTATTTAAAAATGGTTTTTAACTCTGAATTTGCATAAATATATAGATTATTTCTTACACGAAAATATTGAGATGATGAAGTGGTGGATCTCTTACCTTTTATCAATCACAACAACAGGTTTCCTACTGAGTTTAGGGAATCGTAATTCATCAATGATTTTACTGTCGTGAAATTCTATTTTAGGCAGCACCCTTAATTTTGCCCTGAAGTGATCCTTTATGTTTTGCAATAGTTCTTCAGTTGGGTGTGAGACGGCCATTTTTATACAGATTTCATCGGTACCAATTGTATTGTGGGAAATTTCTATGACAAAATTTTCAACTTCATTAAAATCATTTAAGATATTCTCCATTGCCGGCGGATATAAAGTTGTACCCTTGTATTTTATCATTTGCTTTTTCCTGCCTATCACAGGGCCTAAACGCAATGTATTTCTGCCACATTTACAGGGTTCAGTATGGACTTTTACAATGTCGCCTGTTTTAAAACGCAATAAGGGCATCGTTTCTACCCCCAGCGTGGTAATGGTAAGCTGTCCCTCTTCTCCCTCGGGAACCAGGTTGTTATTATCATCTAAAACCTCCACAATAATCAATTCCGGATGATGATGTCCTCCTTGCTGATGTTTACATTCTGTAAAAGCTGTATTCATTTCAGTAGAGGCATAGGTAGAATATAATTCTATATCCCATTTCTCTTTAATTTTCCGGGAAAGTGTATTGAAGGAGAAATCTTGCTCCCTGAGTGATTCACCGATACAAATAGCTCCCTTTACCCCTGAATTGTGTAAATCAATTCCATGTACTTCTGCATAATCTATAAGTTTGAGCAAAAAAGAGGGTACAACAATTAAATAAGTAGGTTTAAATTTTAAAATAGAATCCCATTGCAGTTCGGGGATACCGGTACCTACTCTTATAATGCCTGTACCTAATTTACGGGCGCCCAAAAAATATGCCAGGCCAGCCATAAAACGCCTGTCCATGGTAGTCATAAGTTGTAAAACATCGCTTTGTTGTACACCTGCACAAGCAAGTGAAATCGCTTCATTATACGCTAAACGTTCCAGGTCTTTTTCACTCATGGCAAAGGTAACGGGTTCTCCCAGAATACCAGATGTGGTTACGTAATCTATAATTTTTCTTTTGGAAACACAGATAAAATCATCGTTATATTTTTGTAAATCTTCTTTTTTAGTAACAGGTATTTTGGCTAGATCTTCCAGTGTATTGATATCATTCAACACAATATGGTTTTCTTTAAAAACCCGCTGATAATAAGCAGAACGCTCATTTAAATAACTGAGAAGTTGTTTTAAGCGTTCCTCCTGAAAAACTTTGATTTCGGCTTTAGATCTTTTTTCTATTTCTGGAATCATTGAGCTTTTCTTTTTGATCTTTTGATGAATTTATCAATCTCTTTTGCGTCAGCTAAGGTAGTAATTTCTTTAGTCCTGGCATTTTTAAAAGCCTCCAAAGCTTTGTTGTATTGCTTGTTTTCATAATAACATTTCCCTGCAAGGTAATACGCTTTCCAATACTCCGGGTTGTATTGTATTAACTTTTGGAGATCGTTATTGTTTATTGTATCCTTTCTTACCATGGCAGCTTCAATTTTCTTTTCCAAAATCCGGTATGCTTCATAATCCTTATAAGCCTGTGTATGAATAAAAGGGTCTTCATCAATATTTAAAGCAGGTTTTGAGACTGATATTTCTGAAGGTGCCGCTTCCCGGTTATTAAAAACTTCATTAAGGTCATACGCTACAAATTCGCCTAACTGATACGGGTTTGAAGATACCCAGACCAGGAGTTCTTCAGGCTTAAAAACAACCGCGTGATGGGCTAAAAGTTGATTGAGTGCTTTTTCATTTCCATAACCGATATCTTTGTCGTTTAGTCCCTCTTTGTTTCTTAGAATATCTACTGCAATTTCCGGAGATACTTTAGGATGTTCCTGTAGAAGTTCTTCCATACGGTCAAACCGGTATTGTGAATGGCTTTCTTTAATATGCTTCTTGTTCCTTTTGTCATTTGCATAGGCATCACTTTGAAAATGGTTGGAACAAATTAACCTGTTGCTATTTTCAACTTCATACACTCCGAAATTGCGGGGAGATATTTCAATCAATGCTGCTTTTTTATCTATTGCACTTCCAATAAAAATCGCTTCCGAAACAAAAACCTCCCGATTTTTTGCAATGGCAACTGCTTCATCTATGGTAGAAGCATACTGTAAAATTTCCCGTGTTAGTATAGAAACAGGTGTTTTTGCAACTAAGGGAACCTTCGATTTTCCCGCATTTATGGTCACTGTTAACCCTTTTTCATTCATTCCGGAAACAACACCTATCATTCCGCCCCAGGTTACGGACATAAATTTATAACCGGTTGTGGGTTTTACAAATGCGATGATTTTTTCTTCTGCAAAAGCATCTCCTGCATAAAAATCAAAATTCCGCCCAATAATTAGTTTCCCATCTTCGGTGTTTTCTCCCCAGGCGGCAAAAGATGTACAACCTACCAAGGCCAGGTCTTGTAAAGCATGCCCGATGTCGTGGGCACCGTGGAGATACAAAGATCTTAAATATGGGGGTGCTATTTCATTAAAATCTTCTGACGCGTACCGTGATACACCATAAATTTCGGCTTTGTATTCTTTAGATATGTGTTTCCCCAATTTTCGGTTGTACCAGGATAAAAACTTTCGCAAAAACTTTTGCTTGGATTCAGAAGGCACCAGGTCCTTAACTTTATTCAAGAAAACTGTTTCCTGCTTATCTATTAATGAATCGGTAAGGCTCCCTGTTAAGAGTCCGCGCTCTAAAGGATCTCCTTCAATGTAAAGCTCCCATAAACCTTGATTATTTTTTGTGAGAAAATTGTTTCCGGCAACAAAAGTAGAATCATTTAACCTCGTTTTCTTAGCAATCTCCGAATTGTATTGACTAACATCAGGGAGATCATGGAGAGACTTATTAATTCCACAGGATGTGAGCAATAATATTACAGCCCAACTGAAAACAAAAGCATATATAGAATGCTTTTTATGCATTATTATATTTTTTTTTATATCTTCTATTTACTCTTTTCAGCGTGTTCTCCTCTTTATAATCTACCCACTTCTGCCCTATAATGCGACGCATCATGTTCTCAAAAGTCCTCATAAATATAATATTGGAAAAAAGTCTGGCCAACTTCTTAAAATTCCGGGGAAAAGCTCTTAAAGTAATTGAAAATCCGCCATCTAAATATGTAATATAATGCCAGTAACCACTTGGCATATACAATGCATCTCCATGCTTCATTCGCACGGATACCCCTTCTGCGAATTGTAGTGCCGGGTATTTTTCAAAATCCGGGTTATCCATATCAATAATTTCCAGGTTATGAACGGTAAATGGTACTTTATACAGATATTTAGCCTGATCCGGCGCAAATAAGGTTATGTTCTTTGTACCATGAAAATGAAAATGCACCAAATCGGCCAGATCCATATCGTAATGTGCCAAAACCTTTGAACCTTGTCCTCCAAAAAACATGACAGGAAGTTTTTTAAAGAAATTAAGACCAATATCGGGATAGGTAAAATCCTTAGTCAGTTCCGGCATTTTTTGAAGCACATTATAAAAAAACATTCTGAGGTCTGTGGGTTGTGTTTTTAAGATCTGGATATAATCATACAGCTTCATTTTCTTAGCAGGCACCACCGAGTTCTTTCGCCCTTTTGTGGGTTCATTATTGTATAGCGGTACAATTTGATCTCCTGCCAAACCTTGAATATAATCCAAATTCCATTTTTTGTAAGCAGGCCAATCTTTTGCCAAATCTTCAATTAAAACCGGCCGCTGGGGCTTGTAATAATTTTTAATAAAATCTTCTTTAGTGATCGATTTTACACGTGTAACGGGTATTGTTTTTATCCTTCCCATAATTATTTTTCCCTGTTTGTACCCTTTACAAATAGGTAATTAAACAATAAAGGTTGAATCGTAAAGGCGATAAACATTGCCGAAATTATCCCGATAACAGATACTAAAGAAATAGAATACAGGGCCGGGTGTTTCGCAAAAATGAGTACCCCCACCCCTAAAATCGTAGTAATGACAGATAACAGCACGGATGTTTTATATGTTGAAAAGATTCTCGCATTCATCTCCTTTTGTTTTAAAAGGCCATTGGTTATAAAAATACTGTAATCGATACCCAATCCAAATATAAAGGTTGAAATAATAATATTAAAAATATTAAATTCAATGTTAAATAATCCCATAATCCCGATCGTAATAAACCAGGTAATGATGATGGGGATAATGGTTATGATGGTTAGTTTTAAATTTCTGTAAAAAAGAAAAAGAAGCACCAAAACCACCAAAAAACAATATAAAATTAATCTATTAAAATCATCCTTCAAATTCCCCAATAAGGTTTCATTTATAGCCTGACGGTCTACCACCAATGTCTGTGGGATATCTTTAAAAATGTCTTTTACTGTTTCAATATGGGGGTCATCGGATTTAACTACAGATGTGATTGTATGAAAATCGCCATCAGAAGCAATAAAATCTTCAATAACAAGGGTATTTATAGCTTTAAAATCATCTACTTCAAGAGGTTTAAAATTTTTTCCCAGTAGGGAATAAAATTCCTGGAACGTATTTGGTTTAAATCCGAGGGTCGATCCACTTTCAATTAATGTTGTTTTAGTCCTGGCTTTTCTTTCCTGTGTCCAGAATTTATCCCAGGTTTCGATTTTTTGTTTTTGTGCCACTTTGGAGGTTACCAATGCCCCCACTGAATTAAAATTAATGATGGTTCCCTTTTCCTTAAGATCTTGAAGGACCTTATAAATACTGTCATTAAATTCCAACGCAGTTTGCATTGATGATCCGTATGTAATTACGTATAAGGATTTTGAAGCCACATTCGTAATTTTATCCAATCGTAATTCAGCATCTTTTAAAGCTTTGGGTTCGTAATTTAGTTTAGAAATATCCTGGTTAAAATGAACCTTGTTGTACGTAAACGCACTTATTACAATTAAAACAACAATGGACGTAATTATTATTTTATTTCTACTAAAATCGTAAAGAGCGAGTTTGTCAATAAATGTTGGTTTAGAAACTTTTTTAACCGCTTCGCCTTTGTATACCTGGGGTATAAAAATAAGAGCAAAAACGGATGCTCCTAATACACTTGCCGCTGCAAAAATACCGAGATCCTGTAATGCCTGGGAATCAACCAGTAACAAACATAAAAATGCCAAAGCAGTGGTTACACTGCTCATTAATATAGGTTTCGCCACATTACCAAACAATTCTTCAATGGTTTCATTGTTGCGAATGTGTGTGAGGATATGGAGGGAGTAGTCCAGGGTTACCCCTAGCAAAACCGCTCCAATACCTAATGAAATGGTTGAAATTTCATCTCTGATCAACGATAAAATCGTGATTGATAGGAGTCCGCCAAACAAGGTAGGGACAAATAAAATGATTGGTATTGCGACTTTTCTGTAAAAAAATATAAATAAGAGCATTAGTATAGTCAAAGCTATAGTAACCGTTAACTGAACGTCTTGCTTTATCTGCTTTGCGTTGGCTATAGCAATTAATGTGCCTCCAAAATACTCACTTTGTACTTTTGATTCATAGGCACTGTTTAATTCATCGCTTAGCTTATATAATTGGTCTGAAAAGGCTTCATTTTTACCGGTTTCACTAGAGTTGAACTTAGGCGTAATAAACAGCAATACGTTATTTTCATCCTTACTGATCAGGAAGCCGTCTTTTAAAACAAAATCATCATTTATTCCTAATTGCTTTAAATGTTTTAATGCCATTAAAGAAATACCTAACGGATCTTTAACAATTGTTTTTTTCGCAATAATCCCGGAAGGTGAGATCAGGGTTTTATAATTATCTTTTGTAAGTTTTGTAATGGAATCTTCTTGTGTTTTCCCGGATAATATTTTATAATCCTGTTGTGTGAGGAAAAGTGGAGCATTGTTATAAACAAAATCAAGGGTTTCAAAAATAGACTCATCTTCAACTTTACCTTGGATATCTTTTATAAAACTATTGGAATTTTTGTTGAGGCTGTCTAAAAATTGAGTTGCGTAATCAATCAGGTCGTCCGGGATTCCATTGGAATCCTTTTGAATATTGACAATAATTTTATCCCTGAATTCAGTTGTGTTAAGCACTTTTTGAAGTTGCTTGTTTTCAGAAGTAGCCGGTATGAGCTTTGAAATATCTTCATTAAATTTAATCTGAAAAGCAGTCCAAATAAGTCCGCTGAAAATGCATAGCATTATAAGACCATACACCCATTTGTGTGCTTTTATAATTTGATGAATTTTATAGAACAGATCATTCATGGGCCGGCATCTTTTTTCTGTCAAATAGTGAGAACATAATATACCCTAAAAACCCAAAGAAAATTGAAGCTGTAACAGAAAGTGTGATGCTTCCGATAAGGTATGATTTTAAATGTCGGACCATATCAAAATCTGTACTGATGGCTTCCATAGAAAATGAAGTTTCAATCCCCAAGACCCAGTTTCCTGTTTGTAAGCTCAGTAATAAAACCAATGGAAGAAAAGGTGGTAAACTGATGTTGGAAAATGTAAAGGCAATAACCTTATTCAGCCTCAAAACTATAGCTAAAAAAATAACTGTAACTGTATGAAAGCCCCAAAGTGGTGATAAGCCCAAAAACAATCCCAATGCAATAGAAAAGGCTTTCTTTTTCGGGGAATCATGATTTCTTAAAAAATCTTCTTTGAAAAATCGCTTAATCCCTTTTTTTTTTATTTGCCGGAAGAAATCCCGTGGAATAATATACAATCCTTTTACAATGAGAAACCAGATAATAAGTACAACAATACGTGCAATATCCATAAAGGGCCTGAAATGAGACACACGTTCATTTGAGTCATACAATACATGAATCGGGACATGTTGAATATTAATTCCTGCCCAATGTGCTTTAACAATGACTTCTACTTCAAACTCGAATTTCCTGGTAAACCTCATAAACCGGATAGCACTTAAGGCTTTAATTGGGTATAACCTGAAACCGGATTGAGAATCCCTAAGGGTTAATCCCGTAAGTGCTTTTACCCAATAACTAGATACCCTGTTACCTTTAGCGCTTTGTGAAAAAACATCCGCTTCATTCATATTACGATCTCCTATGAGCAGTAACCTTTTATCTGAAGCAGCATCAAGTTTTTCAATAAAATCAGGAATGTCTGAAGGAAAATGCTGGCCATCTGTATCCAAGGTTATGGCATAATCAAAACCAAGCGAAACAGCATGTTTAAAACCTGTTTTTAATGCTTTTCCCTTTCCCTTGTTTTTAGGTTGATGGATTTGTATGATTTGTGGATAGTTTTTTAGAATATTTACAGTATCATCGGTTGAGCCGTCATTTATTAAAATGATGTCTTCGGTATAAGCTAAAATACCATCCAACACCCGTTGCAATGTTTTGCTGTTATTGTACGTAGGAAGCACAACACAACAACGAAGCTCTTTCATTTTAGATGTAGCCGTAGATAAATTCATTTCACAATTATCTGCTTTGCAATTTTATATTTTTACAAATTTAGCATTACATTTTAATACAGGTGTGCCATCTGACAAAGATGTGTGATTTTTCACCATTATAAATTCTTTTTCAATAAGATATGAAAAAGAAAAAATTAATTTGGAATCTAACTGCGGATTTACGGCTTTTAGAAATTTCACGTTTGCAGCCGAAGATAAAAATAACTTTGTCTGAAAGTGCATCTTCAGGGAGTTTTTAATAATCTGAAGCATACTCACTCCGGGAGTAACAGGATTACCAGGAAAATGGCCTTTATAAATTTCGTGATCTTTATTAAGTTGCACACTAACTTCAAAAGAATTTTCTCCTGTTGTTTTAGAATCGATAACCGTGTAAAGATCTTCTAATAGCATATGGTTGAGATTTACAAGAGTTTGCTATAGTAATATAGTATTGGTTTTTCTAACATAATCAATATAACAATTTAATTTATTGTTTAAATCAAATAATCAGGATAAAAACAGAAGTGTAAGGTTTTGGTATTTTTATATCTTTGAACAAGACTTTATTAGATAATGAAACAAGCAGGAGAAATATTGATATACCGGACCGGGAAAGGAATCCCTGATATAAAAGTCCGACTTGAAAATGATACACTATGGTTGGATCTGTATCAAATTTCGGAATTGTTTCAAACGGACAGGACGTCTATTGGACGACATATAAAAAAAATATATAAATCAGGTGAATTACAAGAAAAGTCAACTTGTGCAAAAATTGCACAAGTTCAGGAGGAAGGTGATAGAAAGGTGAAAAGACAAATAAAAATCTATAACCTCGATATGATTATCTCAGTGGGATATCGAGTAAACTCAATAAGAGGAACGCAGTTTCGGATTTGGTCAAATCAAATAATTAAAGAGCATATTCTTAAAGGCTATACTAAAAATGAGAATCGACTTGAAGAACTTAAGAAAACTATAAAAATTGTAAGCCGAACGGCTAAGTATTTACCTGTATATGATGAAGCCAAAGGTCTTTTTGATGTTCTATCAGACTATACATTGGCTCTTGATATTTTAGATGATTATGACCACCAAAGACTGAAAAGAGTTGGGTCAAATAAGCTTGTGCATTTCAGAGTCACTTATAATGAAGCTAAAAAGGCTATCGAAGAACTCGGAAAGAAATTTGGTGGCTCAAATTTATTTGGTAATGAAAAAGATGACTCCTTCAAAAGCTCCATAGCATCTATAGATCAAACATTTGACGGCGTTGACCTCTATCCAAGTATTGAAGAAAAAGCAGCAAATCTTCTGTATTTTGTTACTAAAAACCATTCCTTCAGTGATGGAAATAAAAGAATAGCCGCATGGCTTTTTATTTGGTACCTGGACAAAAACCAGTGTTTATACAATCCGGATGGCACGAAGAAATTAACTGATAATGCTTTAGTGGCATTAACATTGATGATCGCAGAAAGCAAACCCGAAGAGAAAGAAATGATGATAAACGTTGTTGTTAATTTAATTAATGATAAAAGAGATAACGATTTATAAATATGCATCTTTAATTTTCAAAAACAGCATCCGAAACAGTAGCATTTAACTGCTTATTTTTAAAAACAATATTGGTGTAATCTTCATTGGGTTCTATGAGTTTTACTTCCGTAACCTCAGCATTATTTTCCGAGAATTTCAATTCAAAAGAAGCTATGTATTTTTTGATTTTCTTTTCTTTCGGAATAAATCGTACCAGATAACCGGATTCCGTATTAAAATAACTTAGATCAAATTGCGATTCATCAAACATATCCCCTTTTATACTGCTCACAATTAAAGAATTCAGACTCCTGAATAACTTATTTTTGCTTAAATCAACCTCACTTTTTTTCCCTTCTTCATTCACATACAATTTGTCATCTTTAAAAACCGCAGTGCTCTGATAAGGTGTAAGGTATTCCCATTTAACCAGCCCGGGGGCTTTAAAAACCAGTTTTCCTTCGGCTGTAATGTCATTATCAAGAACACTTATATGCTTTTCCTGGATAAAATCACTCGTAATACTCTGCGTGCTTGTTGCTGTTTCACGAACCTTTTCCTTAAAAATTTCCTGTTCACCCACAGACATTTCTTTTTGTGCAAACATATTGAAAGCACTCAAAAAAAGGACAAAGACAGATATTATTAAATGTTTATTTTTCATACAGCAATTGATTAATGGTCACCATTTGATAGCCGTTTTCCTGAAGGAACTGCAATAAACGTTCCAAAATATTCTCAATGTTGGGATGATTATCGTGTAATAAAATAACGGAACCGGGTTTTATCTTATATGTTAATCGTTTTGAGATCACTTCAGGGTTCTTTAATACGGTATCAAACGAGCGGATGTCCCATGCAATTACACGATGTCCTGTTGCTTTTAAGGCTTGTGCCAAATGAGGTGTTGTAACTCCGAAAGGCGGCCTGAACAGGATTGGTTTGGTTTGGGTTACTTTTTCTATGATCTCATCAGTTTTTTGTAATTCGGTAATCCAGCCCTTAGTGCTTTTAAAATTAATAAAATAATTGTGGGTGTATGAGTGATTCCCTACTATATGGCCTTCACCTACGATTGATTTAAGCACGTCAGGATGTTTTTCAACCTCTTGCCCGATACAGAAAAAAGTGGCTTTGGCGTTGTATTTAGATAATAGTTTTAAAACTTCCGGGGTGAACTGAGAATTTGGGCCATCGTCAAAAGAAATGGCAATTTTTTTAGGTGAGCTATTGGGGTTTGAAGTAAACGAATTCAAATGGTAATTCCCACCCGGTGAAAATGAGCCGATTAGGGTAATAACCATCCAAACTAAAAAGATCAACACATACCACAAGAATGAGATATCAAAAAAAAAACTACTGATACCGAGGATGATAAACATCAATACGGTCAGAAGCGATATATTTTTAAATGTAATCATCTTGAAAGCAAGGTAAAAGAGTGGTCCCGGCCTTTAAACTGGTTATATAAAAGAATGTTTTTAAGGTCCTTTTTGGGTTCTCCGTAGGTAATTAATGTCTTGGGAACTTTTTGTGTTTTAAGAACTTCATGGGCTATCCAAAAACCAAAAGCCGAAGCTGTATAAAACTCCCCACTTAAATGTTTGTATGCTAATTGCAAAGTACTGCTAAAAAGGGCTTTACTTAACTCATCATAGTACATATCAAATCCATCGCCATTTTTTCCAAATACTACGGCATCTATTTCGGTGGAACTTAATTCGTTTCTAGTTAAAAAATCTTTGAGTTTTTCTATAATTGTGCCGGCAGAAGCTGAGCTCAGGCTTTCAACATCTCTAAGTTGAACTGCATTTTGCTTTTGCTCAGTAGACATTACAAAAAAAGAAGCCCCTTCCCCGAATGGAACTTTGATTCCATTTTCTTCCTGGTCTTCCATCATTTGTACATAATCTACAAATTCAGTTCCCAACTCTTCAACCCCGCCTACAAGAATATGTTGTGCTTCTTCTTGTTGCAGCATTAATTGTGCATCCATTAAAGCAGATTCAAACGATAAGGCGCCATGCACATAGGTAGTGTTATAGGCTTTGCATTCTAATCCTAAAGCAATTTGCGCACCCACCGTATTATGGGTGGACTGAATAAATGAAGTGGGGGTTAAAAATTCCTCATTATTTGAAATCAGGGTGTTGAGAAATTTTTCTGTATTTTCTATGCACCCAATTCCGGTTCCGGTAATAATAGCGTCTGGTTGTAGTAAGCCTGATTGTTCTAATGCGAATTTTGCAGCCGAAAATCCCATTTTTACTCCCGAGGCCATTCTCCTGGAAGCTATCGGAGAAATGAATTCTTTGTAATCGGGTTGTAGGGCATTTATTTTTTTTTCAGAATGTAAAATTGGTTTTGCAAGAAATTCATTCGAATCAAAAGTATCTTGAGCCGAAACAGAAACTGCGCTATGTATGTATAATTTTTTCATGCTTTCGAAAAAATTAAGGTAGAACAATTGCCGCCAAATCCAAATGAATTGGATAAAACATTCCTGATTTCTTTTTTCTTTAAGGTTGCAACAGGTTGCAACAGTGTCTCAGGCATTGGAGTTTTGAAATTCAAATTGGGGAAAACCGTATGCTCCTGAAGTGCCAAAACTGAAAATACAGCTTCTACGGCTCCTGCGGCGCCCAATGTATGTCCGGTATATGCCTTTGTTGAGCTAAAATCTGGAATATGATCTCCGAATAGGCGTTGAATAGCTATACTTTCGGATAAGTCATTGTTAGGCGTTGCTGTACCATGGGCATTGATATAGTCTATTTCAGAAATATTTAACCGAGCTGTTATTAAAGCTTTTTGCATTGCAAGATACGCACCTTCGCCTGTATCAGATGAGGCGGTATGATGAAATGCATCATTTGTATTGCCATACCCTGTGAGATAGGCAAGTACTTTTTTGTTTTGGTTTTTTATTATCTCGTTGGATTCCAAAACCAGGTAAGCTGCTGCTTCTCCTAAATTTAACCCCTTTCGGCCTGCATCAAAAGGTGTGCACACTTCATCAGAAAGGATCATTAAAGTTTTAAAGCCATTGATTGTGAATTTTGATAAAGGGTCTGCTCCTCCAACCACAACCCGGTCAAGTTTTCCTGCCTTTATGAGCCGAGCTCCCAACATGATCGCATTTGCAGCAGATGAGCATGCGGTGCTTAGTGTGGTTACAAAATCCGTGATTCCCAAAGCATCAGCTATTTTTTGAGTGCTGTCGCCGTTATGATGGCTTGCAATGTATTTTTGAATATCCGGCTCCTCCCTGAACTGTTTGAAATACCGCTCTGTCATGTCCATTCCTCCTACTGAAGTTGCTGAAATAAACCCGGTTCTATATGTATTGATATCTTCAATGCCGGCATTTTTTAATGCTTCTTTGGCAGCAAACAAACCAAGTAAGGCTGTACGTGTAAAGTTGTTGTTTACGGGAAGTTGGAGTTTTGAAATTAATTCTTCATTTGAATAAATGACTTCGCCCACTTTTATCGTACCGGCTTGTTTGGTGTTAATATGGGTTATGTCTTTTATTCCGCTTTGAGAAGAAAGCAGTGTTGTTTTATTTTCTTCAACAGTATTACCGATCGCTGAAATGATTCCCATTCCGGTAATCGCGATTCCTTTATGAATTCCTTTATTTTGTTCTGTGTTCGGCAATATAGTTTGCTAAAATAGCAACGGATTTAAAAATTTCTTTTCCCTTTTCAGGATCGGTTAATTTAATGCCATAATCTTTATCTAACATTACTATAAGTTCTAAGGCATCAATGGAGTCTAATCCTAAACCGTCTCCAAAAAGAGCATCGTTGTCATCAATATCTTCTACAGAAAAATCTTCTAAATTTAACTGTTCAATAATCTTCTCCTTTAATTCCTGCGTCAATTCCATTATAGGGTATTATAGGGTTTTGTATAATCTGTTTATCTCTTCTTTATTATGTAAAATACTACCGTTTTCCGACACCAAATATAAGAAAGCTTCGTAAGTTTCATCGTCAAAATCTGTCCATCCGCATAAAACCTGGTCAGCTTTTTTGGTTTTTAACAATTGGCCGGCATGAATGGACAAATGTTCTGCATTAAAGCGTTCAAATATAAAAAAACTATTTTCAGAAAGTAACTTGTGCTTGATACTAATTTCACCAATACAAATATTTGGTAAGGTATAAACAAAAACAGAAGGACTGGGATAATACTGTTCTTTATCTGTAATTGATTCCTGATGTTTTCTGTCTGTGTCTAAACTGGAAGCCCTGTTAGAAAGTAAAATGGCTGTATTCTGATTTTTTTCAGAAGTATTATTTAGTAAAATATCAGCAGCTAAAAAAGCCAGTTTGCTTAAATTATCCATTTTAAAAAGCCTTGGATAATCGGTTTGAAGATTAACTGAAGCTTCTTTTATAAAATCAGGGAATGAGGTCGCCTCGCTTTTATAAATGGCGTTTCCATTTAAGAAAATAGTACTGTTATTAACCTTACAATAGGATTGTATATATAAATTCTTCACTAGTATTCTTTTTTACAAATAAGCATGGTATGAAATTCTCCCAACACAATATCTTCATCAACAGTAAGTCCGGCCTTTTTAATAAGTTTTAGGAACACAGCCGAATTATACATTTTACTATTACCATTCGCCAATGCAGTAAAGTAAAGTGAAGTCGCATGTAAAATAAATTTAGCATTTTCAAATTTTTGACGATCTGTAAAAGTCTCAATGATAACTAGTTCAGTATTGTAATCCATTGAAGAAACGCAGGATTTTAAAATTTTTAGTATCCCTTTTTCAGAAAAACAATCTAAAAACTGGCTCATCCAAATAATATTGGCTCCTTCCGGAATTTGTGAATTCTCTTCAAGCCAGTTTATTTCAAATCCCGAAACCCTGTCTTGAAAGCCTTTTTCTTTCATATTTTCCAATGCCTTGTTAATTTGACCCGGTAAATCAATAATTTTTACCGATACATGAGGGTCATAATTAAAACATTGAAGTGCAAACTTTCCTGTGTTTCCACCAATATCAAACAATATTCTTGGCTTATTTTTAAATACCCGTTTTAAAGCTTCACAGAAAATCCCGTCTGAATAATGGTGGTCGAATTCGAACCATGATTTCTGAACTTGTGGAGTAAGCTGTGATAAGCCGTCGTAAATAGTCTCCCATTCACCCAGGGTTTTTAGTCCTTCCGGCTTTCCTGTTTTAATAGATTCGGTTAAGTGATATAATCCCTGGTAACAAACGTCATGGGCAAAATTTAAATTAACATTTACTGTCCTGTCCGAATTAATAAAATAACCTGTTTTGGTTAACTCATACTTATGGCCTTCATCTTTATTTACAATATCTGCACTTTCAGCAACTTCCAATAAAACACCAATCCCATACACGCTTACGGATAATTTTTCTGAAATCTCTTCAATAGTTATGCCTCCTTTCTCGCGCTTATCGAATATAAGGTCTAAAACCCCAAGTTTTTTCAGGGCTACTGCAGACTGAAAAATAAAAGGGGCAAAAGCAATTCTTTGTGCTTCCTGTAATGCATCAATAGCTCTGATTGCTTTTTTAGACATTCCGTTTTTTTATTAAAAGGGTTAAGATATTTTTTTAAATATAGCTGCCGTATTACAGCCACCAAAGCCTGATGCTGTTTTTAAGAATATCTTTAATTTTTTTGATGTTGCTTTTTCTATAACATTTATAGGTTTTGAAACACCTAATGTATTGAAACCTGCCGAAGCAAACAATTTATTATGGTGTAAAGAATGCATCCCTATGATTGTTTCGAGCAACCCTGAAGCACCTAAAGTATGTCCAAAATAACCTTTAAAACTATTTAACGGGACTTTGGCCAGCCCTGTCCTGTTAAATGCAATGGCTTCCATCTCATCGTTAAAGCTTGTTGCCGTTCCGTGTGCCGAAATGTAATCGATATCTCCTGCGGATAATCTGGCTTCTTGCATGGCCTTTTTTATACTTTGATATAAGCCTTCCCCTGTTCTCGATGGACCCGAAATATGATTGGCATCATTACAAGTAGCTTCTCCCAAGAGCTGAACAGATTCTTTAACTAAATTTGTCTTTCTTGATGTTACCAAGACGCTTGCTACGGCCTCCCCCAGGTTTATACCCGACCTGTTATTATCATAGGGCATGCAGGGAGCCTCACTTAAAGCCTGAAAGGAGTCGAAGCCGGACAAAACAAACCGGCTTATGATATCCCCGCTTACTATAAAAACATGATCATACATGCCTTCATTTATATAACGCTTGGCGACAGGTACTGCTAAAATTCCGGAAACACATGCATTAGATAAAATGATGGCTTCATTTTTAAAATCAAAAAAATCTTTGATCACTTTGCCCGGGCTGCTTAAATACACCCGGTCTTCGGGAAAAGAAGAATTATTTTCCAGAAGATCGATATTTCCTTTGGTGGTGGAAATTATAAGTCCGACACGTTCATTTAACTCAATACCCGCATCTTCAATGACTTTTTGAAGAGACAGAATCATCATTGTTTCTAATCGGGTATAATTTGTTTTTGTGCTTATATTGTTGAAATTGTCTTTTAATTCATCTGAATTAATGAGTGAAGCAAAGAAGTCTTTATTAAAAAGCTTGTCGTTATTTACTTTTTTAATCCCTGAAATCCCCCTTTCAACATTATATACTACGGCTTCACTGTTAAATCCCAGTGAAGAAACAATATTGTTGTATGAAAGATAGATGTTATTCATGTATGCCGGTTTCGTTTAATACCGTATTCATTTCAGCTTCTGCTATTATTTTTACACCGAGACTGGTAATTAGCTTAACTATTGTCATATTCGCTACTTCGTAAGTAACATGTACCTCTGTGGTTATTCTATCGTTGATTTTGGGAAGATTCACAATATTTAAACTTTTAACAGAACCGATAAAACCTTCTTTCACAGGAAGTTGCTCCAGATAGAATTTGTATCCTGTGTGTACAGCAGCTGTTTGTGCCATGTGTTCAATGAGACCAGTTTCACTAAAGTAGCCGTCTTCTACAAAAATATTCGTATCTGCTATATTTAACTCTGAAATTGCTTTTAGAGTACTATAATAAATCAACGCATCAACCATTACCATGGGTTCACGGTGCGGGATTAATTTTTTTATAAAATCCGATTCTCTAATAGGTTCTTTAAGTAAATTCCCTTCATTTGATATCATCCCAAAAATCATAAAAATTAAACCATTGCAAAGGATATTTTCTTAAGATCCACTCCAAATTATCAGTATATTTTTCGAGTAAATCTTGTGCATCCCGTTGTTTTACCTCAACCTTTCTTGCATATAAATGATAGTGCATTTTAGGTTCCCGCATTACATACACAAACAATACAGGAACGTTTAACCTGCTCCCCAAATGAAAGGGGCCTAACGGAAATTTTGCTGTTTTGCCTAACAACGCTGCTTCCATATACTTTGTATTGGCCAGGTAGCGGTCACCTGCAATGCATATAATCCTGTTTTCGGCAAGTGCAGCGTTTATTTCAAAGATATGTGAAAAATCATCTTTCACAATGATAAACTGCATGAGGTCCCTTTTTAAATACTTTCCTAAATAATCTTTAATGTCCTGGTGGTCCTGGTCTGTAATTACAATACTTATGGCAGCATCGGTTAATTGCTCTTTAAAAAAGTACTGGGCAAGTTCAAAATTCCCAATGTGAGCACTAATAAGGAGGCCCCCTTTTTTTAATTTCAACGCCTCATGTATTAATTCCTCTCCATCAAATTCATAGGAATACCCTTTATTTAATCCAGCTGAAATAGCAATTTTATCGATTAAGGTTTGTCCGAATACGAAATATGTTTTGTAAATGCTCACCAGGCTTTTAAACCTGCTGTAGTGGAACCTTTTTCGGAAATAATGATATAATGCCCGGGCTTTTTTTCCGGTGAAAAGACAAAAATAAGGAACAGGAAGATGCATTAATGCGTATGCTGCATTAATGCCAAAATTCTTCATAAAGAAAATAAATATTTTAAATCCAAAAACGGTACCTCGTGATTTTCCATCCCATTCCGTTGCCATTGGTGTAGTAAGAGTTATGTTGAATTAAAACGTTGCTTGTTTATTATAGATAGTGTACTAAAATAGTAAAATTATATTAGTGAATCAGATCCTCATCAGATGTTTTATTTTTAATTTTCTTTTCCAAAGGATTTTAACCACTTAATTAGGTTAAACAGATTTTATGTAGTAACTCATTTGCTTTTTTTATTTCTTCCCTGATTTTTTCCAGGTATTTTATCAGGGCTTTATTTTAGTCTTTTTTTGATATCCATTCTTTGATGCAGAATTCTGATAATTTCAACAATATCATTATCGGTCTTTCTATAAAAAATCAAATGGGATTTTACTTTAGTTACCCCATAGCCTTTTCGTGTTTGTTCTACGGATTTTCCAGTCAGAAAATTATCTCAACTATCGCCTGTTTACTTATTTCGATATTTGTTTATACTCATAGGTGTTTTCGATGTAGTTCTTTTAAATGTTCTTTTGCATCAAAATTTTCAACAAACCCACTTTGTTCACCGATTTCCAGCGCTTTAATCAATTCTCTTTCCTTCTTTTCTTCCTTTTCCAGAAGTCTTAAAGCCGAACGAATAACTTCGCTTACTGAACTATACCTTCCGGACTTCACTTCATTTTGGATGAACTCCTCAAAATGATCTCCAAGGGATATTGATGTATTCTTTCCCATTTTAGAATGTGTTTATTCAAATATACCAAAACTTGGTATTGCATCAAAAAAGCCTCCGATTAAAAATGATAAAAATCGTTATGATATTATCCATACCTCTCATTCCAAACAATTTTATTCTCATTCCATTTTTAACGGATTGTTTATAATGTATCGGGAAATGTTGTCATAGGATTTACCATTGCGGATAATGTGGTCGTGATACCGTGATTGCCAGCAAAATTCCGGATCAATACAACGGGCGTTTTTGGTAACCCCGATTTTGAATCCACGGATAATGGATGCCAGATTTTTGGATTGTGGGCCGAATTTATTTTTTGGTTTGTTTGTGTCATCCGGGTTGGTTTGTTCATCATTCCGGCCATCATCGGGTTTGTCAATTATTACAATTCCATGCACATGGTCGGGCATAATCACAAATGCACCCAATTTCACGGACGGGAAATGGCCTGGTATTTCCTGCCAGCATTGTTCTGCAATTTTCCCGATTTCGGATAATTGCATTTGTTTGGTTAATCCGGAATGTTGGCCCTCCACTATTTTCCCAAACCAACAGATACGGTTTTGGGTACAAATGGTCACAAAATATGCGGCATTCCAACCGTAATCCCAATTTTTTAATCGGGCAGATTCAATGCGGAATTTATTT
>CALGUD010000129.1 GCA_937901915.1 uncultured Flavobacteriaceae bacterium
CAGTAACAACAAGGGGTTTAAAGGAAAAAGATATGGAAACCGTCGTTAACTTAGTTGATGGAGCCTTAAAAAACCATGATAACGAAACTGAATTAACAAGCTTGTCCAAACATGTTATTAAACTAATGGATAGCAGGCCTTTGTTTAATTAAGTATAATCCTGAATAAGACACAAGACACAAGATACAAGACACAAGACACAAGATACAAGATACAAGACACAAGACACAAGATACAAGACGCAAGATACAAGACATGTTATCTATGGTAATTAGTTGAATATGTTTTGAGAGTTAGAATTTTGAGTTTTTTTGTTTAATCGTGTAACCGTTTAATTGTTTAATCGTTTCGCGAAGTTACGGGAGAAATTGTTAATTAGATATTTTGTTATTAGAGTGTGGCAGTATAAGGTTGATTTAGCACTAACCTGCCGGCCGGCAGGCAGGCTCCCCCAAAGGGGGAGGATTCGAACTTGGTTAATTTATTTGTTATTAAAGATAGTCATCGGACATCGTCAATCATAATTCTAAAAAACTGTATTCTGAATTGGAATTTGGTGCTTGGAATTTGAAATTTTTTATTCGTATTTCATAATTAGATTTTGATGTATTTTAAATCTTAATTACTGAATTATTCTTTCGGGATGACTATAAATATTAAAGCCGTTTTTTTTAAGAAAACCGATGATGGTTACCTTGTTTTCTTTTGCCAGTTTTACAGCTAAACCAGAAGGTGCACCTATGGCAACAACAATAGAAATACCTGCACGGATTGCTTTTTGTACGAGTTCAAAACTTATTCTGCCGCTCAAAAACAAAATATTATTACGTAAAGGCAGCAACTCTTTTAAAAGGGCATTCCCTATAACCTTGTCGAGGGCATTATGTCTGCCTACGTCTTCTTTTACAACTTCGAGTTCCCCGGCGGCCGTAAAAAGAGCGGAAGCATGTATACCTCCTGTATAATTGAAGATCGTTTGTTCGGGAGCCAGTAAATCATTCAACCGCCAAACCGTTTCTATATCTATTCTAAGCAGGCTATTTTGATGCGTATTTTTACAATTGTTACTTACAGCTTCTATTGCTGTTTTTCCGCAAATACCACAACTCGAATTTGTGAAAAAATATCTGTTTAAATGCGTAGTGTCAAAAGAAATCTCAGGGGCTAGCTTAACTATTACAACATTACCCTTTTCTTCGGGCTTAACCGTTTTACAATATTTTATTTGAAGAATATCTTTGGCGGTATTAATTATACTTTCATTGTAAAGAAATCCCAATGTTAATTCAAAATCATTACCGGGTGTACGCATGGTAATGGAAATGGGTTTTTCAATCCATTCATTATTCTGAAAAAACTGAAGTTTTATTTGGAGAGGCTCTTCGGTAACGATCAAATCATCAGTTTCAACGGAACCCGACCTGTTTATCTTGAGTACTTTAAAATTACCAACGGAGTTTTGAAGTTTAATCATCTTTCGCAGCCTTTTCAATGCTAATTTCTACAAATTTTGATGCCGGACAATTACTTTCCGGGGATTTATTATCAAGCGAAATAAGGGCATTTCCTTCAGGAAAGTACATAGCAGCACAGCCACGTGCTATTTCATACGGTACAACTTTAATATTCCTGATCTCTCTTTTCTCACCATTAAAATAACTTGTAACATTTACAAGGTCTGCTTCTTGTAATTTCAAGGCTTTTAGATCGCTTTTATGCATCATGATGATATCGCGGCCATGATGAATTCCCCTATACCTGTCATTTAATCCGTAAACGCTTGTATTAAACTGGTCGTGGCTTCTTATTGTCATAAGTACAAAGTGCCCCGGGGCGATATAATTGTCGGGCAGGGGAGTAACAGAAAAATGTGCTTTTCCGGATTTTGTATTGAATTTGCACTCCCTGGCACCATTGGGCAGATAAAATCCGCCGGGTTCTTTTACACGGTTATTAAAATCTTCAAAACCGGGAATAACTTCTTCTATTTTATCACGTATTTTATTGTAATCTTTGGCAAAACCTATCCAGTCTGTAAGATTTATTTCTCTGAAAACATTCGCCGCCAATTCGCATATTATGGCTACTTCACTCTTTAAGTCTTCTGAAACCGGCGGTAAATCACCCATAGACATTCTAACTCTTCCGGCTGTATCTTCAGTAGTTACAAATTGAGGACCTTTAAATCCCTTATCTATCTCGGTTCTTCCAAGGCAAGGTAATATTAGGGCTGTTTTACCATGTACTAAGTGGCTCCTGTTTAATTTTGTAGCAATATGAACAGTAAGGTCGCATTTTTTCATTCCTTCAGAAACGGATTCCGTATCCGGAGTTGCCTTTATAAAATTACCTCCTAAAGCAAAAAACACTTTGGTTTTACCTTTTAACATTGCTTTTACGGCTTCAATTGTTCCATATCCATGTTTACGGGGAGGTTGAAAATCAAAAGCCGTACCCAACCGGTCTAAAAATTCCTCAGGGGCATTCTCCCATATTCCCATGGTCCTGTCTCCCTGTACGTTGCTGTGTCCCCTTACTGGTAATGTTCCTGCGCCGGGTTTGCCAATAGCACCTTTTAACAGTAACAGGTTAACAATTTCCCGGATTGTATTTTCACCATTTCTGTGTTGGGTAACACCCATTGCCCAGGCAATAATGATCTTTTTTTTATCTCTTATCATTGATGCTGCCTGGTACACTTTTTTGGAAGGTACACCACTTTGGTATATCAGATCGTTCAGATCGTCTTTTTCTATTGCATTAACGAGTTCCTGATAGCCGTTTGTATATTTTTTTATAAAGTCATGATCGAAAACTGAATTTGAAAGTAGTTTATCTTCCTCATAAAGTATTTTAATAATTGCTTTCAGTAACGCAATATCTTCATTGATTTTAACCTGCAAGTACAAATCCTGGATCTTCGAAGAGTTACCAATCCATTCCCAGGGTTTTTGCGGATGCCTAAATTTCATAAAACCAGCTTCAGGCATGGGGTTTATAGCGATTATTTGTCCACCTTTTTTCTTTAATTTTTGTAAGGAACTTAACATTCTTGGAGCATTGGTACCGGGATTTTGACCAATTATAATCAATAATTCAGTTTCTTCGAGATCATTTAAGGTTACAGAGGCTTTGCCTATTCCTGTTGTCTCAGATAATGCTTTACCACTTGCTTCATGACACATATTAGAGCAATCCGGAAGATTATTGGTGCCAAAGAGCCTTACAAAGCTTTGATACATAAAAGCAGCCTCGTTACTTGCCCTTCCGGATGTATAAAATGTGGCTTCATCGGGAGAGTCAAGGCTATTTAGCTTTTCAGCTATGATCCTGTACGCTTTGGGCCATGAGACTCTTTTATAACTTAAACTTCCTTCAGTTAACAAAACAGGGTGGGTGATCCTTCCTTGTTTTTCGAGCCAGTGGTCGGACTGTTCGAGAAGGTCATTTATGGTATATTTTTCAAAAAACTCAAGGTCAACCTTATTTTTTGTAGCTTCCCAGGCTACTGATTTAGCTCCGTTTTCACAGTATTCACCCATTGCCGACCTTTTATCCACATCAGGGTCCGGCCAGGCACAACTGGGGCAGTCGTAACCTTTTTCCTGGTTTAATTTAAAAAGTGTTTTGATCCCTCTACCTACATAGGTTTCCTCCCATACATAGTACGCTGCAGAAAAAATGGAAGGAAAGCCTGCTGCAGCTTCTTTTTTTCTTTTGAGTTTAAGTTTTTTGGGAGATTTCATATAAATAGAATAACGAAAAAAAAGTTATACTATTGCCATTGAGCTGAATAGCATTATAGGCCTTTTATCTTAATATTTTTAAACCATACTTTCTGTCCATGGTGTTGAAACATGATATGTCCGGCTTCAGCTTTGCCGTATTCCGGGTTATCCTTGAATTTACTATTACTTAAAAGGCTATTGAGCTCATCACTTCCATTTTTATATTCAAGTACTTTTGTGCCATTTAACCAATGCTCTACATGATTTCCTTTTACTATAAGTTTAGCGGTATTATATTCGCCAACAGGCTTTAATTTTTTATTTATTGGAGCTATGAGGTCATATAAAGAACCGGCTGACCTGACAGGTATATTGTCAGGAAAGTGAATATCGTCAAGTATTTGCATTTCAAAATCATTTAGCCAATTGGGACTGTTTCCGTTTCCGGCCTCCTGATCCGCTACTTCCTGTATATGGTGAAAAATACCACTATTACCTGCTTTAGAAATTTTCCATTCAAATGAGAGTTCAAAATCTTTATATATTTTTTTTGTAACGATATCCACATTCTGAACTCCTGTTTTTGTAGAAATTGCACCATCAACCACTTCCCAGGCATTGAAAGGGAAAGAATCCATTTTATAGCCTCTGAATTTATCAACATTTTTCCCGTCAAATAAAATTTCCCATTCATTACTGCTATTAGTGCATGCAAAAATTGCAATAAAAAGAATTAAATACTTCATATAGAGTTTGGATATTGGTTAATGAATAAAATTTTATTTGTATTCGAGTATCTCAATTCGCCTGAAATCAATAGGATGGCTGTTAGATTGAAGTGAAATGTATCCGTCCTTAACAGATGTATTACCATCAATAATTAATTTTTGTGCTATTTTATGATCAGGATTATAAGTCGGATTTTCATATTGAAGGATTTCTTCTCCATTCACAAAATGTGATATTTTACCGTCTTTTATATCAATTTCTATTGTGACCCATTGATCTCCGTGAAATGTCTTAAGTACACTTGGAGGGGTACAAAATGTATCATTTTTCTTTCCTTTAACTTCAACAAAAGTTCCATTGGCACAAACTTCGCCAACGGGCCTTTCATCTTCTCCGTTACCACCATGCAGGTTGTATTCCAGGCAAATTGGAAATAGTTGGTTTAACTCAATTGACTCCGGTGCCTGGCTATGAAATTGAATACCACTATCCCTGTATCCCCATTCAGGAGCACCGGGTGTAGTTTCACCAACAAAGCGGTATTCTACCTTCAATCTATAATTTGAAAATTTCTTTTTATAGTAAAGAGCTCCAAACCGGTTTTTAAAAGTTCCATATTTATCATATCGTACACTCAGAATTCCATCTTCAATACGAAATGTGTTACCAAAATTTTCACCGAGTTTATAACCGGCTATTTTCATGGTCCAGTTATCCAGATTTTTGCCATTAAACAGGCTTTCCCATTCTCCAGGGCTACTATTTATTTCATTGTTTTGCGTGGAGAGTAGGGGGAAAACCAGTAGTAATAATAAATAACGTTTCATACGTGGAGGGTTAGGTAATTGTTAAGATAAATAACCTCTAAATTAATGAAATATAAAAAGGCGTACATCTAATAACCCTAATTTTAACTTAAAATTAATGGTTAAGAGGGTATTACCGGATATGCAGTAAAGTGTTCAGGAAAATAATTCATTATGTTGCTCCTGAACCCTTATAAAAGTAGTACGTTTTGTTAATTCTTTAAGACGGCTTGCTCCAACATAAGTACAAGTAGAACGGAGTCCTCCCAAAAAATCCTGTACAGTATTAGAAACCGGACCCCTGAATGGTATTTCAACTGACTTACCTTCACTGGCACGATACTCTGCAATTCCCCCTGTATGTTTTTGCATGGCAATTTCGGAGCTCATTCCGTAAAAAGTTTTATATTTTTCTCCATTCCGTTCAATAATATCTCCACCGCTTTCGGTATGGCCGGCCAACATCCCGCCGAGCATTACAAAATCTGCACCACCCCCAAAAGCTTTAGAAATATCTCCGGGGATTTTGCACCCACCATCAGATATTATTTGTCCACCCAATCCATGTGCAGCATCGGCACATTCAATGATGGCTGATAATTGCGGATATCCAACACCTGTTTTTACCCGCGTTGTACACACACTTCCGGGGCCTATTCCAACTTTTATAATATCTGCTCCCGCAAGAATCAGTTCTTCAACCATTTCACCGGTTACAACATTTCCGGCCATGATCGTTTTTTCAGGATAATTATTTCGTGCTCTTCTTACAAAATCCACAAAATGTTCAGAATAGCCATTAGCAACATCAATACATATAAAACGGATACCGGGGAACTCATTTATTATTTTATTGAGTTTATCCGCATCTGCATTTCCCGAACCTGTGCTAACTGCTATATGCTGAAATATAGCTTCAGTTTGAGATTTTATAAAAGCAGACCATTGGCTTAGGGTGTAATGTTTATGAATAGCCGTAATAAGTTTATTTTTTGCTAATTCGGTAGCCATTTCAAATGTCCCTACCGTATCCATATTAGCAGCAATGATAGGTACTCCCTGCCATTCAAGGCCACTATTCCTGAATTTAAAATCACGTATTAAACTTACCTCACTTCTTGATTTTAGTGTAGATCGTTTCGGACGGATCATAACATCTTTAAAACCCAGTTTAAAATCGGCTTCAATTCTCATAACTATTTTGTTTTATTATATCAAAATTAAAGAAAAGGAAATTAAGTTATTTGGTTGTTGGGTTACGAAAGTGTGCTTTTATGACCAATAAAAAAAGTGCTCTCAATTGAAAGCACTTTTAATGATTATTATTAATTTTTATTAGTTATTTTTAACTACTAACTCTCCAGAATCAATAGCCTTATTAAAGTCGGCTTTCACAGATTTTAAATGCCTGAAGAATTTTTTGCCATTTCTACGCTCAAGAA
>CALGUD010000130.1 GCA_937901915.1 uncultured Flavobacteriaceae bacterium
TTTACATAAACATCGCCTAGAGAAGCGAGTTTTTTGGAGAACTCTTCTTCACCTTTGGTCTCTTGTTTGTAGAAACGTACGTTTTCTAATAGTAAAACTTCACCTGATTTAAGGTTCTTTGATTTTTCTACCGCTTCCTGGCCAACACAGTCATTTGCAAATTGTACTTCCGGGGCCCCATCAACACTATAATAAGCCCTAAGAAAGTCCGCATTTTCTAAATTATTGGAATGTGTGGCGGTAAAACTTAGTATGATATTAGTATAGCCGCTGATATCAATTGCTGAAGTTATAAATTGACGAGTATTACCTTGCCCTTGCAGATACTTATTCCCAGCAGGGCCAGCAGTATCAAAGCTGCTATGCGTACTCCAATTTGCAGGAGAGGCACCGGAACCGGTTCCGTTAGCTATATTGTCACCGTAGCTGTTAAAATTTTCTTGCCAGATTGTTGTTTGTCCGTAAGTAAAACTACTTGCGGAAAATATGAAAAAGAAAATTAAAAATGTACAGTAAGTAAAGTTGGGCATAGGCATAGCATGATATTTAGTTTATTAAGATATAGGGCAATATTCTTTTAAAACATGTATTTAAGCTTTATCTACTTCAAATTAAGTCATTTATCATTATCATATTTTGGTTGTTTCGGTATATAATATAGTTACTATCGGTGAAATTCACTTTTATATCGATAAATTGCGTTTAACTATTACGGTAAAACCGCAACAAAATTACATTTATTATACTGACATGAAACCTGTTTCAAACTCACTATTGTTGTTATATCGTTTTTTTCGTACACTTTGTCGAATTTAATTATGGAGAGTTATTGAATAAATGTTTAAATACTTTTTTGTCGATTTAATTATTCATTCTCAAAAAAATTTAAGTCATTATATGCAAGAAAGCTTCTCTCACTAAAAGTGCTATTTATTAACTCTTATTGTAATTTTCCTGTTGGTAATTACAGAACGTACTCTTGTGGTTAAATTTGCAGTTGCAGAAGTGATTTCCCCGCAAGCATAATTTGAATTTGCTATAATTACACGGTATTGATAACCATTCATGGTCAAGTCAACCGGATTTATACTTAAGCTGTTTGTCTGACTTCCTGAATAGATACCTCCATCAGATATATCTGTAAATATTCCTCCTCCATTAGTACTTATTTGCCATTGGAAAGTATCTCCTGTTGATGTTACTGTTAATATTGGGTTATCACCGGCAAAACGGGCTTGGTTTGCCGGCTGAACAGAGATTGAAGGAACAAAACCGGCTTCTAAAAAATCATAAACGCCATTACCATTGGCATCCGCGGGCGTAGTATAACCTCCCTGGCCGGTAACCATACCATTAGCATCGGCAGAAACGGGCGAGTTACCTAAGAATCCGTCATTATCAGTATCTGTATACCCTGCTTCAACTGCATCATTACATCCATCTCCGTCACTGTCTGCATCTAAGTGGTTAGGGCTTCCATCACCATCTTCATCACATCCGTTATCAGATAATATGGAGAATGGCAGGTTTTGCCTTGTTATTGAAGAGCTTTCATACTCTACTGTTAATACCTGGCCTCCTCCGTTTTCATAAAATAAAACCTCAATTTCATGAAAACCTGGTGTTAAAGAAATCATCCCTGACCTGGTTTCAGGCGCATGATCCCCATCATTATTTACTACTTCTATTCCGTTAATGTATAGTTTAGAACCATCATCAGAGGTGGTATAAAAAGTATAGGTTCCACTTGTTTCAATGAAAATATATCCTTCAAATCGAATTGAAAATGAATCATGATCCCCCAGAGTATGTGAACTCCACAGAGCATCTACATCAAAACTGCTTACATCTCCTGTTGAAAGGGCTCCCGTTGTAGGGATATTATCGACAGTAAGGGGAAATCCTGGAGGAACCGAATCATAAAATTCATAATTTATACTGCCTGTACAATTTGCCAATTCATCAGCATCCGTAATTCCGTCATTATCATCATCCAGGTCCACAGAGTCTATTACCCCATCCCCGTCGGAATCCCCTTCTGTAGTTAATAATGCTGAAGAAGAAATTGTGTTTCCGCAAACGTAGGTGAGGTCATTTATAACTACGCGATAATAATTACCATTATCTGATGCCGACACTCCTGTAACAGTATAAGAGCTGCTTGTAGCTCCTCCTATATTAGAGTAGGTGGCTCCACCGTTGGTGCTAACCTGCCATTGATAATTTAATACTACCCCTGATGCAGCTGCTGAAAATGTTGCATTTGCACCCAATAGCACATCCTGATCTACAGGTTGGATTGATATGGAAGGAACAGAGCCTGCTTCTAAAAAATCATAAATTCCATTGCCATCGGCATCTGCCGGGGGTTGATAAGAAGCGGCCACCACGGTACCATTGGGATTAACAGCAGGTGGATTGCCGGTTCCATAAAATCCTAATCCGTCTGAATCAACAGATTCGCCATCGGCATCCGGATCACCGTAGGCTTCATTTGCATCGGTACACCCATCGCCATCACTATCATTCTCTAAGCTGTTTATAATACCGTTACTATCACTATCACAAAAGGACTGGGTGATTATAATATCGTCTATGGCCAAATCATTACCATTGCCACCATCAGCATTATTTATTAAAACAAGTTCGATCGGGTCAGAAGAAGAAAAAGTATAGGATCCTGTATAATTAATCCAGGCATTTGGGTCACCATTGATTCCTTTGGGAATATCGCCTGTATCAAAAGAGTATATCACAACACCATTTTGTTCTAAACTGATGGTAATGTTTGGAAGCTCCCTTCCATTATCCGTTCCAATCACATCAAGGTTTAAAGCCCACAATGAAATATCTACAGGAGCATTTATATCTACATTTGTAAGTGGCCGTCTGTAAAATTCTCCCGGAGCTTCGGAAGCATTAAAAATAGCCATTCTTCCTTGTCCAATACTGCCGGTAGTATGGTCACCAATTGTTTGCCACAGTGATGCTGCCCAGGTAGCTGTTGACTGAATATCATCATGAATGGTATACTCACCATCGTTCACACTGTTACCATAATCTACACCCGGCCCGTTTTCATATATGTAATTTGTATAGGGTGTTGAAGTACTTGCTCCTGTATCCGTTCCAAAATTTTCTAAAAATATAGTGCTTATTATTCTGGGGTCAGACGGGTCACAATTAGCTAATTCATCAATATCGTATATACCATCATTATCGTCATCTAAATCAACAGCATCAATTACACCGTCGCCATCAGTATCTGTTGTGGAATATCCTTCTACTCGTATGTTATCTACAGTATAAAACTCACTGGTATCGGTATTTCTAAAAGTTATTCTTAATCTTAATTGTGTACCGGATAAACCTGTTTGAGATGCAATTCTAGAACCCCATGTTATGTCAGTATTATAACCATTTGTAGTAAAATCCGGCCATGTTAAACCTCCATCCAAACTATATTCAATTCTAATAAAATCATCGCCTTCCATATCTCCGCCACCACTTATATTCATACTGATTGAGACATTTGTATAAGTACCTATTTCTATAGGGTCTCCCGCATTTATCTCCCAGATATCTCTCCCACCAGCATTAATAATATTTTGTCCTCTCAATTGATTACTATTTACATAAACCCCAGACTGTACACCTCCAACCCATATATTTCCTTCAGCTGTCCATGAAGCAATTGCAGGACTACCCTGTCCGGTAGTTGTATTATTGGCATAAGTGAAATCTTCCTCCCAAATTGTTACCTGGCTATATGAAAAGCTTAGGGTAAATAAAAAAATAAAAATCAGGATTTTTTGAATAGAAATAAAGGTAGGCATAGCATTGGTAAATTATTATTCAATTAAAACTTAGGGCTCGTTTTATTTAAACTACTTCAAATTACGTGATTTATCATCACCATATTCTTAATGTTTCGGTATATAATATAATTAGTATCGGTGAAATTCATTTTAGTTTCGATTAATTATATTTCAACATTACGGTTAAACCATAAATAAATTACTTTTATGCGTCAAATTTATAAATTATTTTTCATTGATTAACATCATTCTATCGATTTAAAGTATATTTTTATCGATTATGTAAATATTTGGATTTAAAATGAGAATCTTGAAATTTTCATTATTAACCAATCTAAAATCGAAACATAATGTTTTGAATGTAAGCCTGGGAAATATGAAAATACATTTTATTTCTGCTGACTTTCAAATCTTTAAAAGTTGTTTGTCTTACTTATACATCTATACGCAATAATTCATCATATTTATACTATTTTTGCCAAAATTTATTCAGAATGCAGTTAATGAAAGAAATTTCAAAAAGAAGGACCTTTGGTATTGTTTCCCACCCCGATGCAGGGAAAACAACTCTTACAGAAAAACTATTATTATTTGGTGGTGCAATACAGGAAGCAGGAGCTGTAAAAAGTAATAAAATAAAGAAAGGCGCTACCAGTGATTTCATGGAAATTGAACGTCAACGAGGGATATCGGTAGCTACATCTGTACTGGCTTTTAATTATAAAGATAAAAAAATCAATATCCTGGATACACCCGGGCATAAAGACTTCGCCGAAGATACTTTCCGAACATTAACGGCTGTAGACAGTGTAATCGTAGTTATCGATGTTGCTAAAGGGGTTGAAGAACAAACCGAAAAATTGGTACAGGTATGTCGAATGCGCAATATTCCCATTATTGTTTTTATTAATAAATTAGACAGGGAAGGAAAAGATGCATTCGATTTACTGGATGAAGTAGAACAAAAATTAGGACTTAGGGTTTGTCCGCTCAGTTTTCCTATCGGGATGGGGTATGACTTTAAAGGTATATATAACATATGGGAGAAAAATATAAATTTATTTAGCGGAGACAGTAAAAAGAATATTGAAGAAACTATTGCCTTTGATGATATAGAAAGCCCGGAACTTGAAAAATTAATTGGCACAAAAGCCGCAGGTGAACTTAGGGGAAATCTTGAATTGGTTTATGAAGTATATCCTGATTTTAATAGGGATGAATACCTGAAAGGGGATTTACAGCCTGTATTTTTCGGATCAGCGCTTAATAATTTTGGCGTAAGGGAACTGTTGGACTGCTTTATTGATATAGCTCCTTCACCGCGTCCTAAAAAAGCCGAAGAACGATTGGTAGATCCGAAAGAAGAAGCTTTTTCGGGTTTTGTTTTTAAAATTCATGCAAACATGGACCCTAAACATAGGGACCGGCTGGCATTTATAAAAATTGTTTCGGGTACTTTTGAAAGAAATAAACCTTACTTGCATGTGAGACACAATAAAAAAATGAAATTCTCCAGTCCTAATGCATTTTTTGCTGAAAAAAAGGAGATCGTTGATATTTCTTATGCAGGTGACATTGTAGGTTTGCATGACACTGGCACCTTTAAAATTGGTGATTCCCTTACCGAAGGTGAAGATTTGAACTTTAAAGGTATTCCTAGCTTTTCTCCTGAACATTTCAGGTATATTAATAATGCAGACCCCATGAAAGCCAAACATCTTTACAAGGGCTTAGACCAGCTTATGGACGAAGGGGTTGCACAGTTATTTACGTTGGAATTAAACGGACGAAAAGTTGTTGGCACTGTAGGTGCACTACAGTTTGAAGTTATCCAGTACCGGCTTGAGCACGAATATGGCGCTAAGTGTACTTATGAAAATTTTCCGGTTTACAAAGCTTGCTGGATAGACCCTACCGATCCTAAAAATGAAGAGTTTAAAGAATTTAAACGGGTAAAACAAAAATTCCTTGCTACTGACAAACGCGGACAACTGGTGTTTTTAGCCGATTCTAATTTTTCTATAGAAATGGCCAAGCAGAAATATCCCAGTGTGAAGCTTCATTATGTATCTGAGTTTAATTAACGTGACGATGTAAAGTTGCTTTGTTAATTTTTAGTAAATAAACTGAAGAAGTTCAATAGCTTCGGTTTTAATGAAAGGATGAAAACTCATAATTTCACCCCTTCCGCTCCAGCTATGGCTGGACCATACCGAAACGAGTTCGGCACACGCTCTTCCCCTTCCGATAACCTCTAGAAACCGCAAGTTTTATAAAAAAATGCTGCAAAGCTTTATTCGATAAGACT
>CALGUD010000131.1 GCA_937901915.1 uncultured Flavobacteriaceae bacterium
TTTGCAGCATAGAAAAACTTTAAAATAAATTTGTTTTAACCATAGAATACGGGGGAAACCTAAGTTATAGTTCTCGACTGCGCTCGAACCTGCCCGAAATGAATTTCATTCAGGCGGGCAGACAGTGTTAATACCTTTTTAGACAGCCTCAGCCTGTTAATTTTCATTCTGCAAAGTCTAAATAACAGGTACTCCCCCTTTGGGGAGAAAGAGGGGGAAGATAAACACTACGGATAGTATTTTTTTAGCAAGTTTCATGTATTCTACCCTTTCCGTCTTATCCTGCCACTGGCAGGATAATCCATGCCGAAACGAGTTCGGCACAGGCTCTTTCCCTTTCCGATAGCCATCGGAACAGGGAAAGGAGCCTTTAATATCTCTTTGTATTAAAAATTAGGACTCAAATCGTACTTCCTGTAGAAATTGTCCAGTGCTTCAACCACTTCATCTTCGGTATCTACAATCTGTACGAGGCCTATATCATCGGGGCTTATGTTCTCAAACTTGGTAAGCAGGGTATCCTTTATCCAATCAAACAACCCGGACCAGAATCCGGAACCTACAAGAATAATGGGAAATTTTGCTATTTTATGGGTTTGTATGAGCGTAATGGCTTCAAAGAGTTCATCCAAAGTGCCAAAGCCTCCCGGCAGTACCACAAAGCCCTGGGAATACTTTACAAACATAACCTTGCGGACAAAAAAGTAGTCAAAATTCAGGTTCTTGTCTTTGTTAATGTACGGGTTGTCGTGCTGCTCAAAGGGCAGGTCTATATTGAGTCCCACCGAAGTACCGCCACCCAGGTGCGCTCCTTTATTGCCCGCTTCCATAATTCCGGGCCCACCACCGGTAATGACACCGTAACCGGCTTCAACGATGCGTTGTGCAATTCTTTCGGTCAGTTTATAGTTTTCATGGTCCGGTTTGGTCCGTGCAGACCCGAATACAGACACACAGGGGCCTATCTGGCTCATTTTCTCAAATCCCATAACAAATTCCCCCATAATCTTAAAAATAGCCCAGGAATCGTTTGTTTTGATTTCATTCCATCCCTTGTGATGTTGTTCTTTTCTCATGTGTTGAGTTATTATGTTATTGTTGAAACGTTTAATCGTGTAACCGCTGAATCGTTTAAATGTTAATTGTTAACAGTTAATAGTTAATTGGATTAAAACGATCGGTATAGTAAAGTTATTAAGTTATTGAGTTAATTGTTAACTTTTCTATTTTCTATTCTCTAATCCCTAATCACTATTTCTATCTCCAGTCTTGTGTCTTGCGTCTTGCATCTTCGGTCTTAAAGCCCCCTCTAGCTCCCCCCAAGGGGGAGGAAAATCTACCACCCAACATCCCGTCACCCGACATCAGACATCCAATAGTCTTGCGTCTTGTGTCTTGTATCTTGATTCTTGCATCACCCGACACCCTTCGGTTGTTAATGGTTAACAGTTAATTGTTAACTGGATTATAATGATCGGTATATTAAGTTATTAAATTATTAGTTTATTTTTTAATTTCATTATTCATTATTCACAGCCTTTTTTCTTTGTTCTTGTATCTTTCAACCTAAAGCCCCCTCTAGCTCCCCCCAAGGGGGAGGAAAATCTACCACCCAACATCCGTCACCCGACATCGGACACCCAACCGATTAGTCTTCCGTCTTGTATCTTGATTCTTGCATCACCCAACATCCGTCACCCGACATCGGTCATCCGACATCAACCAACCATCTCTTTCTTCAAATACTGAGCGGTATAACTCTTTTCATTTTTTATAATTTCTTCGGGAGCGCCGGTTGCGACTACTTCGCCACCGCCTTTACCGCCTTCGTAACCAATGTCAATAATATAATCTACCATCTTGATCACATCGAGGTTATGTTCTATGATCACGACCGTATTTCCTTTATCGGTTAACTCATTAAGCACGTTCATCAATACCCGGATATCTTCAAAATGAAGCCCGGTTGTTGGTTCATCTAAGATATAAAAAGTATTCCCGGTATCCTTTTTAGACAATTCCGTTGCCAGTTTTATCCGTTGGGCTTCACCACCGGAAAGGGTAGTGGACTGCTGACCCAGGGAGATATATCCCAAGCCAACATCCTGGATAGTCTTTAGTTTTCTGTGTATTTTAGGGATATTTTCAAAAAATTGTACAGCCTCATTCATGGTCATGCCCAATACATCGGCAATGGATTTTCCTTTAAAACGGATCTCCAGGGTTTCCCGGTTAAAGCGTTTTCCATGACAGGTTTCACAATCTACATATACATCCGGTAAAAAGTTCATTTCTATAACCCGTAAACCGGCTCCTTCACAGGTTTCACAACGTCCGCCTTTTACATTAAAACTAAAGCGCCCGGGTTTATAACCGCGTATCATGGCTTCCGGTGTTTGGGTAAAGAGACTTCGTATTTCACTAAACACCCCGGTATAGGTGGCAGGGTTAGACCTTGGGGTCCTTCCTATAGGCGATTGGTTAATTTCAATAACCTTGTCAATATGTTCCAGGCCTTTAATGCTTTTATAAGGCATCGGTATTTTTACGGCATTAAAAAAATGGGCGTTTAAAATAGGGTAGAGGGTCTCATTGATTAAAGTGGACTTACCACTGCCTGATACGCCGGTAACGCCGATCATTTTCCCCAAAGGGAATTTTACATCCACATTCTTTAAATTGTTTCCCGTGCACCCTTTTAGTTCTATGAATTTTCCGTTTCCTTCCCGACGTTTTTCCGGAATCTCAATTTTTTTGGTTCCGTTTAAGTAGTCCGCCGTAAGGGTATGATGTTTAAATATTTCTTCCGGAGTGCCTTCTGAGATGATTTCACCACCATATTTTCCTGCCCTGGGGCCGATATCGATTACATGGTCTGCATGTTCAATCATATCCCGGTCGTGCTCAACAACGATCACTGAATTTCCGAGGTCCCGGAGGGCTACCAGCGATTTTATTAAGCGAAAATTATCCCGTTGGTGTAGACCGATACTGGGTTCATCCAGGATATAAAGTACGCCCACCAGTTGTGAGCCTATTTGGGTGGCTAACCGTATGCGCTGTGCTTCACCACCTGACAAAGATTTGGAACTTCTTCCCAGTGAAAGGTAATTGAGCCCTACATCCAATAAAAACTGGATCCTGGCATTGATTTCTTTAAGGACCTCCTCAGCGATTTTAAACTGCTTTTCTGATAATTGCTTGGGTAAATTTTTAAAGAATTTTGCCAGGTCCACAATATCAAGATCAGACAATTCTGCAATATTCTTTTTATTGAGTTTAAAATAAAGGGATTCTTTTTTTAACCTGGTACCGTTGCACTCGGGACATTTTATCCGGTCCATGTATTCTTTTGCCCAACGTGTAATAGAGGTTGTATTGCTTTCTTCGAACTGGGTTTTTATAAAGCTGATAATCCCTTCAAAATCTATTTTGTAATCGCGGGTAATGCCTAAAACTTTAGACTCTACCGAAAATTTTTCATGTCCACCGTACAGGATTACATTGAGTGCTTCTTCGGGTATATCTTTTATCGGGTCTGTAATTTTAAAATTATACCGCTCTGCAATGATTTCCAACTGTTTGAATATCCAGGAGCTTTTATATTCACCCAATGGGGCGATACCACCACCTTTAATGGTAATATTCCTGTTGGGAATGATCTTATTGATATTTACCTCATACACTCTTCCTAATCCGCTGCAATGCGGACACATCCCTTTTGGGGAATTGAAGGAAAATGTATTCGGCTCCGGGTTCGGATAGGAAATACCACTCGAGGGACACATTAAACTACGGCTGAAATAGCGTGCTTTTTCCGTTTCGTGCTCCAAAACCATAAGCACATCATCTCCGTGATACATGGCTGTATTGATGGTTTCCATGAGGCGTTTTTGCGTATCGGGGCTTTCATCAATTTTGAGGCGGTCTATGACAATTTCAATATCGTGTATTTTATAACGGTCTACTTTCATGCCCCGTTCGATATCCACTATTTCACCATCTACCCGTACTTTTACAAACCCCTGTTTGGCTATTTGTTCAAAAAGTTCCCTGTAATGCCCTTTTCTGCTCCTGATAATGGGCGACAGGATAAGAATGCGTTTCTCCTTAAAATCTTCAATAATGAGGTCTTTGATCTGCTCATCACTATAACTTACCATTTTCTCCCCGGTGTTATAGCTGTATGAATCTGCTGCGCGGGCATAAAGCAACCGTAAAAAATCGTATATCTCAGTTATGGTACCTACGGTAGAACGGGGTGATTTTGAAGTAGTTTTTTGTTCAATGGCAATAACAGGGGAGAGTCCGTCTATTTTATCTACATCCGGACGCTCCAATCCGCCTAAAAACTGGCGTGCATAGGCAGAGAATGTCTCAATATAACGCCGTTGCCCTTCAGCATAGATCGTATCAAAGGCTAATGAGGATTTCCCACTGCCGGAAAGTCCGGTAATGACTACTAGTTTTTCCCTGGGAATGGTAACATCTATATTTTTAAGATTATGGACCCGGGCGCCCCTAACCTCTATATTTTCTTCAAAATTTGACATAAAATTAGCAAAGTTGCAAAGTTACGACTTTCACATTTAAAAATGAAGGGGGATAGATGGATAATTCCATGTTTAATCGTTTAACCGGGGAATCGTTTAATCGTGTTTGTTTTTTTTTTGTCTTTTGTCTTACCTCTTGCCTCTTTGGTCTTAAAGCCCCCTCTAGCTCCCCCTAAGGGGGAGGATTGGTTATTTGTTATATTATGTTTAATCGTGTAATCGTATTGTTACTTGTTAAATGTTTAGTTAATTGGATTTTAGTATTAGTATTAGGATTTGGGGTTTGGAGTTTGGGTTCTGTTTAATCGTTTGTTTTCTATATTCTTTTGTCTTTTGTCTTGCATCTTTGGTCTTAAAGCCCCCTCTGTCTCCCCCAAAGGGGGAGGAATCCGTTATACTCATATCTTAGGAATTCAGTTTTGATCTTCAATACTTAATCTTCTTCCGACATCGGTCACCGGTCATCCGGGTACATTAAAAGGTTTGGGGTTTGGAGTTTGGTTTGGGGTTTGTTGAATCGTGTAACCGTTGAATCGTGTAATCGTTATACGTTGTAAATC
>CALGUD010000132.1 GCA_937901915.1 uncultured Flavobacteriaceae bacterium
GCGAAGAAAAGGGAATTTCTAATTAAGGAAGGACAAAAGGTAAATCATGTTTTTTTCGTTGTTTCCGGACTGTTGAAGTTGACCTACAGAGATGAAATGGCCAATGATGCTATCGTATCCTTTGCGATGGAAGATTGGTGGGAAAGCGACTATCAGGCTTTTTATAATAAAAGCAATGCTACCCTGTCCCTGCAATGCCTGGAACCCACGGAAGTTTACAGCATCACGCTGGAAGATTACAAAAAGCTCTGCGCAGGGCTTCACAAGATGGAACATTTTTTTCTTGAAAAAGCAAATGAACAATTAAATAAAGACATTATTGGGATTTCTAATGAGGTTATGGATATTTTTAGGAAATATAACTGGCCGGGAAATTTGCGCCAACTTCGGAATGTAATAAAAAGGGCAGTACTTCTTAGTCAGAGTACATTTATTACAATAGATGTATTACCCCCCGAAATCATAAGTGACAATTTAAACGGGGATTATAAAAAACATAGTTTTAGTACTAAAGAAAACGAAAAATCTCTTATTATAAGTGCTTTAGAAGAGGCGAGTAATAACAAAACCAAAGCTGCACAATTGCTCAACATCACCCGGAAAACCTTATACAATAAATTAAAAGAATATGAAATTGAGGTTTAAACCGGTGTTTTCAACGTCTCAAATATTGCACTGATATCTTCCCTCAATTTTTTAAAATGTCGATTCAGCTCTTCAGAAGTAACTGTATTGTCCATAGATTCCAGCTTTTCAAGAATTGAAACCACCCCTGCCGCATTAATCTGCCTGAACATCGAAATCATTTTATGAGCAGTCTTTTTAATATCTTCCGGACTGCCCTCTTTGATATAATTCTCAATATTATTAAGATCCGTATAAGTACTATCTATAAATGCACCTATAATTTCATTTAAAGCTTCATCGTTATCCAATATTTTTTTGAGACTTGTCAGGTCATATAAACTGTTGGGTTTTACTTTTACAGCACTTGTGTGTTGATTAATAGGTATTATATTACTAAACACATTATTTATTACACTTAATAGCGCATTCGGTTCATACGGTTTGTAAATCACTTGTTTAAAACCTGCCTTGGTATAATACTCCTTTTTAAGGTCATGCCTTCCGGTAATAGCTAAAACCGGCTGATCATTATAAGAATATTTTTTTTCAGTTTTTAATAGCTCTAAAAACCTAAATCCGTTCATAACAGGCATTTGAATATCAGTAATAATGATATCATAAGTAATTTTATGTAATACCTCAAGTGCATCCGATGCGTTTTTAAATGCATGAACAGTGAACCCTTGTTGCTCTAATACCATGGTATTTAGTTTTAATAATGCAGGGTCATCATCAATTACTACTATTTGTAAGTTTGTCTTAATTTGATCTGTTTTCTGTTTTTTATTAAGAACTTCGTTAGTTGACGTTATTTTCAAAGGAATTTGTAAAGTAAAAGTGCTTCCACTATTTACTTTACTTTCCAAAAATAGGTCGCCTTGAAGTAAATGAGCCATTTTTTTAGATATTGTAAGTCCAAGACCGGTACCACCATATTTTTTTTCAATATCATCTCCTGCCTGGGTAAATTCATCAAAGATTAAATGTCTTTTTTCTCTGGCTATTCCTATCCCTGTATCTTCAACATCAATTTTAACAAGTAGAGAATCAGACCTTTTTTTTATTGGCCTTGCAGAAATTTTAATATGCCCTTTTTCGGTAAATTTATAAGCATTACCCACCAGATTTGTTAATATTTGTTTTATCCTGAATGGATCACTTATGAGGTCTGTTTTTACGTCAGGATCAATATCAAAAATAAGGTCAATAGGTTTATTGTAAAGGGATTTAATGCTTTCAGCTGTTTCAATTATAATTTTATCTAAACGGAAAGGAATAGCTTCAATTTTTATTTTTCCGGCTTCCAGTTTTGAAAAATCAAGAAGGTCACCAACAAGTTTTGCAACATAGTTTGAAGCACTTTTAATATTTTTAACATAGTAGGTCTCTTTATCTTTAAGGTTTGCATTATCCAGCAATTCTGTATAGCCCAGGATAGTGCTTAGCGGAGTTCTCAGATCATGGCTTACACTGGAAATAAGTTGTTCCCTGCTTTTTAACAGGGAAGAAGTATAAGCAGCGGCCTTTTCCAGTTCCTTTCTGTAACGCTGGCTTTTCCAAAAGTCATTTAAAATTAGAATTGAAAACGCAATTGCTAATAAAGCCCCGATAACAGCAGCTATGGAAATAACGTTTATACTTTTTGCCATGGCGCGCTCACGTTCTTCATTTATTTGTGATGTGGTAACTTGAATATCAGTTTCAAAAGCCGTTAATATTTGCCTCAGTTTCTGTGAAATGGTAAGTTCATTTTGCAAAAGCTCATTCTCCTTTAACGATAAATTCCTCTTTTGCCTGCTAGATATAATCCTGATATCCCTCAATAAAGTTTTCGATGCTGTCACAATAGAGTCTATTGTTTTTTGATTGATAGCATTCTCTGTATCCCTGGGGGAATATTTATTAAGTATAGCCACATACTCTTCCAGGTTTTCCCGATTGGTTTTACTTAAGCTGGCAGGATCTTCTACAAACTCTTCAATGCTTAATTTACCTAAAGAAGATTCAATTTTTGAAAATTTATTGATTGCATTTTGTAATGATTTTTCAGAAGTTGGGTCACTTTTAATCTTTCTGAGTTCAATTATATTATCCTTTTTTGCTCCCAGCAATATCTTTACACTGTCCAATAATGTTTTTTGTGACTCCCTTTCAAATAGTAAAGCCAGATCATCAATTTCTGCGCTTAGGGTGTCATTTTTCTGTAAATAAGAATCCAGTGTTTGTTTAGAATTTGTTTGTAATGCAGCCCTTGCAATACTTTCGGTTTCATACATTAATGTAAGTATTTCCCCAACTTTAAGTATTTTGTTTTTTTCGTCTGTATCTATTTTTTGTGTTTCGGCAAAAGAAGTAATTTCAGAAAATACCATCCAACCTACTACAGTTACAAGTAATCCCAGGGCAAAATAACTAAGAAATATCTTAAGCGTAATCCGGTTATTTGGTGCATTCATGGTTAAGTCTTTTAGTATTTACGATAAAAACAATAAAATGGGCTATTAGAGAAAACAAAATTTAATTTAATAATTTATCAGGAATCATTGTTATAAAAAATTACTAATTTTGCGCTCGTCTCGAAGGGGTGCTTAAATTGATTTTAAAAAAGATCATAAAAGCTGAGATTATACCCATTGAACCTGGAACAGGTAATGCTGTTTAGGGATTGGAAATTACATACAATATGCTCCCGCTAATGTTTACTTTATGGAGATGAGTTTTAATCATTTTATTTACTAACTAAGAATAATACCCCTTTTATTCGTAAAATTTTATTACGAATGAAAAACATATTCGCATTTTTAAGTCTTTTCATACTATCAGTAAGTACATTGTTTTCCCAAGAATACAAACTTTCGGGAACTTTTACAGATCATGATGGCAAACCTATGCCAGGCGTTAATGTAGTTCAAAAGGGAACAGCAAATGGCATAGTTACAGATTTTGAAGGATATTACGAATTGTTTCTTGATGAAGGCAGCCACACTATTGTATTTAGCTTTTTATCACCGTCTCCTATTGAAAAAGAAGTTTACATTACAGGGGATACCGAACTCAATATTCAGCTGGAGGAAAAAGACATCCTTTTAGATGAAGTCCTGGTCTCTGCTGTAAGGGTTACGGCCCAATCGCCGGTCACATTTTCCAATTTAAACAGTGAAGATCTTGAATCCCGAAACTTAGGACAGGATATCCCTGTTTTAATGAATTATTTACCATCGGTAGTAACAACTTCCGATGCCGGAGCAGGAGTAGGTTACACTGGTATCCGTGTCCGGGGGAGTGATGCAACACGTGTAAATGTTACAGTGAATGGAATTCCTTATAACGATGCCGAGTCACATGGTACTTTTTGGGTGAATATGCCCGATTTTTCATCCTCTACCGAAAGTTTGCAACTGCAACGGGGGGTAGGGACCTCTACTAACGGTGCAGGAGCCTTTGGGGCTAGTTTAAATTTGTTAACTGATGCCATATCTAAAGAAGCATATGGTGAGATCTCAAATTCAATAGGAAGTTTTAACACCCATAAGCATAATGTAAAATTTAGTACAGGAATGCTCAATGATCATTTTGAAGTTGCAGGAAGGTTATCTGTCATTAAATCTGATGGATATATTGACAGGGCCTTTTCAGATTTAAAATCCTATTTTTTACAGGGTGCATATGTTGATGACAATACATTAGTTAAAGCATTGGTTTTTGGCGGACACGAAGTAACCTACCAAGCCTGGTACGGAACACCTATGGCCAGAATAGAAGGCGATGAAGCAGGTATAGAAGCATTTATAACAGATAATTATTTGACAGAAGAAGAAGCTGAGAATCTTCGGAATTCCGATAGACGTTACAATTATTACACGTATGAAAATGAAGTTGATAATTACAAACAGGACCATACACAATTACATTGGAATGAGCAATGGAATACTAATTGGAGTACCAATATAGCTTTGCATTATACTTATGGCCGAGGTTTTTTTGAGCAATACAGAAATGATGATGATTTTGAAACGTATGGTTTTACCCCGATTATTGTTGATGGAGAAGAAGTAAATACTACCGACCTGATTAGAAGGCGATGGCTGGTTAATGATTTTTATGGAACTACATTCTCTGCCAATTATAAAGACGATCAATGGGATCTGATTATTGGAGGTGCAATGAATAAATATGAGGGAGATCATTTTGGGGAAGTAATCTGGGCCCGGTTTGCCGGGGATAGTGAAATAAGGGATAGGTATTATAGTGATAGTTCTTCTAAAACAGACTTAAGTACCTATGTAAAGGCTATTTATGCATTAAATGACCAGTTAAGTTTTTATGGAGACTTACAATCGAGAATAGTCAGCTATGAGGCTAATGGGGAAGACACCGGCCTGGTTGATGATACCTTCGAGTTTCTTAACCCGAAAGGAGGCCTAACGTACACGTTTAATGATAAGAACAGCCTGTATTTTTCTTATGCAATGGCAAACAGGGAACCTAACAGGAATGACTATGAAAATGGTAATCCCGAGCCCGAAAGATTAAATGATTTTGAGTTGGGCTGGCGTTACTTAGCAGAAAAAATGAAGATAAATATGAATATGTACTATATGAAGTATAACAATCAGTTGGTGTTAACAGGTGAATTAAATGATGTAGGGGCGCCCATAAGACAAAATGTAGGTGATAGTTACCGGTTAGGCCTGGAAGTGGATGCCACTTTTAGTTTATCTGAAAAGTTTATAATTAAACCAAACATAGCACTGAGTACAAATAAAAATGAAGATTTTTATTTTCAGTTAGATGGTGAGCTTCAAAATTTAGGGGATACCCATATCGCTTTTTCTCCAAATTTGATAATTGGTAATATAGTTACCTATATGCCTTTTGATAAACTTCAGGTATCCTTTTTATCCAAATACATTTCAGAACAATATATGGGAAATATAGATTCTGAAGTATCCAAACTGGATGCATATTTTGTGAATGACCTTAATTTTCAATATGAAATCAAAACCAATTCATTTATTAAATCGATAGTAATTAATGGGTTGATAAATAATATTTTTGATGAAAAATATATATCTAACGGCTATTTTTACACTTTCGATGATGATTTTACCAATCCGGACGCAATTACCACCGTAGAAGGCGCCGGTTATTATCCGCAAGCCGGTATAAATTTTTTATTAGGAGCGACTCTTAAATTTTAAAATAAGAAATATTTATACAAAAAGGAGACTGTCTAAAAAGCAGTCTTTTTTTGTATAAAAGCTGAACATGTTCATTTAAGTATGAGCTATTAAGGAGTATTTCCAACTAATAACTAAATAACTAATTCAAGGAAAGCAGGATGCCTAAAATAATAAAACCGTCTAATACTTTTAAGAGCCTTAGTTTGATATCACAAGAATGTTTCCATTTACATCCACACGGTAATTAAGTAAACTGTGTAATTTCTCGTCAGTATCGGTAAGTGGTACGCCATTAGAAAGACTATAAGTATAATTTTCACAAGAACATACGGCCGTAACCCCGCCTTCAATAGTCATGGTAGAACAGGAACTGGGAGTGTGATTAGGACAACTCGCTTCCCAGGCAAAAAAAGTACCAAAGCCTGAATTGAATACAATCACACCTCTTAATCCAACATTGTTATTTGGAATATACACAGCATTCCCGGGGGTGTTGAGGCTTCCGTACAAAGGCAAATTAAGGTTGATTTCAAATTTGAAACTGGGTTCAATTAAATAGGGATTTCTGTTCGAGGCATCTTTACTGCAGGAGGCAAAAAGGAAGGCTAAAAAAAGTAATACTATTATTGTTCTTTTCATGTTAAAAAATTATAAATGCAAGATACCATTAAAACGTATTTGTTTAAAAATTTTGTATATTTGTGTGAATCCTCTTGGAAAAAGAGGATTTTTTGTATTTATAAAACGATGATGTTATGACTAACGTATCTTATTACACAGAAGAAGGGTTAAAAAAATTACGAAAAGAACTTGATAATCTAAAAAGTATAGAGAGGCCAAAGGCTTCACAGGCCATTGCAGAAGCAAGAGATAAGGGGGATTTGTCTGAAAATGCGGAATATGATGCTGCAAAAGAAGCTCAGGGGCTTTTAGAAATGAGAATTTCCAAGTTAGAAGAAACTTTGGCCAATGCAAGATTAATAGATGAGTCTCAATTAGACACATCTAAAGTATTGGTTCATTCTACCGTTAAAATTAAAAACCAAACCAATGGCATGGTAATGACTTATAAATTGGTTGCAGAGAGCGAAGCAGACCTTAAAAGCGGTAAGATATCAGTAAGTTCGCCAATTGGGAAGGGACTTCTTGGAAAATCTGTAGGAGAAGTAGCCGAAATAAAGGTGCCAAACGGAGTTTTGAAGTTTAATGTGCTGGAAATCAATAGGGATTAATTTCTTTTTAAATAAAATTCAATCCTTTCCAGTATATCAGGAAAGGATTTTTTATTTTTATATAATTCTTTAAGCATCTATTTAAAATATAATGGCATCAGTATTCACAAAGATTATTAATGGAGAGATTCCTTCTTATAAGATAGCCGAAGACGATAATTATTTTGCTTTTTTAGACATTAACCCTAACTCAAAAGGGCATACCCTTTGTGTGCCTAAAAAAGAAGTTGATAAAATATTTGATTTGGATGAGGATTTGTATATGGGGCTTATGGCATTCTCACGTAAGATTGCCATAGCTTTAAAAGAAGTAATAGAGTGTAAACGTATCGGTATAGCAGTTGTAGGAATAGAAGTTCCTCATGCCCATGTTCACCTTATTCCACTGAATAGTATGAATGATATGACTTTTCAGCATAAAGTAAGCTTTACACAAGAAGAATTTGAGAATATAGCTAAAAAGATCCGAGAAGCTCTTTAAATTCTACCTGAAAATTGATGGCAATTATGATAGCTGCCACTATTAAAACAGCGATTATAATAAGCCATTTGGAAAGACCCGTTAATTTAAAGGAAGGTTTTTCAGGTTCCAGACTTTTAAAATAAAAATCATACACACGTTCAATATCTTCCGTCCATTGTACCGGATAAATAGTAGAATTACATTTTTGACAAATAATACTATTTGAAATTTCGTCTGTAGCACGCTTAAAAAAGGCACTCTTTACATTTTTCTGATAAAAGGTAAGGGATAGTGTATCATTTGCATAACATTCCGGACAATTATTTGCCAATGTGGCTTGCTTAATTTCTTTTAAATTTTCTTTCATTGCTCTGCTAACTTTAAAATTATTTGCATAGTTGTTCCTTTTCTTATTTTAGATTCCAGCACCCTTATTTTACCCTGGTGGTAATCTTCAATTATTCGCCTTGCAAGAGAAAGTCCAAGGCCCCATCCTCTTTTTTTAGAAGTATGTCCGGGATCAAATATTTTTTTATAATTACTTTTTGCAATTCCTTTACCAGTATCAGTAACGTTAATTTTTACTTCTTTAGTATCCTTGAATATTTCAATCATAACATCCCCTTTACCTTTCATGGCATCTATAGCATTTTTTACCAGGTTTTCAATGGTCCAGCTAAAAAGCTGCACATTAATTTCACTATAAATCTCTTTTTTGGGAGCCTGAAAGTGAAAATTAACTGATTTGGAGCTTCTAACCTGTAAATAATCAAAAGTCTTTTTTGTTTCTTCAATGATATCTCTTTTCTCTAATGTTGGAACAGAACCTATTTTAGAAAAACGTTCGGTAATTATTTGTAACCTGTCTATATCTTTTTCAATTTCGGTAGTGATGTATTCATCTGTTTTTTCCATTTTTAGTATTTCAATCCAGCCTAAAAGAGAAGACAAAGGAGTGCCTATCTGGTGTGCAGTTTCTTTAGCCATTCCTGCCCATAGTTTGTTCTGTTCAGAAACTTTTGATGCTCTGAAGAAAAATATTACAAGTGTGCTGAATAAAACTATGATCAAAATAAGTGCAAGAGGATAAAACTTTAATCTGCTTAAAACATCGGAATTCCCATAATATAATGTCCCTAGTTTTTCACTTTTATACCTGACCCGAATGGGGGTATTTTGCTTTTCAAATTGAGCAATTTTCTTTTTCAGATATTCCTGATCATCGGCTTTATCACTGTCAAGATTGTTAGAAGTAGCTTTACCGTCATTGCCCATTAAAATCATTGGGGTGCTCTTATTGGTTCTGATAACTTCCGGAGCCAAATCACCTAAATTTTTATCTAGATCAGTAGTCTGTAGAAATTCTGCCATGGCAACTGCCCATATTTCCATTTTAGTACGCTCTTCTTCCTTAAATTTTTGAAAAAAAACGTACGTATTCCAAAGTATTAAAAGAATTATAGCAAATGATATTAAAATGAGCGCTTGCTTAATTATATTCTTCTGGTTATTAGAAATCATCATGGTTTAGACAAACTCGATTATAAATATAAAGCAAATGCATCGTATTTATTGCTTTTGTTAAAAAAAAACATTTTTAAGGCTCTTTTATATTGTCTATTTTTGTTCTTTGAAATGTAAATACAATGGAAGTAAAAGGAAGAATTAAATTAATCGAGGACACTAAAACATACGGTAATAATGGGTTTAGGAAGCGGGAAATGGTAATAACTACTGAAGAGCAATACCCTCAACACATTTTAATAGAGTTTGTACAGGATAAGTGTGATCTGTTAAATGATTATCAAGTGGGGCAGCAAGTTGTGGTCAGTATTAACCTAAGAGGAAGGGAATGGGTAAATCCTCAGGGTGAAACTAAGTATTTTAATTCGGTACAAGGATGGAGAATTGAAAATGTGCAGCAAAATGACACGCAATCAAATTTACCACCTGTGCCACCGGCTGACGCTTTTGAACCTGCCAGTAACTTTAACGAAGAGGATCACGACGACTTACCATTTTAGTGAGACTCCAATTTCAGGAACGAAGTGAGCTGGAAATTGGCAAGTCGAACCTGCCCGTGCCCGAAGGCACGTTCGGGCGGGCTAATCCCGCTCCGGCGGGATCTGTTGGATTAAAGTGTGAAGTTGGACTCCAATTTCAGGAACGAAGTGAACTGCAAATTGGAATGACTTGTATAACAAAGACAAATGAAAAGGCCCTTGAATTTTAATACACTATGGGTTTGTATTATTTTATGGAGTTAATGTGCCTTAAACACATTTCTATTGCGGATAAAATTTAACATTCTTTAAATCAAGCTATCATCAAAAGCATCTTTTCATAAAATAGAAAAGTCCTGGTGAGTACCAGGACTTTAATATTGTGGTTTTAGGTTTACTTTTACAGCCAAAACTCAAAAAGCAATGATGAAAAATTATTGAACCGTAAAAGTATTAACAAATGTGGTTAAAATTCTTAAATAAACAAAATAAAAATTATTTTTTTTGAAAATATTTATGAACATTAATTAGTGAAAATCTTTTAAAATCATGTTTTTTCTCACTGATAAAATAGAATTTCCACCAGTATTCACTGCTTCTCCGGAGGGGATCATAGCCTTTGGTGGTGATTTATCCGTAGAAAGGCTTATTTATGCCTATAAAAATGGTGTTTTTCCATGGTTTGAAGATGATTCGTTAATTATTTGGTGGAGTCCTGATCCAAGAATGGTGTTGTTTCCTGAAAATTTAAAGATAAGTAAAAGTATGAATCAGATTTTAAAGAGCAACCGTTTTAAAGTTACTTTTAATCACAGTTTTACAGATGTTATTATGAATTGCTCTGAGATTAAAAGAAATGGTCAAAACAGTAGCTGGATTACTGATGAAATGATTAGTGCTTATACAAAGCTATTTGATATGGGATTGGCCAAATCAGTTGAAGTATGGGAACACAATGAATTGGTAGGAGGGTTGTACGGCATTGATCTGGGGCACGTATTCTGTGGTGAAAGTATGTTTTCTAAAGTTAATAATTCTTCTAAGTTCGCACTCATTAAGCTGGTGGAAAAACTCCAAAAACAAAATTATAAGCTTATAGATTGTCAGGTATATACAAGGCATCTGGAAAGTTTAGGTGCCGAAGAAATACCCAGAGAAGAGTTTTTAAAAATACTAAAACAAGTTTAATTAGAATCCATAATATCTAAAACCAACCAATTTCATGGCATGTATCACACGATTTACTGTCTAATTTCTGAAATATTGGAAGCATTGAAATGTTTCTACAGTCAATAATCTTTTTTTTATAGCACATAAGTCTTATGCCGGAGTTGTAGATTTGGTTTCAGGAATAAAGCTTCATTTCTATAAAGAATTATAAATTATCACACTACGATAATAGTTAAAGAGTATAAATTAAATTTAAAAAATAACATGAAAAAATTTATTTGTTTATTTATGACAGTTGTGGCATTCACTTTAGGAAGTTGCAGCAAAGATGATGATAGTACTGATTCTACAGGTTCCGATGATGATATAGACATTGTTGATGACACAGATGATGATGATGACACAGATGATGATGAACTAACCGGAGAAAATGAAACCTTTGAAATTCAATCTGTTTTAAATTCGGATGTTAGCGGTACAGTTACATTTAAAAAACATGCAAGCGGTGCAACTACTATTGAGATTAATTTAGATGGAACTTCCAGTGGTTCATATCCTGTACATTTACATAATGGGAGTACTGCCGAAGATGGAGCTATAGCAATTATTTTAAATAATGTGGATGGTGACTCAGGAGTAAGTATAACAAAAGTATCAGGTTTAGATGATGGTACACCGATTGATTATAGTGCACTGATTGCATATGATGGTTATATTAGCGTGTACACAACTGCCGATTTTGATAATTACCTTGCAAAAGGGGATATTGGGATAAATCAACTCACGGGAGAGAGTGTTGCTTATAACTTAAACAGTATAACAGAAGATGGTATTGAAGGAACAGCAACAATTCATCAGCGGATAAGTGGGGCTGCATTGGTAGAAATTAAATTAGAAGGAACTACAAGCGGAAATTCGTATCCGGCTCATATTCATTTTGGTGCTGCGGAAGAAGGCGGGAATATTGTAGTAACCCTTGAACCCGTAAAGGGGGGTCTGGGGACAAGTACCACCCAGGTAGAAATGCTGGAGGATGAAACACCTGTCACTTATGATGACTTGATAGTGTATGATGGACATATTAATGTTCACCTTTCGGCTGAAGAGATAGGTACAATCGTAACACAGGGTAATATAGGGGCAAATGCTGTTAATTAAACTTTTAGAATCTAACATTTCATCTATATAAAATTTAAGTCCTGACAGTTTTAAAAAACCTGTTGGGACTCATTTTTAGAAAGGATGTTAAAAAAGTGAGTGAATGATTTAATTTAGTCTCAAAAAAAAATCATCTGAATAAATTTTCAGATGATTTTTTATTTTAACCGTGCACGTAATATTATTATCCTCCCTGGAAATAATATGTTATTGTTCCGTACTGTTCGGGTTTGTCACTAGAGCTGAATATTGATTGATACACATATTTCTTAGCGTTGTCAACCAAGCATCCGTTTGAAGTAGTTGATTCTTTTTTGTTGAACCGGGCATCAAGTACATTACCCATATCATCAACCAAAATGTCAAGAACAACTTTTCCGTAATTTTCACAAGTATAAACAGGGTTACTGATCAGGATATGAGTCCTTTCAGCTAACGAATAAGTTATAGTAGTTTTGTTGTTACCTGAATTACCTATTTGCTCTTCGTCTTCAGGCCTGTTCTTTTCTACTTGTTCTCTCTGCTCTTTAAGCATTTTTTCAAAATCCTTAAATGCAGCATCTTTACTGACGTCCTCATCACCTTGTTCGTCAGCAAGCATTTTTGATTCATCTAAAAGTTCTTCAAGGGATTTAAACTCCTGTAGTTCTTTTTCGTAGCGACTCTCTACAGCTTCATTATAAGCCATGTGAGTACTGAGCTCTTCAACTTCGAAAATATCTTCCTCTTCAGGGATATTTTCTTCGAAATCTTCATCAACAGTTAATTCGTTGTAGACTTCTTCTTTCTTCTCTTTGTCATCACTAACTAACTGTATATTATAAGCGGTGTAGATGAGAAACAGCATAATACCCAGCGAGATAGTAAATGATAGGTGTTTACTAGTTAATTTCATAATTGACAAATCCTTTAAACAAATAAAGCATTTTTTTTTCAGTTAAGCAAAAAAAATGTTAAAAAATTTTCCGGCGTAATGGCATCAACTACTTCAAAATCACCAATTTTAGTCCTTCTGAGTTCGGACAAATATCCTCCTGATTCAAGCTTAGCTCCAAAGTCACGAGCTATAGAACGGATGTATGTGCCCTTGCTGCAAATTATTCTAAATCTTACTTCAGGAATTTTAATGCTTGTGATTTCAAATTCAATAATTTTTATTTTTCTCGAAGGTATTTCTAATTCTTTTCCCTCACGGGCATATTCATAAAACCTTTTTCCGTCCTTTTTTAAAGCCGAAAACAGCGGAGGTACCTGATCTATTTCACCTACAAACTGTGCGGCCGTTTTTTTAACAAAGGCTTCGGTAATATGTTCTGTTGGAAAAGTTTGATCAACTTCTGTTTCCAGGTCGTAGGATGGAGTAGTGGCACCAAGTGTAATTGTACCTGTATATTCTTTCGGAAGATCCTGGAATTCAGATATTTTTTTTGTGAATTTGCCGGTGCAAACCACCAGTAAGCCTGTAGCTAACGGATCCAGTGTGCCTGCATGTCCTACTTTTATCTTTTTAAGATTGAATTTTTTTTTAATGGCCCACTTTATCTTATTAACTGCCTGAAACGATGTCCACTCAAAGGGCTTGTCAATTAAAATAATTTGTCCGTTTTTTATTTCTTCCTCTGTGTACATATCAACTGTTCATATATCCGAGGATTATAGCAATTATTCCTACAATAAAACAATAAACAGCAAAATAAGATAATTTACTTTTCTTAACTATTTTAATCATCCAGGTACAGGCAATAATTCCTGAAATAAAGGCCGCCAAAAATCCGATGGACAAGGTTTTCATTTGAGCACTTTCATAGGATAGATCACCACTAAAAATATCTTTGGCTATTTTGCCCAATATGAGCGGAACTACCATTAAAAAAGAAAACCGCGCAGCTTTACTTTTGTCATTTCCCAATAAAACAGAGGTTGATATTGTAGCCCCGGATCGTGATATGCCCGGAAGCATCGCAATGGCCTGGGATGCCCCGATTACAAATGCATTTGTGTATGAGACAGGTTTTTGGGTGTTTTTTGCTTTTCCTGCCAGGTATAACAATAAGGCGGTGATAATTAGCATAAAACCAACTAAAATTATATTTCCACCAAATAGTAACTCCAATTCTTTTTCAAAAAATAAACCTATCAGTGCAGCAGGGATCATGGAAATGATGATTTTTAATGAGAATTTAGATTCCTCATTCCAGGTAAATTTGAATAGCCCTTTAAAGATATCAAACACATCTTTTCTAAATACAACTATCGTACTTAAAGCCGTAGCAAAATGAAGGACCACAGTAAAAAGTAAACTTTCCTGTGGTAATGAGTCATCTCCCAATATGGCTTTCCCTAATTCTAAATGTCCGCTTGAGGAAACCGGTAAAAATTCTGTAAGCCCTTGAATTATACCTAAGATAATAGCATCAATTATGTCCACCTTATTTCTTTTTATGCGGATTTAATAAAATAGCATAAACTTCAATGGCGAAGCCTATTAGAATAAGTGTAGGGGCTAATCGGATCCTTCTGAAGTTAAAAATATCCGGATTAAAAACATTGGGATCGTCACTACCACCACCACTCATTAAAATTAATCCCAGGGCAATAAAGAATAGGCCAATAAACATGACTATGTAATTTTTTTTCCTGAATATGAATTCATGGTAAGAGAGGTTCCTTCGTTTATCTTGAATATTCTTATTTTTCATAATGCAAATTTAATAATATAAATCATCTGTCCTCAGATTTAAGAATCTTTGTGTGGCTATAAATGTGCTGAGAAAGGTAATAATTATTCCCATTAAAAAAATGCCTGCAAATAATGCAATGAGAAGCAGAGGCTCATTCATGAGATTAAGTTGCGGAAAGATTTTGTTGAAATAATACAAAACAACCGCCATTGCAATGATGGCAACAAACGATCCTATCATCCCAAGTTTCACACTGTTCCAAATGAAAGGCTTTCTTATAAACCTTTTGGTAGCACCCACCATTTGCATAGTTTTTATAATAAACCTGTTCGAGTACACCGATAACCTGATAGAACTATTTATAAGTAAAACCGCAATTATAGTAAAAATACCACTGGCTACAAGAATCCAAAAACTAATTCTTTTAACATTTTCATTTAACATAGATACAAGAGGCTTGTCATAAGAAACTTCCGAAACAAAATTATGCGATGATAACTCATTGGATATTTCTTCCAGTTTTTCAGGGGATACAAAATCCGCCTTTACTTTTATGTCAATAGAATTTTGCAACGGGTTATAACCCAAAAACTCCAGGAAATTTTCGCCTATTTCCTGGCTGTGTGCTTCGGCTGCATCATCTTTTGATACAAATTCAACCGATTTTGTATATTCTGCCATGGCCACACTCTTCTGAAGTTGATTAATCTCAACTTCCTTTGCATTATCCTTTAAAAAAACAGTAAAAGAAATTTGTTCCTTAAAATGGTCAGCCAGTTTTTTTGTATTGAGCACCAATAAGCCAAGTATACCTAGTAAAAATAGGACTAAAGCAATACTTAAAACTACTGAAAAATATGATGAAATGAGTTTGCGTTTTTGATAGCGCTCAAAAGATTTGCTCATATTGTGTAATTTCGTTGTGTAAAAGTACTAAAGTTAATTTGAATCGTATTAATAATATAACTCGATAAGTATGAAAATTGTTGTGTATGGAATAGGCGGAGTTGGAGGATATTTTGGCGGTAAAATTGCTCAAACTACCAATGAAGTGGTATTTGTTGCCCGTGGCGAACATTTAAAAAAAATACAAAAAAACGGATTACAGGTAAAAAGTATTGATGGGGATTTTGTTGCTACGCCAACATTGGCAACCGATAATGCTGCAGATGCAGGTAAATCCGATTTAATTATTATTGGCACCAAATCATGGCAGGTAGAAGATACAGCTAAAAGTATTGAACCTTTGTTACATGAAAATACACTGGTTCTGCCTTTGCAAAATGGAGCGGAGAATGAAGCAAAGTTAATGAAAGTAATAGATAAGAAACACGTGTTGGCCGGCTTGTGCAGGATTTACAGCAAAGTGGATGCTCCAGGTATTATCAATCACTTTGCACATCCACCGGAAATTGTTTTCGGGGAAATGGATAACAGCAAAAGCGAACGTATAAAAGAAGTGGATAAAGTATTCAAATCTGCCGGGTTTATTAGTACCATCCCGGAGGATATTCACGTAGAGATTTGGAATAAATTTATGTTTATAGCTACTGTTAGTGGTATTGGAGGCTTAACAAGAGTTCCCATAAGAGAAATGGCAGATGATGATTACCTCAATAACATCATGCGGCAAACTGCCGATGAAATTTATAGGGTAGGGAAGGCCAAAGGCGTAAATTTACACGATAACATAATAAATAAAACCATGAAATTTATAGAAGGCCAACCTGCAGGCTCTACGGCATCCACACAGCGGGATATCATGGAAGGCTATCCATCTGAACTCGAAAATTTTAATGGCTATATTGTGAGGGAAGGTAAAAAACTGGGAATTGAAACCCTAACCAATGAGTTTATTTACCGGTGCCTGCTTCCACAGGAAAAGAAAGCCAGGAAAAATTAATGGTTCATTATTTAAAAATTTCACGCCCGGGATTATGGTTCCCAACCATCTGGATTTACCTGGTCCCTTTTAGTCTGGAAACTGATTTTTGGCAGAACCCTATTTTCTGGACCGGCTTTGTATTTGTTACTTTTCCGCTTAACTTTTTGGTTTACGGACTCAACGATTACAATGACCACAAAGCGGATATTCAAAATGAGAGAAAAGGAAATTTCCTTTTTGGTGCTAAATCCACTAAAGAGCAGTTGGCCTCTATACCACTCAAAGTAGCGATGGCAACCTTGCCTTTTATTATCTTCTTTTCCATTTATTCCGGTTTTACAATGTTTCTTTTGCTGGCTTTTATGGTTGGGGTAAATATCATTTATAATTTTAAACCGCTCCGGATAAAGGAAAGACCGCCTTTTGAGATCTTCATCCAGGTTGGATATGTGTTTACAGCCTTTTTTAGTGTGGTGCTAAACGAACTGGAAATGTTATCCTGGCAAACCATTGTGTACCTTTCTTTGTTTGCTTTCCAGGCACACATTGCCGGGGAGATTATGGATATTGAACCGGATATGAAGGCGGGTAAAAGAACTACAGCCACAATTATCGGCCGTAAGAAATCAAAATTCCTCATGCTTTTTTTATTGGTTTTAGAAACTTATATCCTGCTACATTGGTTTGAAGATTATATACTGTCGGGCTTTTTGGCAATTTTTTCACTTTGGCTGGTCCTGGATATTTTTATTTTTTATAAAAGCAAGCCCTACAGTTTGGCAGAGATGAAATTATTTGGCTATGCAATGAATATTTCTGCCGTTTTATCAATGATCTGGATATTATACTCCGGAAAACTCATGAACCCTGTTTTTTAAAACAATACTTTTCATTGTATGACAATAAACGTATTTTTGCGCATCAAATATCAATACAACACATCTTTATCTTTTAGAACATAAGGTTTTATTCACCATCGTGAGGAGTAATTGAGGATGAAATCTTTGATTGTATGTGGATTATAAAGAAGTACAGATAAAAATATCAAAATGAAATACAATTTCAATGAAATTGAGGCCAAATGGCAAAAATACTGGGCTAAAAATAAAACATTTGCTGCCAAAAATCCTGAAAATGGAGCAGAGGCACAATCCCCTAAATTCTATGTTCTGGACATGTTCCCTTATCCGTCAGGAGCGGGATTGCACGTAGGACATCCGCTTGGGTATATTGCCAGTGATATTTATGCACGGTATAAACGCCACCAGGGATTTAATGTGTTGCACCCAATGGGGTACGACAGTTTTGGATTACCTGCGGAACAATATGCCATACAAACCGGACAACATCCGGCAATAACCACCGAGGCGAATATAAAACGATATCGGGAGCAGTTGGATAATATGGGCTTTTCGTTTGACTGGGACCGGGAAGTACGGACATCGGACCCAAACTATTATAAATGGACACAGTGGATATTCATTCAACTGTTCAATTCCTGGTATAATAAAGATACAGATAAGGCAGAAGATATTTCTACGTTGGTTTCAAAATTTGAATTTGAAGGAAATGCAAATGTAAATGCGGTATGTGATGAGGATGTCAAGGAATTTACCGCTGCCGAATGGAAAAATTATTCCTCAGAAGATCAACAAAAAAAACTTTTAAAATACAGGTTAACCTACCTGGCCGAAGCCGAAGTAAACTGGTGCCCTGCATTGGGAACCGTATTGGCAAATGATGAAATTGTAAATGGGGTTTCAGAACGTGGCGGACATCCCGTTGTACGCAAAAAAATGACCCAGTGGAGCATGCGTATTTCTGCCTACGCACAACGTTTAATAGACGGACTCGATAAACTGGACTGGCCGCAACCACTTAAAGATTCACAGATAAACTGGATAGGGCGTTCTGAGGGAGCCTCAGTCGAATTCAGAATCCTCCCCCCAACCCCCTCCAAAGGAGGGGGAGGCAGCCCTGGTTATTTAACAGGGAAACCGGAAATAGCAAGTTTGCTTTTAGAACGGGCAAAAGAAATGCGGGCTAACCCTACAAAGGCAGAGTCTGCATTATGGCAATGTTTAAAAGGGAAAAAGCTTGATGTTAAATTCAGGCAACAACATTTAATTGATGCTTTTATAGCAGATTTTGTTTGTTTGGATAGAAAATTAATTATTGAGGTTGATGGAGATATTCATGATTTCCAGCAAGAGAAAGATAAGGAACGTGAAGATGTTTTAAAGGAATTAGGTTATACAATACTTCGATTTAAAAATGAAGAGGTATTAGGTGATATAGATTCTGTAATTTCTAAGATAAAAAATAAACTCAAAGTCCTTCCCTCTGGGAAGGATTTAGGATGGGAAATTTCGGTATTCACCACCCGCCCCGACACTATTTTTGGGGTTACATTTATGACTTTGGCCCCGGAACTGGAGTTGGTGAAAAAAATTACAACCCCGGAGCAAAAAGCTGAGGTGGATGCTTATATTGAAGCTACGGCAAAACGCAGTGAACGCGACCGTATGGCGGATGTAAAAACCATTACCGGTGCATTTACCGGTGCGTACGCCGAGCACCCGTTTACCGGGGAGGCCATACCCATCTGGATAGGCGATTATGTACTGGCAGGTTATGGTACAGGCGCCGTCATGGCGGTACCTAGTGGCGACCAGCGGGATTATGATTTTGCAAAACATTTTAATATTCCCATTATAAATATTTTTGAAGGGATTGATATTTCCGAAGGGGCTTATGCCGAGAAGGATGATACCAAACTGGTCAATTCCGGTTTTTTAAACGGATTCTCATACAAAGAAGCTACACGGAAAATAATTGATGCATTAGAAGAAAAAGGGGTTGGAAAAGGTAAAATTAATTATCGCCTGCGCGATGCCGTATTCTCAAGGCAACGCTATTGGGGGGAACCTTTCCCGGTGTACTATGTAAATGGCTTGCCGCAGATGATCGATAAAAAGCATTTACCTATAGAATTACCCGAAGTAGAAAAATATTTACCTACCGAAACCGGCGAACCCCCTTTGGGAAATGCAACGGAGTGGGCCTGGGATACAAAAAACAATAAAGTTGTTTCCAATAACCTTGTCACCCTGAGCGCAGTCGAAGGGTCTCACGAAGATAACGGGATTTACCCTCTCGAGCTCAACACCATGCCCGGCTGGGCAGGATCTTCCTGGTACTTTAACCGGTATATGGATGCCGGGAATACAGAAGAATTTGCCTCACAGGAAGCATTGAACTACTGGAAGGATGTAGACTTATACATAGGGGGTAGCGAACACGCCACAGGACATTTACTGTACAGTCGCTTCTGGCAGAAATTCCTGTACGACCGCGGATTGGTCCCCGTAGATGAATATGCCAAAAAACTGATCAATCAGGGGATGATTTTGGGTGAAAGTGCCTTCTTTAGAACCTTAAATGGATTTGCATTCTATAAGAATGGTAAACCATTTGCGGCATATATGCCTGATCCCCACAATCTAACGTATTCAAAAAAACTAATCTCTGAAGATTTAGCTGAAAATCAGGAATATCTAAAAAAAGAATTTATTGAACGTAAACCTTTAGAAGAAAATTCTTTAAAAACGTATGAAAAAGTTTTACTAGAATTAAATGAATATGAGATTGAGGCTCACAGAGGTCGTGTTGATGTGGAATACGTAAATGTTTCAAATGAATTAGACTTAGATAAGTTTTTAGATGATAAAAGATATAAACAGTATAAGGACTATCAAATAATAAAGAATAATAATGGTAGTTTTAAAGTTCATCGCGAAGTCGAGAAAATGTCCAAGTCCAAATACAACGTGGTAAATCCGGATGATATTTGCAAAGAGTACGGTGCCGATACACTGCGGTTGTACGAAATGTTTCTGGGCCCGCTGGAGCAGGCCAAACCATGGAACACAGCAGGGATTACAGGTGTGCATTCATTCCTGAAAAAGTTATGGAGGTTGTATTTTGATGACAACGGACTCATTGTAACAGACACCCCTCCTTTGGAGGGGCAGGGGGAGGCCTTAAAAACACTGCATAAAACCATTAAAAAAGTGAGGGAGGATATCGAGAATTTCTCTTTTAATACTTCAGTATCCGCTTTTATGATCGCCGTGAATGAACTGACTGCTCAAAAATGCCACTCAAGAGCTGTTTTAGAGCCGCTGGCGATTATCATATCACCTTATGCCCCACATATTGCCGAGGAGTTGTGGGAGGCATTAGGCAATGCCGGGAGTATCTCTAAGGCTCCGTTCCCGGAGTTTGAAGAAAAATACCTGGTGGAAAGCAGTAAGGAATACCCGGTGTCGTTTAATGGTAAAACGCGTTTTAAAATTGAACTTCCGTTGGATATGAACGTACCCGAAATTGAAAAGGCTATAATGGCAGATGAGAGGACACAACAACAGTTACAAGGCAGGGAACCTAAAAAAGTAATCATTGTTCCCGGGAAAATCATTAATATTGTTGGATAAACCAAACCAAAATATATGAAAAACTTAAACAAATTATTGCTTGCCCTTTTATTAGCCTTATTTTTAAGCTGTTCGAATGATGATGGTACTGATGGTTCCGGGATAGCTGACGTTGATCTGGCAGGAACCGTTTTTGATACCCCATTTGAAGCCAAAGGCGGAATCGCCTATGAAACTGAAAATGGACTTTTTATACATATTGCCAATGTGGTAGCTGATTGCGACTCTAATACTGATGATTTCAGTTATTCTATATATGCCATTGTTCCCTCTATTGAACTGGGAAATTATAAAGATGTAAACGTTAGTTTTTCCACAATAGATGCTGTACCGGTTAATGACCCGAACGCTTCCGTATCTTTGGTTTCAAGATCTTTTGGCAGCAATCCGGAACTTGGTATTAAAGTGATGGCCAATGCCAATGAAGAGAATAACGTTGAAGGATATATAAGGGTAGCTATTTGCATTGAAGAATAAATTTATTTCAAAATAAATTTTTTTAAGTCCGGTTTTTTCCGGACTTTTTAGTTTATAAGTTGGCATTCACTCCTATTTTTTAACTTATTTTTGCTGCATGATCATAGACTCCATTGAAATATTAGGGCTTGTGGCCGCTGTGCTGACCACATCGGCATTTGTGCCACAGGTTTATAAAACCTGGAAAACAAAATCAGCCCGTAATTTGTCGTTCACTATGTACCTTGTCTTTTTTGCAGGTGTTATGCTGTGGCTGGTATATGGGTTTTTTATTGATAGCCTCTCTGTAATTCTTGCCAATGCTGTTACGGGCGTTTTAACCTTGGTTCTTATCTATTTTAAAATCAGTTATAAAGACTGACAGTTGTTGCAATTCCACAAAATATTAACAGGATTATTTTCAAGAAAATAAAATCTTCTGCTTCTTTTTATGTTTATAAATTAACCTTTTTAAACTTATTATAGTAATTTTGACACAATCTTTTGAAATTATATAAAAATATAACAAAGAAGAATCGTTAGCTTATTAATAATACTAAATTCTAAAGTGTGAAGGTAGGGGTGCCTAAAGAAATCAAAAATAACGAAAGCCGTGTAGGAATAACACCTGCCGGGGTTTTTGAACTTACAAAACGAAATCACGAAGTATATATACAATCAATGGCCGGTGAAGGAAGCGGTTTTTTTGACGAGGAATATAAGAGTGCAGGAGCTCAGATTGTTAATGGGATCAAAGAGGTATATGATATCGCCGATATGATTGTTAAAGTAAAGGAACCTGTGGCTGAAGAGTACGGGCTTATAAGAGAAAATCAGGTGGTATTCACTTATTTTCATTTTGCCTCAAGTTCTACGTTAACCAATGCGATGATAAGTAGTAACGCAGTTTGTATAGCATATGAAACAGTGGAGGATAAAGACGGCAGCCTTCCGTTGCTTACTCCTATGAGTGAAGTGGCCGGAAGAATGGCCGTGCAGCAAGGAGCTAAGTATCTTGAAAAGCCTATTAAAGGCAGAGGTGTATTGCTTGGTGGCGTCCCCGGAGTAAAACCTGGTGAAGTACTTATACTAGGGGCAGGTACTGTAGGACTGCAGGCAGCAAAAATGGCAGCTGGTTTAGGTGCCATTGTTACAATTCTCGATATTAATATGAAACGGCTGAGATACATTACTGATATTATGCCCAATAATGTTATTACCGGTTTTTCAAATGAATATAACATCCGCAGACTGATTAAAAGCCATGACCTTATTATAGGTGGCGTTTTAATACCAGGGGCTAAAGCACCAAAACTTATTACGAGAGACATGTTAAAGGAAATGCGTCCGGGAACTGTAATAGTTGATGTTGCTGTAGACCAGGGAGGATGTTTTGAAACTACCAGGCCCACCACCCATGAAGACCCTACATATATTATAGACGATGTAGTTCATTACTGCGTGGCCAATATGCCGGGTGCAGTACCTTATACTTCTACAGTAGCATTAACAAATGTCACGCTTCCGTATGTTTTAAAACTTGCAAATTTAGGATGGGAAGAGGCTTGTAAAAGTGATAAATCCCTCAAAAAAGGATTGAACATAGTTAAAGGGAAAGTGGTTTATGAAGGAATTTTATAAATTATTTATCATCAAAATTCAATACTGAAGTTTAAGCCCTGCATTCCCGTGGGGCTTTTTTTGATTTATGATTTAATTATTATTGTAATGAAAGAAAGATCATAGAGAAGTTTGCGGGTAACGTGTATTAAATTATAGAATATTATTTTCTTTTTTCATCAATGCTTTTGTCTCAGTATCAAAGATCAACATTCCCTCATTTTCGTTATTAAGTTGCCCAATTAAAACTCCGTTTTCATCCCAAACGGATGTTTGTCCGGCACTTTCAAAATTATCACAAAATCCTACACAGTTGCACATTAAAACTGGTATGCCACTTTTTTTAGCAATTTCAGGAAAATGTTTAAATGCTTTTTCAACTCCCTTCTGGGATTTTGCGACACTCGCTACATATAATTCTGCCCCAAGTTGAACTGCTTTTTCAGAATGTTGATGTTGCAAAGATTCGTAGCATATTGCAGGGGCTACATTCATATTTTTTATGTTCAGGATGAGCTGTCCGTTGCCTTGTATAAAGTATGGTAATTCATCTGAATGCAATATTTGTTTAGAATAAATTATCCTGGGCAGGTTGGGTTGAAAAAATAAGATACTTATAGAAATCCCCTGGTCAGTTTTTATAGGTAAACCGGCTCCGATTGTAATATTATTCTTGTCGCTGATTCTTTGAAATTCCTCTAATCGGGAATCATTTTGATCTGTTGCCAAATCCTTGGCAAGCTCCGGTTCATAACCTGTTAATGATAATTCCGGGAAGATAATTAAATCTGCTTTATTAAAAATGGCGATATCAATCCATTTCTTATGGTTTGCAATATTGCTTTTTATATTTCCTTTTATCGCTTTGGTTTGTGCTAAGCAAATTTTCATCCGAATGATTGTTATTTGGAAAAAGGTATAGGCTTTTTTCATCAAAACTAAGCGTAATGTGGGTGATTCTCCTTCAACTGAACTTAGTTTAGAACTAAAGTATTCAATTTTGGTAATTCATCCCACACTACACTTGTAAAATGTTGTGTCTGTATTTACATTTACTTATGTTTTGGCTCCCATATCAGCCTCATAAAAGAACTGAACCTTTCATTTTCCCTGCTCACGGGAATTCCTGCCACAATTCCAATCAATAAATTCTCAGCAATCCCCAGGCGCATTTGAGGCCGCATTGTCATGTCAAAATCACCATTATCCATAGTTTTATTGAATTCAACACCTATAAAGTTTCTAGTTCCTGTAATCATATAGTGAAAACTTGTGTTGATGTCATAAGTTGTGTGAAACTTATTGGTGCTGAAGTTCTGTTCAATCATTGGACCTGTATAGATCAAAGTATGAAAATTGTTTCCCCACCGTTTAGCAACTACGAAGAAAGGGTTATAAATATTCCCTTTAATTAATGGCTTTCCGAAGTTTCTAAAGTCGGAAAATTCAAATTCATTAATATAACCAATTGCCATTGAAGTAGCCAAGGGTTCATGAACGAAAAATGACCATTGAGCAGCAATTTTTAAACCGTTTAATTGGTTGGACGGGATTGACTCCCCACCTGTTGCATTTAAAGGGGAGTAAAAGGTGAAAGGCAATTCTATTTCTAACCCCAGCCTGTCAATGGGTGCCCATTCATATTCAATTAACGCCTCATAAGAGTCAAAATTTAAGTTATCTGTCAATCCCAAACCTATGTTCCATTCTTTTTCACCTTTACGTGCCCCGAGGTCACGGATGAGGTCTATATACAGAGGTTCGGCATGCAAAACCTTGTCCGGTTCTTTGTGGTCTTCTACTTGTTTAATATAAATGCTGTCTTTTTCTGTGTCAGAAATTTGGGCAACTGAATATGTTGATGATGCCAATAGAAGGATTAGCACCAATTTGTTTTTGATGTTCATTTTTGATTTGTTTTATAAATGTTTATGAAAAAATCCGGATGTAACTTTAATTCCGGAGATAGCTTTTTAAAAACAAATCAAATTTCTGGTGGGGGGGTATGGTGTTGATAAAAACCGTTAGTGAGACGGGCATCTAAGTTAAAGTGTCTTTGTCTCTTTGACTCAAAAGCAAATTGATTATTATTTGAACCTGTTGTACTTTGTACGGTTAGGTCTATTTTTATATTATTCTTCTTATTATGGTCTTCACTGTCCTGGTCATCATACTCTTTAAAAGCATTTTCAAAACCAAGAATTTTTTCAACAATAATTTCAACAATACTTTCCTGATCATTGAATGATAAGTCTTCGGGGATATGATCAGGATTAGGGTCGGCTGGGTCAACACTAATATTGAGTAGGTATAACCCCATGAGCCCCCAAAAGACTTTAATAAATGCGCTATTTTTTATTTGACTTATCACGGGGCAAATTTAGTGTTCTTTTTGATAACCGTCAACCTATATATAAATCGGTTTAGATTATTTACTCCATAGTTTTTCAAATAATCTCTTTCCTAATAGTGAAAGTTCGTAAACAATGTTGGGATTCATACCGGTTCGTTTCAACTTTTAACAGTTTTATCTTTTTTAAATGGGGAAATGTTGCTTAAGGAATTCGAAAATGGGTCCATTTTTAATTTTAGCATGACCCCCATTCAGCTCGATGTGTTTATAAGAATGCTGAAAATTGTTCCTTTCGAGCCTATCAATCATCTTTTTACACATTAAAGCAGAAGGCCAAACCTCATCCTGGGAAGCTGAAATTAAAAGAATTGGACAATTTATCTTTTCAACTTTTATTTCGGCTTCACCAGGACTTTTTTGATTTTCCAGCATCAGACTAAACCCGTTAAAAAAATCACCATTTTGTATCAATTCAACGGATTCATCTGTAGCTGAAATATAGGGAATTTCCTCCTGTCTAAATGTCCATGAAGAAGTTTCACCCCATCCAAACCTTGAAGGCAGGGATACATTAGAAGGAACAATCGCGATTACAGCATCAATGTCAGTAAATCTTGATGCTAGATTAAGCACAAGTTCCCCACCTCTTGAAACTCCAAAAAGAGCAATTCGGTCCTGGTCAACCATAGGATGCTGGTTGACACTATAAATCGTGTCATGAATGGCATCCAGAGAAATCCGATCCAGTTCTTTCGGAGTATTTGGAGTACCAAAATAACCCACGGCTAGAAAATGGTATCCGAGTGAAAGAATGCTGTCCCTTAAGGCCTGGGTTTCTTTACCGGCGTACACCATTCCTCCTTCGCTACCACCAAAAGCGACGACCAATGGTCTTTTTTCATCAGCGGACAAAAACAACTTATAATCGATTACCCCATGATCTCTCGGTAGCGTGAAATGAGATAGTTTGATAAATAAAAACAGCACCAAACCAAGTACTCCTATTCCTATTATTATTTTCTTTTTCAAGCTTACTAGTGATGCGTTGTTTTTTTAAAAAAACATATAATTGACTGATATTAAATTA
>CALGUD010000133.1 GCA_937901915.1 uncultured Flavobacteriaceae bacterium
AAACCACAGTTCCGTAAGCAGTACCACTCATTCTGCCGTCGGATATACGAACCATATCTTTTATACCTTTCATGATGAGTTTTTCGGGTAGGTCAACATTGCCTACTTCAGGCATTCCCGGGTATCCTTTCGGACCTACGCCTTTGAGCACGATCACACAATTTTCATCTATATCCAGGTTTGGGTCATCAATACGGGCATGATAATCTTCCATACTCTCAAAAACTACGGCACGGCCCCTGTGGTTCATAAGTCTTTCCGAAGCAGCAGAAGGTTTTATAACAGCCCCGTTTTCACAAAGATTTCCTTTTAATACCGCAATTCCTGCATTTTGCTGAAAAGGTTTGTCAATAGTAGCAATTACATCGTCATTGTAACAAGGGCATTCGTCGTAATTTTCCCTGAACGTCTTCCCGTTTACGGTTATGATATCACTATGTAACCGATCGCGTAGTTCTTTTAAAACAATCGGAAGTCCACCTGCATAATAAAAATCTTCCATGAGGTGTTTACCGGCAGGCATTAAATTCACTAAAAGCGGAACATTGCTTCCTATTTTATCAAAATCTTCCAGTTGCAGGTCAACCCCTATTCTTCTGGCAATGGCAATTAAGTGTATGATGAGGTTCGTAGAACCTCCTACTGCAGCATTTGCAATAATGGAATTTTCAAAAGCTTCCCTGGTAAGTATTTTAGACAGGGTGAGATCTTCATTGACCATTTCTACAATACGTCTGCCGGACAATTGGGCAAAAACTTTTTTGCGGGAATCGGCAGCAGGGATGGAAGAGAAACCGGGTAATGTTAATCCCAGCGCCTCGGCCATAGTAGCCATTGTTGATGCGGTTCCCATGGTGTTGCAATGTCCAATACTCCGGGCTGCACAAACTTCGGCTTCGGTAAAATCTTTTTCGGAGAATTCTCCGGTTTTGTTTTTTTCTTTGATCATCCAGTTGAATGATCCTGACCCGATGGTTCCGCCCCTGAAACGGCCGTTTAACATAGGACCTCCCGGCACAACAATGGTTGGCAAGTCTACACTACAGGCGCCCATAATGGTAGAAGGTGTAGTTTTATCACATCCGGTTAAAAGTACAATTCCATCCAGCGGATTAGCCCGGATAGATTCTTCAACATCCATACTGGCGAGATTGCGGAATAACATGGTGGTTGGCCTCATAATGGTTTCCCCGAGAGACATTACAGGGAATTCAAAAGGAACCCCACCTGCTTCAACAACTCCCCTTTTTACTACTTCTGCAAAATCTCTTAAATGTCCGTTACATGGTGTGAGTTCGGACCAGGTGTTGCAAATTCCAATAACGGGTTTGCCTTTAAAATAATCATCGGGATAGCCTTGATTGCGTAGCCATGAACGGTGTACAAAGCCCATTTTATCATTTCCTCCGAACCATTCCTGACTTCTTAGTTTTTTTTTGGTGCTCATTAATTTTTGGTTGGTTTTTTATTAATGTCTAAATTACACTTATTATGGTAAATTTATAACTTAAGATTTTAAATTTCACAAAAACACAAAGTTAGTTAAATAATTGACGAATAGAATTATGTACTTTTGCAATATTATTATATAGGATATGAAAAAAGTGGTGTTATTACTTTTATTGTTTTTTGTTTTCCATCCGGTAATGTCTCAAAAGTTTAAAAAGTACCCGATTAAATCGGGAATTATTGAATATGAAACAGATGTCATGGGAAGTAAGGGATCATTAGTGATCTATTGGGATGATTATGGTTATTATGAAAAACAGGTTGATGTAGCCCCCGGATTTGCAGATGAAGATAAAGTAGAAACCAGCACCATTCTGTTTAAGGGTTCAAAACAGTATGTTTGGAAGGAGAGCGATGAAACTATCAGGGCATTTACAAATCCAATCGCAAAAATATGGGACGAAAAAGGCTACCAGGGCAATGAAGCAATTACCTTGGGAGAGGATTTAATGAAACAAATGTTCGGAGCTCCTATGAAAGGGAAAAGAGAATTTCTTGGCAAGGAATGTGACGTTTTTATAAACGAAGCAATGAAATTAGAAGCTTTGGGGTGGAACGGGCTCACTTTAATGGTAAACATAGGAAACCTGTCTTCTGAAACAGCAACCAGTATTGAAACAGATATTGATATTCCCGAAGGCACTTTTGATTTACCGGCGGATAAAAAAGTAAATGAAACAGGCGGGATTATACTTCCTAAGAATTGAGTTACAGGATTAAATAAAGCTAATTCATGCCTAATAAATAGCGGGATAGCCCTTTAGTCTACAAAGGTTTCTTTTATTACTTCTTTGCATTTTTCAATTTCCGGATGTGTCAATTTTCCCAAAACTTTAATTATTCGGATTTTGTCAACTGTTCGAATTTGATCAATAGCAATCATTCCTTTTTTACTATTATGTTTAACTAAAACCCTTGTCGGATATTTTTTCAAATTCGTAGTCATTGGGGCAAGAACAATTGTGTTCAGGTATTTATTCATTTCATCAGGTGAAATAATTACGCAAGGTCTGGTCTTTTTTATTTCGCTTCCAACAGTAGGATCAAGGTTAACGAGAACGATTGAATATTGCTTTATTTCCATTCTTCAAGATTTTCATCTTCGAACACATCGTTCATTAACAATTTATCATCTTCGTTTTTGCTCATTTCTTTAAATTCCTTTTCCCAATTTTTTCTTGGCGAAGAAATAGGTTTAAGAATAATATGCCCCTTTTCAAGAATCAATTCCACTTTATCCGTGATGTTATATTTTTCTAAAATGGTCTTGCTTAAACGAAGCCCTTTTGAGTTCCCGATTTTAATTATTGACGTTTCCATACTATTATAAATGTTATTACAAAGTAAATACATTTTATTGTGATATCAAAACTAATCCTATTAAACACAACATTTTGGGTGTATGAAAAGCTGTGACAGCATTATATTTGTTCTTTTCTTTTTGGCTGTCTAATGTAATAATGATTTTATTTTTCTTATGTTGAACTGTTATTGATTGTCCGCAGTCAAAGCCCATGTCTTGAAGCCATTTTCCACAAAGCCGGATTTCAGGGAAGACAACATACCGGTGGTATACTCATCATCGTTTGTAAAAAATGTAGTCTGAGACCAGGGGCTCAAGTCCGTTTTGCCTGAAGTCGCTTGCTATTTGTCCCCGGTGATAGGTTGAATGATTGATTACGTGAAAAAGCGTGTCGCGAATACTGTTATTAAAAGTGAGTCCATTTGTAGTTTTATAATTCATAATTTCGGTCAGGTCAAATTTGTTTAGTATGAGTAATGAATTCTCGTAGTTTGTTTTATCAATATCCATACATGTGAAAATTGGATGAATATCCCAAACTTTATAAGTTGCCTGGACAGCGTTGATTCTGCTGTTCCAAATATGGTGTGCATTGAGGATGTGGCTATATAATTTGATTGATTTTTCAGAAGTCTTGTTAGGATTTTCATTAAAAATAGTCCACAATCTTTGATTGGTGTGATGGTTGTATTCAAATAATTCTTTAAAAAATTCTTTCATTTTTTAAGGTGTTTCTGTGTGTTATCCGGTGGTGTTTTGATTTTAAGCTTGCTGCAACTCTTATATAAACTCAATTAATTGCCCCAAATAAACTCAACAATTTATTAAAAATAAGGAAAATGGGTTGATACAAGTTTTGAATGCAGAATTCAGAATTAGTATGATCAATAAAGAATAATAAAACTAACCGGGTTTTTTATTCGGTTATTTTGTTTTTCAAATCCATTCTTCCATGCAAAATTCTGGTTATCTCAATTATGTTCCTTTCTATTTTGCGGTAGAAGATTATATGCCGGTTTGTTTTTAGACCGAAAAGATTTGTTTCAATTCCGTCATAATTTTTGCCCAAACTTGGATCTTCAGCTATATCTTTACAGTTGTCCAACAACATTCGGTAATACTTGTCCGCTTGTTCTTCCGACCATTTGTTAAATGTATAGTTCCAAATTTTATTCAAATCCTCAACAGCTTTCTTGGTCAAATAAAATTCAGCCATTTAGTTTCCTGTTAGCTTTTAACTTTTCAAGATTTTTTTGAGAATCAAAATCGTAAGCAATTCCACTGTCAATTCCTTCTTTAATTGCATTTTTCAGAGCAATCACTTTACTTTCTTCATTCTCTAAAAGTCTTAGACCGGCACGAATTACTTCACTAACATTTTTGTAACGCCCTGCTGTTATCTGTGTTTGAACAAATTGTTCAAAATAATCTCCCAATGATATGGATGTGTTCTTACTCATGGTTATTTATTTATTTCAAAAGTACCAAAAAATGGTAAATTTAACAAATTGCAGCTAAACCGTATATAATAGCGTTTTTTTAGTTGTTTTGTAAAAAGGACTAAAAAATTCCGGATTTAACACAACAACTTAGTAACTCAATAACCTAATAACCAAACTCTTATTAAGCAAAGCCGGCTAATTCATGGCCTACCAGGCTTCCAATGGCAATGCCCATTCCTCCCAATCGGATACCACAAAAAACATTGTCTGTGAGCTGCTTAACAATTGGATATTTTGTGTTACCAACACCCATGATGCCGCTCCAACGATGTTCAATTTCAAAAGGAGTGTCGGGAAGAATAACTGTTTTTAAATATTCTTCAAGGCTGTTTTGTATAAGTTTGGTTTCACCAAATTCGGTTGTGGTTTCCCCTTTAAAATCGAGGTTGCGGCCACCACCAAACAAAATACGGTTATCAACGTTCCTGAAGTAATAATATCCGCTGTCAAAATGAAAACTTCCTTTTATATGTAGACCTTTTATGGGTTTTGTGATCAGGACCTGTGCTCTTGCAGGCAATACTTCATTATTAACCAGCTCAGAGGCAAAGCCATTGGTTGTAATAAACAATTTTTGGGTGTTAAACTCACAAGTATCTGTTTTAACTGAAACACGGTTACCGAGATCTTCAAAAGAATCAACAGCAATTGAATTCAGGATTTTGATTCCGCGTTTCATGCATTTTGCAATCAGGGCATCCATCATTTTCCCGGTATCGATTTGTCCTTCAAGGGTATTATAAATGTAATGATCCTGTATTTTATTAAATCCGAAGGCATTCTTCCTTACTTCAAAAACATCCTTTTTAAAATGAGGTTTCAGTAAGTTGTTAACACGTTCACGGTTTTCGAGGCAGGCTTCAAAAAATTCAGGATTGCCTTTCAGGAAAAGTTCATAGCCACCATAATCTTTATAGTCCAGGGTTTTATCGCCTAAAATTTTCCGAAGTAAAAACAATCCGATGGCGCGTTTTTTTACCAACCCAATCATTTCTTCTTCTGTAAGGGTATTGAGGTCGCTCAATAATTCTGATAGGCTTCCAAAACATGCAAAACCGGCATTTTTAGTGCTTGCTCCCTGTGGGAGGATACCTTTTTCCAGAACAATAATTTTAGCCTTTGGATTTTTTATACGAAGGGAAAGGGCACAATTAAGCCCCACGAGTCCGCCACCTACAATGCAAAAATCAACATCGGTGAACCATTGTTTTATTTCCCAGTAACTCAGATTCATTTTTTGTGTACATAGAGTTCTATTCTATTAAAGATAAATGATTTATTTGATAATCAGGAAATACGATTTATGAAAATTCAGAATTCAGAATTCAGAATTCAGAATGATGAATGGGTTGGGGTCCGGTGTCGGGCACTGAGGCTCTCGAAGTGCCCATTCATAAAAAGCCGACTGCTGTGAAGTGACGTTTCAGATGGCAACAATAAAAATAACAATCAGGTAAACAAACAACTCAACCCCTTCCGTCATCCCGTTTACAGAATTAAGGGATTTTCGAGGTAAAGCCGGCAGATTACTTCGTCACCCCGATAGCTATCGGGGTTCCTACCGATGACGTATTTACCTAACATTCTGATATGCTGTAAGTTGATATCCCATTT
>CALGUD010000134.1 GCA_937901915.1 uncultured Flavobacteriaceae bacterium
AAATACGAATTATTTTCCTGATAATCAAATGTTTATGTTACTTCTGAATACGCCTATTTGGTTAATTGAGTTATTGGGTTAAAGCCCCCTCTAACCTGCCTTTATCGGCAGACAGGCTCCCCCAAAGGGGGAGAATTGTTATTGTTCCCTATAATTTATTGCCACGAATCCACTAATGTTTAAGTTATTTGGAATTTGATGCATGGAATTTTTCAATCATCGGACACCGCTCATCAGACTTCAAACATTCATAATTCTGAATTCTACATTCATAATTGGTTCTCCTCTTCCTTCGTTTCCTTTAAAACCCAGTCAAAAACAAAAGCCCCAAGGCCTTTTACCGGCCTGTAAAGCACCGAGTCCTGAATTGTTTCTTCCTTTACAAATTCAATTGTATTGTTGGTTTTTTCGAAAAATATAAGAACCGCTCCTAAAATAACAGCTATTTTTATGGCTCCAAAAGCTGCTCCTAAAATTCGGTTGAATATCCCAAGGGCCGCAAAATCCGCAATTTTTGTCAATATTTTGCCCGCCAATGAAACTGCAACAATAATAATAACAAAAGTAATGGCAAAAGCTGTTAGGTTTACATACTTTTCTTCCCAGTCAACCCGGGTTGAAAGAAAATCCCCCACAAAATATGAAAAATGAATTGCTCCGTAAATACCAGCAATTAATGCCACCAATGATGCAATTTCAATAAAAAAACCCTTCATTAACCCCCGCACTAATCCAAAAAGGATTAAACCACCGAGAATAATATCAATAACGCTCATTTTAATACATATTTTAGCAAATATAATTATTTAGTCTTTCTATTTTTGTTTCTTGAACTGGTTATTGGGTTATTGGGTTATTGGGTTATTGGGTTATTGGGTTATTGGGTTATTGGGCTATTGAATTTTGGGGTTTGGAATTATAATCATCAGACACCGGTCATCAGACTTCAATCCTCCCACTCATGAAATTTGGGTTTTATTGCTACCAATTCACGAATACTGGTAATGTAATTGAGTTGGTGCTTTGAGTTTGGGATTTGTGTCTGACTTCTCTACTCCCGACACCGGTCATCGGACACCCGACTTCACAATTCTGCACCTTTAATTGGGATTTGGAATTTGGTACTTGGAATTTGTTTAATTGTTTAATTGAATTTAGCATTTGTAAATATAAAACATGTCAAGAGACGAAAAGCTTAAAGATCGCTGGAATACCCTTATTACTAAATTATCGGCACAATTTTCAGCTGGTGACCCGCTGGAACTGGATGCAGTAATTTACCTGATAGGCGTTCAGGAACTCGGCCAGTTACACCGTACTTTCAAAAAAGACGAAAAACTGAACCTGATGCACATTGCCATATGCAGGTTGCTTGAACCGTATGGTTATTACGAATTTGAATATTTTGATGAAGATGGGTGGCCTCATTATAAAATCAAAGAAGAATTACCACCACTTAAAGCCGGCGAACAAAGTGTTTTAATGAAAGAAGCCATTGTACAGTATTTTATAGAAAAAGAACTTATTGATTAACAGGCCTATCCCCCTTTTTTAATAAGGTCTTCTTTCCGTTCACATTAAAATAAGTGGTCACAGATGTCAGTTGATTCGGTTTATCCCTGGTATATATTTCAATATGCAAATGAGGGCCAGTAGCCCATCCTGTTTTTCCACTGTAACCTATTAGATCACCTGCTTTCACTTTATCTCCTTCTTTTACCAGTGCTCCATTCTTTTTTAAATGGGCATATTCTGCAAAACTGTGATCATTGTGCAGGACTGTTACAAAATTAGATAGCTTAAGGCATTCTTCAGAAGGGCATCCTCTATCAGAATCTTCTTTTACATCTACAACAATACCCTCTCTCATTGCATACACTTTTGTACCTTCATCCATAGAAAAATCCAGCGCTTTCACATCATGATGGGATACATTACCGAAATATCCCTGGGAAACTAAATATGATTCACCCATTTTAAAGGGTAACCGATAAATATACGCATCATTGTGTTTGGCATTGGCATCTCCCATATAAGAATCTGATTTAAAAGAATATCCATATTTCTTTAAACCAGGCTTCATTGTTAAGCTTAGCAATAGTTCTCTGGTCTTTCCGTTCACAACTTTCACCACAGGCAACTTTTTGTCTGCTGTAAATCCCGTGAGGGTAGCGTTTACCGTTACTGTATAAGGAGCGTAGGATATATTTTCAGCATAAACAAATACTTCTCCTTTTTCACTTTTTTCACTGCTTATAACCAAATTCCCGTCTTGAGAAAAGGTAATATTTACCAATAATAAACATATAAATACGCTAATTTTCTTCACCATTATGTGTTTTAAAGCCATGATTATTGAAATATATTAAATTCAAATATTAAAAATCCATAAATTTGTTCTCTCAAAATCAGTGCCGAAGTTTTAATTGAAGGGAATTTACAAATAATTGACAATGATTAATAAGATCAAGGAGCATATTGCTGAAGTAGAAAAATTTAAAGCAGAGAGTAAAGAAGCTGTTGAAGCTTTCCGCATTCAATATTTAGGTAAAAAAGGATTGTTAAACGAATATTTTGCCGAGTTCAAGAATGTACCGAATGAATTGAAGAAAGATTTTGGGCAAACTATTAATGAGCTAAAAAATGCTGCCACAGAAAAAGTAAACGCCCTTAAAGAAGAACTTGAAAATAAAACTGAAGAAAAAGGGATTTATGGCGACCTAACGCGTACTGCCGAACCCATAGAAATAGGTTCCCGCCATCCGATATCGATTGTAAAAAATGAAATTATTGATATTTTTTCCCGCATTGGTTTTAACGTTTCCGAAGGGCCCGAGATAGAAGACGACTGGCATAATTTTACAGCATTAAACCTTCCGGAATATCACCCGGCTCGGGACATGCAGGATACATTCTTTATTCAAACTGATCCGGATATATTACTACGTACGCATACCTCATCTGTACAAGTACGGTATATGGAAGAAAATAAACCTCCCATACGGACCATCTCTCCGGGAAGGGTTTTTAGAAATGAAGCTATTTCAGCACGGTCACATTGCTTTTTTCACCAGGTTGAGGGCTTATATATAGACAAAAACGTGTCTTTTGCGGACCTTAAACAAACGCTTCAGTACTTTACAACCGAAATGTTCGGAAAATCCAAAATCAGGCTCAGGCCTTCTTATTTTCCGTTTACAGAACCAAGCGCCGAAGTAGATGTATATTGGGGGCTTAATAATGAAATAGATTACCGTATTACAAAAGGTACCGGCTGGCTCGAAATTATGGGTTGTGGGATGGTAGATCCCAACGTTTTGGAAAACTGTGGTATAGATTCCAAAGAATATTCAGGTTTTGCCTTTGGTATGGGTATAGACCGTATTGCCCTGTTGCTTTATCAAGTACCCGATATACGAATGCTCAGTGAAAATGACATCAGGTTCCTGGAGCAGTTTAAAAGTACGCTGTAATGATTAAAAAAACTTTGCTTGTTCTTACACTGGCCTGGAGTTTTTCTGCTATTGCACAAACTGAATTTATTGGGCTCCCCGGCCAGGGAAATAACCTGAAAGAACTGATCCCTGAAAAATGGGATACCCTTTCAACAGCAAAAGGTGATTTGAATAAGGACGGGATTTCTGATGTAGCCTTTGTTATACAGGGTACTGACAAAGTAAACTTTGAGGTTTCTGAACTATACGACCAGGATACCCTAAACCTGAACCCAAGAGTTTTAGGGATTTACTTTGGAGATGGCTACGGAGGTTATGTAAAACAAAATCAATCAAATACATTTATTCTTTTAAGAGATTCCCCTACAATGGACGAACCTCTCGAAGGCATTGAAATAACAGATAAAGGGGTTCTGCAGATTCGTTTTCTTTTCTTTTATAGTGCCGGTAGCTGGTATACATCCAATCATCTGTATCAATTCAGGTTTCAAAATGATAAATTCAAATTAATTGGTTATGACACAACTGATACTCACAGAGCTACCGGTGAGGTAACAAGTTACAGTATAAATTTTTTAACAGGTAAAATGAGCATTACCCGAAGTAACTTTACCAACGACGAACCGGAGTCTGTAGAATGGAAGGATTTCAAATTGCCTGAACTGAAATCTTTAGATTTCTTTGCAGAACCTTTCAAGTGGAGTTTTGAAGGGATACATATATAAGATTATCGAGTGCTGAGTCAAGCTTTCCAGTTCAGAGTAAAGATAATAAGACGCTAGACAAAAGACTAAAAATAATTTCCCGTCCTTTAGGGCTGGGGCAAGGAAATTATTTTTTATTTCTAGCCGGTTTTTTTCTTTTTCCCTGGCCCTAAAGGGTAAAAAAAAACCTTGCAATACAACAGGGAAATGATTGCTTCTCGTTCCCCATGAATTCCAAGAAAAACTCAAAACCAATTAACCAATAACAATTAACTCAATAACTTTAAATGGCTGAGGCTCTCCAAGCCACCTGTGCGTTGAATGGTTTTCCCGAAGTTTCGGGAGTGTAATCGTTAATGTTTAGAATCTACCTTGGAGGAGCTCGTAAAATGATTCCGCCCTTTAGGGAGGGGCCAAGAATCATTTTATGTTGGTTTTCTCTTTTCCCCTGCACCCCTAAAGGGGAGAAAATCAATGGCAACTTAAGAAGCAAATGTAAAAACCAAACTGTCATTTCGAGACCTAATTT
>CALGUD010000135.1 GCA_937901915.1 uncultured Flavobacteriaceae bacterium
GGTGGTCTGATTATCTGTGACTTCAGCTTCCTGATCTTTAGAGTTGGAATTTTTGCACCCGGTAAAGAGGAAGGCGCCTAGACTCAGAGTCATTAATACACGGGGGAGGTAGTTTCTGTTTTGCATTCTTTTAGATTTAGTGGTTGTTAAATTGTAAGAAAATCATAATCGGATTAGTTAGGGCTAATTTAGTAAAAATAAATCAATCGTATTCGTAAAAATCGTTTATCTGTAAAGTGTTGATATACAGTATTAAGAGGGGTTGCAAAGACAATTTGGTGTGTTAAAATCATTTTGAAGGGAAAAATTTAACGCAACCGATTGCGTGATAAGTTTATTTGTTTATATTTATACATTGAATTGTTTTAATGGCTTTTTGTGATTCCGGCCATTACGTTCTTAACACCTTTTAAACAACGTCGGTATGATGGATCAATTACTAATTACATGCGATGGACTAAGCAAGAAACTGCTGTTTGCTTTGGCCTTGATAACAACCAGTATTGTTGGCGCCCAAACTATTACAGTGACGGGGACTGTCTCTGATGAGACCGGCCCGCTACCGGGTGTGACGGTTTTGCTGGAGGGAAGTAACATCGGAGCGACCACGGATCTTAGTGGAGCGTATGAAATTTCCAATGTCCCAACCGATGGGGTGTTGGTTTTCAGTTATGTGGGTTATACAACTCAAACCATTGCTGTAAGCGGCCAGGCAACCATTAACGTTACACTATCTGAAGATTTTGAGTCTCTCGACGAAATCGTTGTAGTTGGATATAGTACCCAAAGTAGGACCACTGTTACCGGGGCTATAAGTACGTTAGATGCTGAAGAAGTTAAATCGATACCTGTGCCAAACGTTTCTCAAACAATAGCCGGTAGGGTGGCCGGGGTGAGTATGAGGCCTAATGGTGGTGCTCCGGGAGGAGATAATCCTGATATACACATTAGGGGTATAGTTACTACAGGAAATAATGCTCCACTAGTTGTTGTTGATGGTATTAGAAGGAATAATATTAATCAAATTGACCCAAGCAGTATAGAAACAGTTACAATTCTTAAAGATGCTGCTGCAATTGCTCCTTTTGGTATTGGTGGTGCAAATGGTGTTATATTGATTACGACTAAAAAAGGTAAGATAGGAAAACCTGTATTTTCTTTCAACAGTTCTTATGCATTCCAAAATCCAACATATATACCGGACATGTTAAATGCGCAGGATTATTTGAGACTGAGAAATGAAGGGAATTTTAATGCAAATCCTACTGAAACCACGCCACTTTTTGATACGGCGATGGTGGAAAATTATAATACCTTGCATGCCCAAGACCCCCATAGATATCCGGATTCTGACTTTAAAGACGAATTCAATAAGAATTTTGGTGTGATGATGAACAATGTTGAAGTTTCCGGTGGTACGGAAGGTGTTAGATACCATGCAGGTGTTGGGACTTTTGACCAGGATGGATTATTTGATCCGCTGGGATATGAAAGATATACTTATAATTTCAGCTTAGATGCAGATATAACTTCTACTACAACCCTTGGTGTTAGTGCACGTGGGTCTTTTGAAAGAACAAAAGGGCTTGATGGTACAACCGGGAATGATGAGACTGGGGCCGTGGTTGGTTTAATGCGAAGTTTGTACAAGTTCGCACCAACAGCAACGTTACGTTATCCTGAAGGAAACAGATGGGGTGAATTTGCTGCAAGTTCACCGGTAGGCCTTCTTGAGTCAGATGGTTATTACAGAAAGGATAGAAATACATTTCTTAGTTCTATTTATCTGGAGCAAGACCTACCATTTATAAAAGGGTTAAGTGTAAAAGGGGTGTTTAGTTATGACCCTACCCAAACCAGCTGGAAATCATGGCATATTCCAAATATCTATCATACGATCAATTTAAATACCACACCATACACTTATAATGAGGCTGTAACCACACAAGAAGGTAGGTCTCAACCTTATATATGGTTAGAGCAGGAACATAATAAAGGTGCCAATTATACTTATCAGGGGTATCTTAATTATCAAGGTTCATTTGGAGATCATAATGTAACAGGACTTTTTGTTGTTGAAGCCAGAAAAAACACATATGAATATTTCCGTACACGTAGAAATAATTATGCGCTTGAAATTGATGAGTTAAGTATGGGTAGCTCTAATAGAGCTGATTATGATAATGCAGGAAACTCCAGTACCGGAAGTGAAATAGGATATGTGTACCGTGTAGGATATACCTATAAAGATAAATACATCTTTGAAGCATCCGGTAGGTATGATGGACATTATGCATTTGCTCCTGATAGCAGATGGGGTTATTTCCCGGCCTTTTCGGCAGCATGGCGAGTATCAGAAGAAAGCTTTATGGATGATGCAGAAGCCATAACGAACTTAAAGATCAGGGGGTCATGGGGTAAATCAGGTAATTTACCATATATAGATGGTCAACTTGCAGCTTTTCAGTATTTGCCGGGTTATGACGTTAGAAGCACTGCATATGCATTTGGTAATGGTAACCTGGTGCAAGGATCAAATGAGAGGGATGAAGCAAATCCTAACATTACCTGGGAGGTAGCAACAAAATTAGATGTGGGTTTTGATATGAGCTTATGGAATAATCTTCTAACAGTTGAATTTGATTATTTTCAGGAAGACCGTACTGATATGTTGTTAGCCCCTCAGGTAACACTTCCGGTTGAGTATGGACTTTCGCTTTCTCAGGAAAACAAAGGTTCTATGGAAAATAAAGGTTTTGAAGTCACCCTGGGAACTCACAAAACATGGGATAGTGGTTTAAGTTTAGCTGTAAGTGCAAATTACAGTTATTCCAAAAATAGTCAAATTGAAGTATTCCAATCAGATGCACAAGCTGAAAATCCAAACAGGACTTTAGTGGGTCGCCAATTTGGTACTCCTTTTGGATATAGGTCCCTTGGCCTTTTCACCACAGCTGAAGATATAAATAATGACGGAATTATTGATGCTGCTGATGGGTATGAGGTGACACAGTTTGGAGAACTACACCCGGGAGATATTAAATATGCAGATATTGATGGTGACGGAGATATTGATAATGATGATATTGTTCCCATTGGTAATCCTGTTTATCCAACAACTACATTCGGTTTAAACACAAACCTGAGTTATAAAGGATTCAGTTTATCTATGTTCTTCCAGGGTTCAGCAAACTCTGATATTAACATCAGAACCTTCTTAACCTCACCTTTTGAGAATAATGCAAGTAATACAACTTATGAATACTATAACAACAGGTGGACACCAGATAATCAAAACGCGAAATATCCCAGAGCTACACCTGCACCAGTTACAAATAACACACAAGGCTCTGATTTCTGGATGGTGGATACATCTTATTTAAGGCTTAAAACACTTATATTGGGGTATTCATTTCCTCAAGAAATATGCGATATGTTAAACATGCAATCTATTGGTTTTAATATTACAGGGCAAAATTTATTTACAATTAGTGATCTTGATTTTGTAGATCCCGAGTTAGGATATGATGATCGGGAAACCGCTTATCCGGTTATGAAATCAGTCTCTTTTGGATTTAATTTTTCCTTTTAACAAAAAAATATATCTATGAAAACATTTATTAACAAAAACAGAATTATTGCTACATGCACCATTTTTCTTTTAGCATTCATGTCCTGTGACAATGAAGAGTTTCTGGAAAATGAAACCAAATCATTACTTACTAATGAGGGTCAGTGGGCTTCCCCTGACAATGCAGATATTTATATAAATGGTATTTACAGTGAAATTCCAAGGGTATCAACTTTGGCTGAACAACTGGACTATTATTCAGACGATTATAATATTAGTCATTATTATACGGCATATAACTGGAGACAAGGCATTACATTAGCTCCCGGTAGTAGTTCCGACAACCCATGGGGAGGTAACCATGGCCCAACTCATGGGTATACCTGGGAATTATTTTTTGAAAAAATAAGAAAGTGTAACACGGGCTTAAAAAAGTTCGAGGAGAACCAAGAAAATTTTCCGGAAGATTACTACAATCAAAGAGTAGATGAAATGCGCTTTTTAAGAGCCTATTTTTATAGTGAATATTTTATGCATGTGGGAGGTCTCCCAATATTGACCGTTCCATTGGATAGAAACACTATGACCGATGAAGAAATGTTAGCACCCCGGGCAACTTTTGAAGAAACTTTCAATTTTATTACTAGTGAGTTAGGTGACATAGTTGATAACGGATATTTAGAAATTAAATACGATGGTGGAGATCCAAATGCAGGGCGTGCCACATTGGGTGCAGCCTTAGCGATAAAAGGTTGGATTGAGCTTTTTGCTGCCAGCCCATTATTTAATAGTGGCTCCACATATTTATCGGATCCGGACAATTTGGTTCATTTTGCTTCTGCAGATCAGGGCCGTTGGGCTACTGCTGCTGCAACAAATAAAAAATTTATAGACGATTATGAAGGTGTATATGATTTGTTCGATGATTTGCCAAATTTATGGAGAGCTAGTAATGAGTATAATTCTGAAATCATTTGGGATAGGCAAATAGTTGCGAATGTTCCAAATATGGGGACAAACTACGAGCGAAGAGGGGGGCCTACGTATGTTCTTGGCCAATATTATACCTGGGGTAATTACAATCCCACTCAGGAATTGGTTGACGAATTTAAAATGGCAAATGGTTTGCCAATAACAGACCCACTTTCCGGATATGACCCTCAAAACCCATATGAGAATAGAGAACAAAGGTTTTATGACTTTATAGTTTATGACGGAGCACCTTATAAATTAGATTGGATGCCGGAAGAAGATATCATTTATACCAGGATAGATGAAGTAAACCCTAGTCTTAACGAGATTGACCTGGAAGGCTCTTCAGATGCAGGGGATTCCGGTTATTATCAGAAAAAGCGCCTTAATCCGGATGCTGCACCTGCTGATGATGCCAGTGGTCAAAATGATGTGTTTTATAGGTATGCTGAAGTACTTCTGAATTATGCAGAAGCCCAAAACGAAGCAGTTGGCCCGGATCTATCGGTTTATGATGCTATTAATAAAGTGAGAAATCGTTCTGGCCTTCCGGATTTACAAGCTGGTTTAGACCAGGATGCGATGAGAGATGCTATACATAGTGAAAGAAGGGTTGAGCTTAGTTTTGAAAATAAGCGCTATTTGGATAACAAAAGATTATGGCAACAAGAAAGCACTATGGGTGTTCAACTTCATAATATGGTAATCACAAACACACAGCCTAATGATAACTCCGGGGTTTGGGTTTATACTGTAACAGAGGAAACTCGTGATAATGCAGTATTTACACCAAAACAATATATGAGCCCGATACCTCAAAATGTGATCGATCAAAACCCTAATATTAAACAAAACCCTGGTTATTAAACCATTTATTATTGATTTATTTTGTTAGTAGATTAACCGTTTCAGAGTTTTATTCTGAAACGGTTTTTTTAATGGATTTTTATAAAAACCTCTCTAATACTTTCAGCAACGAATTGAGCGCGCAGAAATTTCCCCCTATGTAACTTATAGTGATACACTCATTATTCTTTTAATACCTCTTCAGCATTTTCAATACTGCTGTTAATCTGATTACGAAGTTCCTTTACTTTTTCTTCTTCTTCATCAAGCCATTTTTTCTTTTCATCACTCAGGGATTTTCCTTTCATTATTTCATCAGAGGTAAAGCGGTCTCCAAACCCTTTCATCCAGTCCATCATAAATTTGTGGGCTGCCTCCAGGTCTTTTTTAGCGTCGGCATACTGTATACTTGCTTCAGTAGTGTCAATTTTGGCATTAAGCTCTTGTATCAACGTGTTGATCCTGCCCATTTTTGGCATTACTTCATCATGAATAGCCATTACCTCTTCCATTTGAGTTTGAGGTCCTACTTTTTTTTCTTCTTTACAGGAAGAGAAAACTATCATTAAAATAGATGTAAAAACAATTTGTATTTTTTTCATTTTATTCTTTGTTTAGTATATGAATGTTTAAATGTATTAATTTTTATATTATCCTAGCGCTTCCATAAGAAGTCTCTACAGTTAAATGGCCTACCTCAAATTATATTTTATTCCCACATGCAAAGCCCTTGGATTCCCCACTATATAACTATTTTCCTCCTGGTATTGATTAAAAGTAGCCATAGGAGAATAGAGCCTGTCCAGAATATTAAGTACATGTATCCATACCTCAAACTGTTTCAGTTCATAAGAAGCTCTAAAGTTAAAAATATGATGGCCATCGTAAGTAGCCGTACTTAATGTTCCCTCTCCATTATCAACTTGTCCTTCAAAGCTTGTATTGTATGTACCGGTAAGTTCATATTCAGCAGCTAGCAAAAGGTTTTTAAAAAATGGGGGTTTGTAATTTACCGAAGTATGCCCAAGCAGGCTAGGTGCAGTCACCATCTTTGTATTTGAGTAATCAATACCCTGGTCAAAGAAATTAATATAACGATGACTGGCATAACTGCCATTATGTGTTAGAATAAGTCCGGGAGTGGGAGTATAGGAAATTCCATATTCAACCCCCAGCGAACGCGTTTTGCCTGCATTGGTATTTATATATTCATCATTATCATCACGCAATGTGACCAGAGTATTTTTGCCTTGTAATAGATACACCGCAACATCCAGTTTCCACGAACCGGAACTATTAAAATATGCTCCTACTTCATAATTATCATAATTACTGGGTTTTAAATCAAAAACTTCACCTCCGGCACCTACAAGATTATTTCTGTAAAGCGTTGAAGTTTGTGGCGGTGTAAATCCGTTCGAATAACTCGCATAAACTCCTGCTGAGTTATAAAAATTATAGTTTAAGCCTAATTTAGGGGCAAAATTTTCATACATACTTTTAGTGTCGCGTGCACCAGCCTGTCTCTCTAGATGGTTATCATAATCGTAAACAAAACGGTCGTAACGTAGAGCGGATGTAATTTTCAACTTTTCCAAAGGGGATATTTCATATTGTAAGTATCCGGCATAATTAAAAATATCAGCCTCATAATTCAATATAAAATCACCTGCATTCACATTGTAACTTATATTCTTGGCGGTTTTTGTATTAACAAGCACATTAATAGTTTCAGCTATATAATCCTGGGGAGAATAATCAGTTGTGACACCGGCGATCAGGGATGAATTTTTAAAACCGAAATTTGTTTTATGCTGAATGAGTCCGGCAAAGCTGCTGTATTGATTTGAATTTATTTCACCCGAACCAAAACCCGTTAGCTCTCCCTTATTTTTGAACTGGCGTATCCGATATGTGGGTAATTGATCCATCAGGTTGTCCCTGTAGATGAGATTGAACGAAGTTTTGTTGTTCTCATTCCAGAATTTATCTAAAGTAGTTCTGAAACGAAATGTTCTGGCAATTCTTTCCGTGAATGTCTGGTCACTTTCATAATTTCCCTCAAAATAATCAGCTTCACTCAATGACCCTGTCATGTCCGACCTATAGTCAATAAAATCAATCACATTTACCCATTTCATTGAGGGATTAATATCATATACTGTTTTAAATGTAACCGCAAATTTTTCATAATTGCTATGTTCTATAGGGCCGTTTTTTCGCTGTACATAATGCGTGCCCAAATAGAATCCAAATTCGTTGTTTGTATACTTTGATATTTCAAGGTCGTAACGTTTGAGCCCAAGGTCGTTGATTTGAAATCCCGTACTGCCTGTTAGATCTTTTGTTGGGTTTTTGGTTATGAAATTAAAGCTTCCTCCAATAGCTTCGCTTCCGTAAATACTGGATGCGGGCCCTTTAAGTATTTCAATACGGTCAACAGCTGTACTGTTTATTTCAAGCAATGCATTGTGGTTAAAAACGGCAGTTGGCCTAATCTGTAATCCGTCTTCCAGGTACAGGAACCATTCTTTTGTAGAAATGGGAGATCGCACCGACATCATATGTTCTTCATTGCTTGCAGCTCTTGAGGTAGACATAAATACTCCCGGAGCCAGATTCACTAATTGATCAATTCCAAAAGCTTTGGTTGATTCTATATTTTGTGCACTTATGATTGAAATTGCAGCCGGCACTTCAGAACGCTTTTGTTGTTCCCGGCTGGCCGAAACCACAATTTCATTCAAAACCTGGGAATCTTCCTCCAACCGGATTTTGTTAAAGGTTGAATTCAATGTTATTGTAATGGATTTGTAGCCTGTGTGGATTATAGTTACTTTACCTTCTTTTTTTAATAAAATTTCAAAATTCCCGTCATCATCTGTCATTGTCCAGCTTGTAGGGTTGGTCACACAAACTACATCTGCTCCAACAAGTGGTTGATTGTTCTCATCGGTTATATTACCCGTATAAATGACCTGGGTATAACCAATACCTGTTGCCATTGCTAAAATGACAATAAATAATAATTTCATTGTTTAAATTATAATGAATTTGTTAAATCTGTATGTGTGGTTAATTAACCTTAAAAAACAGATTAACAGTCGGGCGGATGATAAACGGAAGCAAAAAATAAATTATTATAAAGTGCGGGATGTGTAAAACTTTCTTTCTTTAAAATAAGGGTGTTATTAAATTGTATTGAAAGAATGGTAACAAATCCTATAGGATAGTCTTTAAGGTTAATTGGCGGTAGATTTTGCTTTTTCTCATCATTTTCTTTTTGGATTTTTTGCATGAGGTAGCATTTTCCGTTACAATCCATTTCTGGCTTGTCTTTATTGATGCAAAGATATTCAGCAATATAATCCTGGTTTATTACATATTCAAAAACAGGCATTACCGGCTTAAGCATTGCGAGGATATAAAGGAAAGTAAAAAAAACCGGTACTGTTCGATTCATCGGATCAAAAGTCCACTGATTATGTATTATAGTTCGTTTTTGTAAGTCCCGACAGTATCCATTGCATTTTCTTCAGAATCTCATTTTGTTGCCGGTTTAATATTCTGATTTAATTCTCAGCAAAAATAGGAAATAAGCAGCGATAATGCTTTACAAAAAGCTGCATTTTATATAATTTATTTAAGAAGTGGTTTATCATTAAGTAATTTTAGTCAACAATTATTCAAGAATTTTACTAAAAGTCAGAGCAATTGTTGTTTGAAGCTATTCTTTAAAAAATAAGAGTCAAACTTTAATGTATATCAGTCATAAAATATGAGTTAAAACTGTTAAAATTGTTTTCGGATTGAGCATAATTTTTTGTAATTTAAAGACTAATAACTAAAATTAAAACAAATGGATCCTCGAAAAATCAGTTATAAATATGGAATTTTAATAGCAGCAATGCTTATATTTTACTTTTTAATTGTCCGGATTATCGGGCTTCATGAAAATCCGTTATTGAGATTATTTAATGGTGTTTTAATGGGCTTTGGACTCTATCTGACTATCCGTAGCAGAAAGAAATCAGAAGGCGAAAATTTCAAATATGGCCATGGATTTAAAACCGGAATTATGACTGGCTTTATTGCTACTATAATTTTTATATTTTTTATGGCTGTTTATATGTATCATATAGATACCGGTTTTGATGAAACTGTAATGGCCAGCTGGTCGGAGGACTATCAGCAAGGCCCTGCCATATTGTTATTTGTATTGTTTTTAGAAGGCCTCGCTTCTACAGTGGTGTTGACCCTTGCTTTTATGCAAAAATTTAAGCCTAGCTGGAACACAAAAAAATCTCCTCAAAAAGCGTAAAAAACATTTGTAGATTAATCATTTAGAAGTATATTTGCACCCGCCTTTGATAAAAGGTGGGTTCTATATTTAATAAATTTAATTAATCATACGCTATGTACGCAATCGTAGAGATAGCAGGGCAGCAATTCAAAGTTGCGAAAGACCAAAAAGTATTTGTACATCGTTTAGCTACTGAAGAAGGTGAAAGTATTTCTTTTCACAATGTTCTTTTGTTAGATGATGCTGGCAAAATCACTATTGGCGCCCCGGCTATAGACGGAGCCGCAGTTGAGGCTAAAGTCGTTAAGCACCTTAAAGGTGATAAAGTAATAGTTTTTAAAAAGAAAAGACGTAAAGGGTACCGTAAAAAAAATGGTCACAGACAGTCTTTAACTGAAATTATTATTGAAAGCATTCTGGCTTCAGGAGCTAAAAAGTCTGAAACTAAAGCAAAAACTGAGAAGGCAGCTCCTAAGAAAGAAGCCAAACCTGTAGCTAAAAAAGAAGAAGCCAAAGCTCCTGCTAAAAAAGCAACTCCAAAAAAGGAAACTAAACCTAAGGCAGAAGCTAAAACAGAATCGAAAAAAGAAGAATCTAAAGCTAAAGCAGAAACAAAAGCAAAAAAACCAGCTGCTAAAAAATCAGCCAAAGCCGACGACCTTAAATTAATTGAAGGTGCCGGTCCAAAAGCTGCTGAAGCATTGGTTAATGCCGGAGTTGATACTTTTGCTAAATTAGCTAAAAAATCTCCTGAACAAATCAGTGAAATCTTAGCTGAAGCTAGTTCAAGATTAACTCATTTAGTTACTGATACTTGGCCAAAGCAAGCTAAATTAGCCGCTGAAGGTAAGTGGGATGAATTAAAAGAATATCAGGAAAAGCTTGACGGCGGAATTGAAAAATAATTCGTTGTATAAGCAAGTTTAACAGTATAAAACCGAAAGAAAATGGCTCATAAAAAAGGTGTCGGTAGTTCCAAAAACGGTAGGGAATCACATTCAAAACGCTTAGGTGTTAAGATTTTTGGTGGTCAGGCTGCCATTGCTGGAAATATTATCGTAAGACAACGCGGTACAGCTCATAATCCAGGCGAAAATGTCTTTATGGGTAAAGACCATACTTTACATGCCGCAATTGATGGTGTTGTAAAATTTCAAAAGAAAAGAAATAACAAATCATATGTTTCTGTAGAGCCTTTCGAAGCTTAAGAAATATTTGTTATTACATCATATAAAACCTTTATCCTGAACTCAGGATAAGGGTTTTTTTGTTTCTGTATAAAAATTAGTTCTATCTTAGGGACTATGAAAATTAAACAATATCTGTTCGGGGCGCTCATGCTCATTAGCACATGTTATGCATTTTCACAAACAAAAAATATTCATGTTTTTGTTTCACTTTGTGATAATGTAAACCAGGGTATTGTGCCGGTTCCTAAAACATTGGGTAATGGTCAAAACCCTACTACAAATCTTTACTGGGGTGCTTTATATGGTGTTAAAACCCACTTTAAGAAAAGTAAAGAGTGGACGTATGTAAAAACAATTGAATCTGATAATGAGAAAGTATTGGAAAGAGTCCTTTTTAAGCATAGTACATCCGGAATCTATTTACTGGCCGATGCATACGACGGAAAGCATATTCGTAGTGCTACAATAGATTTTCTGAATGCCTGCAGCGGTGGTAATCCGGAGCAGTTAATTTTAGAAGGAGAGGCCCTATCATTTGGGGGAAATTCTGGATTATTGGCATACATAGGCCATAACGGATTAATGGATTTTAGCCTGGACAAAACATTTAGTCCTCTTAACGAAATAAAGCCCGATGCTGTGGTACTGGCATGTATCAGTAAACGCTTTTTTACTCCTTATATAAAACAAACCGGGGCAAACCCATTGGTGTGGACTACCGGCTTAATGGCGCCGGAAGCCTATACACTTAAATGGCTTATTGATGGTTGGATTCTTGAAGAAACATATGAACAGATTCGTGAACGGGCCGCAAAAGCATATAATTATTATCAAAAGTGCGGTATGCGGGGAGCCAGGAATTTATTGGTAACAGGATATTGATGTTTATTAGATAAAGTAACCACCCTCTCTGAACCTCAGCGAGCTTCGGTTCATTCATCCCTCCTTCAAAAGGAGGGAAGCTTGATTAATTGAAACTATTTAAACACTTATTTAGTGGTTAAAGCAAAAAACCCGCTTCATAGCGGGTTTTATTTTTAAAACAGGACAAGCTTTAAGCCTAATACCTGTAATATTCCGGTTTAAACGGCCCTTGAACCTCAACACCAATATATTTTGCCTGGTCTTCATTCAGTTCGGTAAGTTCAACCCCAACTTTTTCAAGATGCAGTTTTGCTACTTTTTCATCTAAATGTTTAGGGAGTACATATACTTCGTTTTTGTATTTATGATTGTAATTCCAAAGTTCAATTTGTGCTAAAGTCTGGTTTGTAAATGAATTGCTCATTACAAAGCTAGGGTGGCCGGTGGCACAGCCTAAGTTTACCAGTCTGCCTTCTGCCAATAAAAGAATATCCTTGCCGTTTATGGTATATTTATCTGTGGTTTAATCTCAGTTTTTGTATTTCCATGATTTTTATTTAACCAGGCTACATCGATCTCGTTGTCAAAATGGCCTATGTTGCAAACTATGGTTTTGTCTTTCATAGCTTCAAAATGTTCACCACGCACTATATCCTTGTTACCGGTTGTGGTAATTACTATATCAGCATTTCCAATTACTGTTTCCAGCCTTTTAACCTCAAAACCATCCATGGCTGCTTGTAAAGCACAAATAGGATCGATTTCCGTAACTGTTACAATTGATCCGGCTCCACGAAAAGAAGCAGCAGTACCTTTCCCTACGTCGCCGTAGCCACAAACAACAACCCTTCTTCCGGCCAGCATTACATCAGTAGCTCTTCTAATGGCGTCAACTGCACTTTCACGACATCCGTATTTGTTATCAAATTTAGATTTGGTAACGGAATCGTTTACATTAATGGCTGGCATAACCAAAGTTCCGTTTTTCATTCTTTCGTATAGCCTGTGAACACCAGTCGTAGTCTCTTCAGAAACCCCTTTAATGTTTGCTGCTAATTCAGGATATTTATCAAAAACCATATTTGTAAGATCACCTCCGTCATCCAATATCATATTTAAGGGTTTTCTTTCTTCACCAAAAAACAGTGTTTGTTCAATACACCAGTCAAATTCCTCTTCATTCATTCCTTTCCACGCATATACAGGAATTCCGGCAGCAGCAATTGCGGCAGCGGCATGATCCTGGGTAGAAAATATATTGCATGAGCTCCAGGTAACCTCTGCACCCAGTGCTATTAAAGTTTCTATTAAAACAGCCGTTTGGATAGTCATATGCAAACATCCCGCAATACGGGCTCCTTTCAAGGGCTGCTCATCTTTATATTCTTCACGAAGCGACATTAAACCGGGCATTTCAGCCTCAGCCAGTTCAATCTCTTTTCTTCCCCATTCTGCTAGCGATATATCCTTAACTTTATAAGCTGTATAAGGAATTGTTTTAGTACTCATATTACTTTAGTATTTTTGCATTTTATTTATGGCCTTAAAGGCTTTATAGCAATTTTTGTTTCTTTAAAAAAACAAAGTTACATAATAACTTTTTAAATGAGAATAAAGAAATTTAATGAAAGACTTAAATTTTTGTAAAGGAAAACTGTTTAGGTAGTAATGAAATTTTTTATATCCATGCCATAAATTTATAAAACCCGATTAATTAATGCCTCTTTATAAAACAATTACAATATCGAAGGATACAAAAGTCCTGGTTTGGAAGATTGAAGAATCCGTTGAGGATCTACAGCAGGATATCTGTGTTACTGAGAATTGTGTTCGGAGGATATCTTCCATGAAATCACAGATTCATCAGAAAGGTTTCTTAAGCGTCAGGCAATTGTTAAAAGCTGCAGGTTATGAAGCATCTGACCTTTATTATGATGCAAATGGAAAACCTCATTTAAAAGATGGCACCTATATTTCTATTACCCATTCATTTATATTTTCGGCAATAATTATAAGCAAAAGTATTGAAGTAGGTATCGACATTGAAAAACAGCGAGATAAAATCAGCATTATTGCCCACAAATTTATAAATTATGAATATAACTACCTCACAGATGAAGATGTAAGGAAACTTACAGTCGTTTGGTGTATAAAAGAAAGTTTATATAAAGCCTTTGCGACACATGGAATGAGTTTTAAACGGCATACTAAGGTAGTGCCTTTTGAACTTAATGAATTAAAAACGTTTGGCTGGATCCATTACAAAAGTGAAGTGCAAAAATATAAAACAGATTTTATAGAATTTGAAGGATTTACATGTGCCTATGCATTGAAGATTATCGGATAATAGTAATGTATGCAGTCTCACTAAGTAAATCTAATAACTTAATAAGTAACCATTAATAATGAAAATATCAGTAGAATTAACATTAACCCCGATTCAGGACGATTTTGAACCTGCAATCATTCATTTTATTAAAAAGTTGAGGGCTTCAGGACTGGACGTTATAGAAAATCCCTTAAGCACACAGGTGTATGGAAATTATGATGATGTTATGAGCCTGCTTACCACCGAAATAAAAGAAGCTTTTGAATTAATTGAAAGAGGGTTGCTCTATATGAAAATCGTTAAATCGGACCGGCACGACTATGAACCACATTTTTGAATGGGTATTTTCTCAGTATGAAAATACACCTGCACATATTGTTGTGCTGGAAATTACAGGTGTTGTATTCGGTTTTTTAAGTGTATGGTATTCCAAGCGTGAAAATATACTGGTCTATCCTACAGGAATTATCAGCACAGCCATATTTGTCTACATACTTGTAATTTACGGGTTATTGGGTGACATGCTTATAAATGCATATTATTTTTTAATGAGTATTTATGGATGGTATGTATGGACTCGTAAAATTGATGAAACCCATTTTACTCCCATTACCAAAACAAACCTTAATGAACAGAAATGGATGTTAGGCTTATTTGCCGGCACGGTCATTTTTGTTGTTTTAGTGTATGATATTTTTGATAAATGGGAAAGTTGGGTATCTTACGTAGACATTTTTACTACAGCCATATTTTTTGTAGGGATGTGGTTAATGGCTAAAAAAAAGCTGGAAAATTGGATTTATTGGATCATTGGGGATATTATTTCTTTTCCACTATATATATATAAAGGCTTAATATTTACTGCAATTCAATTTCTCTTATTTACAATTATTGCCATTTACGGATATAAAGCATGGAAGAAAAATTTGAACAAGAGCCCTCAAACGTTGTTAAAGTAGTTTTGTTTGGGCCGGAATCTACAGGTAAAACAACTCTTTCAGAGCAATTAGCCAGGCATTACAATACAGTTTGGGTGCCAGAATACGCCAGGGAATACCTTCAGGATAAATGGAATAAAGAAAGAAAAACATGCGAGCCTGAAGATTTACTGCCTATTGCAATCGGACAAATAAAACTTGAAAATGAGTTATCAAAACTCGCTACAAATGTTTTAATTTGTGATACGGATCTTCTGGAAACAAAAGTGTATTCTGAAGCCTACTATCTGGGATACTGTGATCCAGTATTGGAAAAATATGCGCTTAAAAACACGTATGATTTGTATTTCCTTACTTATATTGATGTTCCCTGGGTAGGAGATGACCTAAGGGACAAGCCTGATAAGAGGGAAACAATGTTTGAATATTTCAGAAACACACTTGAAAAATATAACCGGCCGTATATTATATTAAAAGGAAATAAGAAAACAAGATTAAAAGAGGCTATTAACCACATTGATAAACTTTTAGAGAAAAATGATTAACCTTACCGAAAAAAATAAACAACAACTTAAAAACAAAGGCATTGCCGTAGAGAAAGTTCAAAATCAAGTTGAAATTTTTAAAGAAGGGATCCCTTTTGTAAACCTTGTTAATTCTGCAACCATTGGTAATGGTATTATGAAGGTTTCCGATGAAGAAAAGGAAGATTTAATAGGGTATTTCAAGAAGAAAAGAAATGAGTTGAATATGCTCAAATTTGTTCCTGCTTCAGGTGCCGCTACACGAATGTTTAAATCTCTTTTTACTTTTCTTGAGAGATTTAATCCTGAAGAAGATACTTTTACCTCGTATGTGAACAGGGAGAAAGATTCAAACATAAAAACCTTCTTCATAGGATTGGAAAAATTACCTTTTTATGATGAATTAAAAGAACATTTGCTAAAAAAACATACCGATTTTGATGACCTTCCTGATGACAGGCAGCGAGTGATTTTAGTCGAAGAAATGTTGCTGGAGGATGGATTTAACTATGGGAATTACCCTAAAGGACTCTTGCCCTTTCACAAATATAAAACACATGCTGCAACTGCTTTTGAAGAACACTTGTACGAAGCTGCTATTTATGCAGCTGCTAACGGAAAAGCAAAACTTCATTTTACAATTTCAGAAGAACATCTCGATAAATTTAATAGTGAATTTACGAAAATCAAAGAATATGTACAAGAAAAGACCGGAGTTGAGTTTGATGTGTCTTTTTCATTTCAAAAGGAATCTACGGATACTTTAGCGGTCAATATGGATAATGAACCGTTTATCTCTGATAATGGAGAAATCCTTTTCAGGCCTGGCGGACACGGAGCCTTGATTGAAAACCTAAACGATCAGGACGCAGATATCATTTTTATAAAGAATATTGACAATGTTGTAGTTTACAGAAATAAAATTGAAATAGCTTCCTATAAAAAAGTTTTAGCAGGGATATTACTTATCTTAAAAGAAAAAGCATTTAAGTACAGGACTTTATTAAATACAGACTCTTTAAAAGATGCAGAAATAGCCGAAATTAAAAATTTCCTGGAAAACGAGATGAATGTTTTTGTAACGCCTGATTTTAAAAAATACAGGGAAAAATTCCAGGTTGAGTATCTCATTGAAAAGTTAGACCGTCCTATCAGAGTTTGTGGAATGGTAAAAAATGAAGGAGAACCGGGAGGCGGACCATTTTGGGTAAAAGATGAAAATGGTAATATTTCACTTCAGATTATTGAATCTGCGCAAATTGATAAATTAAATGTAAAACAACGGGAAATCTTTAAATCTTCTACCCATTTTAATCCCGTTGATATCGTATGCACTACAAAAAATTATAAAGGGGAGAAATTTGACCTGTTAAAATTTGTAGACCAAAAACAAGCTTTTATTACCGAAAAAACTAAAGAAGGAAGGCCATTAAAAGCATTAGAACTTCCCGGCCTATGGAATGGATCTATGGCAAACTGGAATACTGTTTTTGTGGAAGTACCCCTTGTTACTTTTAATCCTGTAAAAACTATCAACGATCTTTTAAAACCATCTCATCAGGTGAAATTACTACCTGATAATGAGTAATTTTTATACAGTAATTGGTCTTTTACACGGAATATTATACGTTCATATAAATTAATTTTAAAAGCTAAAATTAATTAAGAGTCTGTTTTTCAGAAAGTTAAAATTTTATATATAGCATTTATTCATACTGGCATAATTCTTCTATGTAGAATAAGTATAATAAACATTAAAAATAAATATATATTATGAAAAAATTAGTTTTAGCATCAGCATTCGTTTTAGGTTGTTTCACAATGACAGCTTCTGTAGTTTCAAATGTAAATGATAACATTGTAAATGTTGTTTTGCAGGATGATTTCACTGAAATATCTGCAGAGAGCCTTCCTCAGGCAGTAAAAGATGCAGTTGAAGCAGATTATGCAGGAGCTACCATTGACAAAGCTTATGTAAATGAGAACAATGTATATAAAGTGGAAATTAGTTTAGATGGAGCTTCTTCAACGTTATATGCAAGTGAAGAAGGTGAGTGGATTACCCAGTAAGCTTTCTTAATGAAATATTAAATATTTCTAAAAGCAACTATAATTTTAATTATAGTTGCTTTTATTATATATAAACATGTCTTATAAGTTGTACTTTTACGTATATAAAAAGTAGGTAAAACAATAACTTATATTTTTTCGATGCCTAAAATACTCATTATAGAAGATGATGTTGCATTATGCAATATTTTAAAAAGATTTTTAGAGAAAAATAAGTTTGAAGTTGATGTAAGCTATTCCGTTTTTGAAGGAAACAATAAGCTAAAGAAAAGTAGTTTTGATATTGTTTTTACAGACCTGAGACTTCCTGATGGTGATGGTATAGAAATATTATCTTATGTGAAGAACAACTATCCTGAAACCCAGGTTGTATTAATGACTAGTTATGCGGAAGTTCAAACGGCTGTGAAGGCTATGAAAAAAGGAGCCTTTGATTATATTTCCAAGCCTTTTAATCCCGATGAGGTTTTAGGAGTAATTAATAATGCTATTTTTGAAAAAAACAATGCCAATTCAGAAACTGTAAATTCTTCTAAAAATAAAAAGAACCTGAATAATGAAACAGATTTTGTCCCGGGCATTAGTTCGGCCTCCAAAAAACTTAACGAATATATAAAACTGGTAGCTCCTACCAGTATGTCGGTTTTAATAGTCGGTGAAAGCGGAACGGGTAAAGAAGTTATAGCACAGTACATTCATAAAAACAGTGATAGAAAGCATTTTAATTTTATAGCTGTAGATTGTGGTTCTATTCCTAAAGAGATTGCCGCAAGTGAGTTTTTCGGACATGTTAAAGGATCATTTACCGGTGCTATTTCTAACAAAAAAGGCCATTTTGAAGCAGCCGATGGCGGTACACTTTTTTTGGATGAAGTGGGCAATCTTTCCTATGAAAACCAAATACAATTGTTGCGCGCGTTGCAGGAACGGCGCATAAAACCTGTGGGAAGCAATACTGAAATAGACGTGGATGTGCGCATTCTTTCGGCTACCAATGAAGATTTGCAGAAAGCCGTTTCCGACGGAAAATTTCGGGAAGATCTGTACCATCGTTTGAACGAATTTTCAATTCACATTCCCTCGCTCCACGAGCGAAAGGAAGATCTTTTTCTTTTTATAGAATATTTTTTGGCCGAAGCCAATAATTCATTGGGAAAGGATGTTTTGGGACTTTCAAAGGAAGTGGAAGAAGCATTCAAAAATTACGCGTGGCCGGGGAATTTACGCGAGCTGAAAAATGTGATAAAGCGTTCTGTTTTGTTGACAAATTCAAGTTTAATTCCTTTGGAAGTGATTCCGCGGGAAGTTCTTTTTTCGGGAAATCCAAAAAAGGAAATGGTCGATTTTTCAAAAGAAAGCAATGAAAAGCAGTTGATTTTAAACGCTCTAAAAGCGAACAAGAAGCTATTGCTCAAAAAGAATTGTTAAACAAACCGACAAAAGAACAATTGC
>CALGUD010000136.1 GCA_937901915.1 uncultured Flavobacteriaceae bacterium
TTGAATGCTTTTTTTTAATATGTATCCTAAAAACGGCTTACTCCTGAAACTGCCTCAAGAGTTTCAAACTCTTGAAGGGTTGAGTTAAGTTCTGTTATGGCTCATTTGTATATTTTCCTTCTGTTAAAACAAATTTATCATTCGTGAATTTGTAAAAACCTTTACATTCCCTATATGAACAATATAAAGTAATTCCTTTATGTACGGTATCAATCTCTATTCCCCCGCTTCTTTCGGGCAATGATTTGTTTTCAATGAATTTTCCTGTTACTTTATCAAATAAATAGTAATAATAACTCATTGTGCCATTAGAAGCTGACCCATCATCAACTATAACTAAATCACAGGCATTGTCAAAGTTAATATCTTCTTTTATTATTTTAATTTCTCCTCTGGTCCACCGGGTTATTTTTTTATCAAGCACCTCTAAGGTGTCAATTTCATTCAGATCATTTAATACAATTATACTGGAGATATAAAAACCATCTTCTGAAGAAAAAAAATTAAAACTTATCGAGGCGCAATCCAGGGGTTGAGTCTTTAATTCATGATCTCTGGTTTCCGGCTCTTTGACTGGATCCAATATACTGTCAGGTTGAATAGGTCCTATTTTGCTCTCAGCTTTTGTTTTACCATCGGTAATGCAACTAATTGATATAATGATAAACAGTGTAATCAGAATTATTCTTAAATTCATATGTGTTAATTGTTAAGAATTAATGTTTAATTGGGTTGGGTTAATAAGTTATTAGGATTCAAACTCTAAACGATCATTCCGGCATCATACCACCTTCAGACAACTCCCTGAGCCATACTTCACTTCTCTTTACATAATACTCCTGTGAACCATTCTTATCCTGATGAGCCGAATTCGGCAGGATGATGACCTCTTTGTGCGCTGTTACCTGGTTTAAACCTGCAAAAATACCCTCCGGCGGACAAATCTGATCCAAAAGTCCGACACCAACTAAAACCGGACACTTTATACTGGACACAAAATTAGCTACATCATAGTATTTACTTGTTTCATGAACTTTTTTAGCATCTTTTTGCTCTGTTTGTGTATACCACTGTGGCCAACCACCTTTTCTGCCAATTTCAGGGCCCAGGTTATCAAAACCGGCCGGAACCAACGCCATGGCAGCCGTTATGTGAGGATGAATCCCAGCTGTCATCAATGCTTGTAAACCTCCCTGGCTTGTGCCCATAACTACAAGAGTTTCACCATTCCAATCCGGCCTTTCGGTTAAATATTGGGCTGCTCGGTAACAAGAAAGATACATTCTTAAAAAATAGCTTTCGTTCCTGTCTTCATTTCCTATAGAAGCATAATTTTTCAGCTCATTTTGAGATTGGTCTTTATAAAATTGCGCACCCTTATCAATGGGTAAATCATGTGCATTAATATTGAGAACCAGCCATCCGTTTTTTGCTTTGCCGGTTACCCAATTCTTTTGTAAAGGATAAATACCTGCCCATTGCACAATAAGGAGTGCTGGAAATTTTTCTCCATCAGTGGGCTTCGCTATTTGGCCGTGTATGCTAGTTCCCTGAATATTATCCATGTTAATTTTCCAGTAATCAACACCGGCTTCCTTACTATCACTTTTTTCCAAAACCGGGTTAGCAGGGACACTTTCAAGTTGCTTTATTTTGGTATTCCAAAACTCATCAAAGTCAGCCGGTTTATCAGCAGACAATTTAATCTTATCTGTAGAAGCAACTGCCCCGCCTGCAAACTGATTGTCCCACGTGGCCTCTTTACCGGCCCATTGAATATCAAGTAGTAAAGCACCGGGTTCTTTGAATATATGGCTGACTTGTGCCTCACTTTCTTTAAAGGAAATAAAACCTTTATCTATAACTCGGAGCCCTCCTTTTTTTAATTCGTACCTGACAGAATCTAGCTGTACAGTATCATGCATTTGAATACGCCATGTTACGGTTTCCCCAACCTCATAGATACCATTTGGTTTGTTTGGAGTAATGGTAATTTGGCCGTACAGGAAATTTAAATTGCAGGCAATTAATATAAATATAAGAGGGATTAACTTGTATGTTAACTTCATTTATTTATTATTGAACTTTTAATAAGCTATAAATATATTCAAAACTCAAATAAACGAACTAATAAAGCCAGTAATTATTGGTAACTTCAATTTATATTAATCAATTACTTTCTACTTTTAATTATATTTATAAAAAACTCTTGTATGGCAAAACGTATGTTCCGAAAGAAAAAAACTTCTAAAATTAAAAAGAAAATAGGCTCCTCGCCGGGAACGCTGACTTATACAGGTGAAAAAGAAACTTCAGAGCTTTTTATAGAAGTGTATGATTATAATGCAGATTCAATTGAGATTAAAGAAATAAACAGGGTAGAGGAGGCAGTAAAATTTAAAAATCCGGATTCTGTTTCGTGGATAAATTTGTACGGACTACGACATGTTCAGGTAATAGAAGAACTTGGTTCTCAATTTAAACTACACCCCTTATTGCTGGAGGATATTGTAAATGTTGGACAAAGGCCAAAATTGGAGGAATACGATAATTGTTTATTTTCTGTTTTTAAAATGTTAAGCTATGATGAAGGTCATGTTTTAAAAGTAGAGCAGGTTTCCGTAGTAGTTGGTGAAAATTTTGTCATTACCTTTCAGGAAGATGAAGTTGATATATTTGACATCATAAGGGACAGGATTAAAGATGACAAAGGAAGAATAAGAAACTCCGGGGCCGATTACTTGTTTTTTCGTCTCATGGACACCGTAGTTGATAATTACTTTTTAATTATGGAGATCCTTGGCGAAAAAATTGAAGACTTGGAAGAAGACTTATTAGATGACCCGAATGAAAGTGTTGTGTACAGGATACAAAAACTCAAACACGAATCTTTAATCATCAGAAGGTCTATATTTCCATTAAGAGAAGTGGTAAGTAAACTGCAAAAACCGGATGTGATATTCATTTCAGAATCTACGAGAACATATTTTCGGGATGTTTATGACCATACTATACAGGTTATAGAAACTATTGAAACATATCGGGATATGCTTTCCGGGTTAATGGATATGTATATGAGCAGTGTAAGCAATAAAATGAATAATGTAATGAAAGTACTTACAATTATTGCTACCATTTTTATCCCCCTAACCTTTATTGTAGGTGTGTATGGAATGAATTTTGAATACATGCCGGAATTAGATCACAGGCATGGCTATTTCATTGTATGGGGAATAATGATCCTAATTTTCCTAGGGATGCTTTATTACTTCAAGAGAAAAAAATGGCTTTAATCAAATAAATCTGAAGACAAGTACCTGTCACCTCGATCGCAAATAACAGCGACCACCACCCCGGACTCCAATTTTTCAATAAGCTTAAGAGCCGCAGATACCGCACCACCGCTACTCATTCCAGCAAATATACCTTCTTCTTTTGCCAGTTTTTTGGCCATTGCACGCGATTCCTCTTCGCTGACTTCAATAATAGTATCTACCTTCTTCGGATTGAATATTTTAGGCAAGTATTCTATCGGCCATTTTCGTATGCCGGGTATCCGTGAATCATCTGTAGGCTGTACACCAATTATTTGAACATCCTTATTCTTTTCCTTTAAAAATGTTGAAGTGCCCATAATAGTGCCTGTTGTACCCATAGAAGACACAAAATGGGTTATATTTCCTTCAGTATCCCTCCAAATTTCAGGACCTGTAGTTTTATAATGTGCTTTCCAGTTATCATCATTTCCAAACTGATTTATCATAAAATAACCCTCTTCTTTTACCTTGGCCTCAGCATAGTCACGGGCTCCTTCAATACCAATATCTTCAGAAGTCAACGTTACTTTAGCACCATAAGCTCGCATTGTTTGTACACGTTCTTTAGTTGAATTCTCCGGCATAACAAGTTCTATATTCAAACCATATAAACCGGCAATCATGGCAAGTGCAATGCCAGTATTGCCACTGGTAGCTTCAATAAGTTTAGAGTTTGTTGAAATATCACCTCGCTCCAGAGCAGATTTAATCATATTATATGCCGGACGGTCCTTTACACTTCCTGCAGGATTTTCTCCTTCAAGTTTTAAAAGCAATGTTACGTTCGGATTTTTATTAATGTATTTGGCTATTACAAGGGGAGTGTTGCCAATCTGATCTATGATGGTTTTATTCATTTACTACGGTCTTTATTTTAATTTCGGGATTGTGTGAAACAACTGAATTAGCAGGCACAGATTTTGTAAGCCAAACGTTACCGCCAATAATACTGTTTTTGCCAATTATAGTATCGCCTCCCAATATTGTGGCGTTTGCATAAATAGTCACATTATCCTCAATTGTTGGATGTCGTTTTGTATTTTTCAAGTTTTTATCTACATACAGTCCACCCAGGGTAACTCCCTGGTAAATATTGACATTGTTTCTTATAATAGCGGTTTCTCCTATTACGACACCGGTTCCGTGGTCTATATGAAATGAATCTCCTATAGTAGCCCCGGGATTAATATCCACTCCGGTTATCCGATGTGCATATTCTGTCATAAGTCTGGGTACCAACGGAAAATTGATCACATATAATTCATGTGCCAGCCTGTAAATAGCAATTGCATAAAAACCGGGATAGGAAAGATATACTTCTTCAAGGCTATTTGACGCCGGATCATTATTTAAAGTTGCTTCAGCATCCATGTTTACTTTTTCCAATATAGCAGGTAGTTTTTCAACATATTTGTTCCATACTTTAGAACAAGGCTTTTCTATTTCCCAGCAAACCAGGTCAACTAACTCATCAAAATCCTTTTCAAGAATATCCAGGTTACTCTCTACATTCGTTTCTGCATCAAATAATGTATAAAACAATCTTTGGGTAAACTCTTCTACCTTAGTCTTAATTCTGATTTTAAGGTTCGGCTGTTTTTTATGCTGCCGTATGTTTTCTATAATATCCTTTTTATTCATCTATAAGCTTGTAATAAAGTTTTTTTTGTTGAGTACCCAAATTTAGTAATAATTCGCTCGCTTAAAGTTAAAAATTGTTAACTTTATTTCATCAAGATATAAACATAAAAACTTTCTTCCATGAGTATGGATCACATTTCAAAATCTACATTCGGTTTTTTAAAAGAGCTTAAAAATAATAATACACGGGAATGGTTTGAAGAGAATAAGAAAAGATTTAAGGCAGAAGAAACAGAGATAAAAAGTTTTTTTAAAGCCCTTCATGATGAAATGGTTAAACACGATGAGATTGATAAGGTGAAAGTTTTCCGTATTTACAGGGATGTTCGTTTCTCTAAGGATAAAACACCGTATAAAACACATTTATCCGCTTCTTTTCACAGAATAAAACCAAAACTGAGAGGTGGGTATTATACCCATATTGAGCCTGGAAATACATTTATTGCATGTGGATTCTGGGAACCTGATAAAGAAGACCTGTTAAGAATAAGAAAAGAGTTTGAAATTGACGCTTCCGAAATGCGGGAAATTATATATGAAAAAAATTTTAAGAAACTATTCGGTGACTTAGTAGGGGAAGAAGTTAAAACGGCTCCCAAAGGTTTTGATAAAGAGCACCCGAATATTGACCTTATCAAAAAAAAACAATACATTTTTGTAAAGAATTTCACGGATAAGGAAGCTACCTCTTCCGGATTCATTAATGATATCAATAACAGTTTTAAGTCCGTACGCCCCTGGTTTAATTATATGAGCGATGTACTTACCACAGATTTGAATGGTGTTTCATTAATTAATTAAGCAACCGCTATTTTTTCAAAAAGTTGTACCTGGTCTTGCAAATTGCTGATCACAATATTCATCATTCTTTTATTTAACGCCGATGAATTTTCAATATATTCCATGTACTCTTCGATTACAAACTGTCCTATAATCATACCTTTGAGTGAATTCCTGAATTTTATGTCTTTTTGAATGGCATTTTCAATAAAGGCTAACTTTCTTTCAACGCTTAATTCATAGAACTCACCTTTGTGTTTATTAACATAATTTCTAAAAACTTCTATTAACAATGGGTTTTGAAGTTTAATAACGGGCCTTAGTGTTTGGTTTTGAAACTTTTCATCCCTGCTGGTATCAGGGGTTATCTTGGCTGAGGGAATCTCCGGACGCACCTTTAAGAGATCATTGCTTCTATCATTCATTTGAAGGGTTTTACTAAAATTACATTAAAATGAACTTTATTTTCAACAAAAAACGATTAGTTATTAAGATGTTATGAACTGCTTATCAACATCCTGAAATGTACTTATTATGCCTCACCCAAAACTGTCAAGCAGTTTTGACCTCTCCTAGAGGAGAGGTAGAAGCGAATACATGGAAGAATGCCCAAAGGTATTTTTAAGGTTTAAGATGAAACTATTAAATAATAAGGACATTTTGGTTTTTGTCTTTGAGACAAACGAAACGAACAAAATACTTCCATGTCCCGATAACTTCTAGAAACCGCAAGTTTTATAAAAAAATGCTGCAAAGCTTTAT
>CALGUD010000137.1 GCA_937901915.1 uncultured Flavobacteriaceae bacterium
GAGGCCGGCCGGGTAGGTCCCGGTCGGGTGCAGCGCCGTGACGAAGAGCGTCACGAACGGCACGATGGTGATGACCATGAGGATGACCATGGACCAAGTCGTATAAATCTACATATTAATCCCTTTAACGGAAATATTCTGCCCGAAGAAAATTTTAATAATGGAAATGCTTTTTTCCTATCAGTTATGAAACTTCATCGATGGCTTTTGTTGGATGTAAAAATTGGTAGGCCAATAGTTGGGGCAGCAACTATAATTTTTATTGTATTATGTGTATCCGGACTCATTTTATGGATACCAAAAAAAGTAAAAAAAGCAAAACAATGGAAACGCGGTTTAACTATAAAATGGAAAGCCAATTGGAAACGTATTAACTATGATATTCATAATACACTGGGTTTTTATGCACTTATTCCACTTCTATTAATGGGATTATCCGGTTTAATCTGGTCTTTTCCCAGCTATTACAATGGGTTGGAAAATGTATTAGGTGATAAATTAGGTAAACAACGATTTGATACTACCATTTCAATTGAAAAAAATATAGCTAAAAATAAATTAACTCCGGTTGAAGACTTAATAAACGTTACCGATTCCTTAAAAAAGGATAAAGCATTTGCCTATAGAATTACTTTTCCTCAGGAAAAACAACATTCTGTAATGATAAGAAGAAAAGAAAAAGGCTTTTTTGCCACAGATGCATCCGATAAATTCCAGTTTAATCCTCATAGCGGGGAACTTTTAGAAGTCGATTATTTTAAAGACTGGAAGTTTAACGAAAAAGTAGCCGCTCTCATAAGGGCCATTCATATTGGTTCTTTTATGGGAACATTTTCTAAAATCATATATTTTATTTGTTGTTTAATCGCCTCATCCATGCCAGTAACCGGAACCCTTATCTGGATTAATAAATTAAGGAAAAAATAAAGAGATAAATATGTATGCTATAACTAAACAACAACATTTGTCAATATTCGGAGGGAAAATGTTATCAACCAAAACAGGTAGAAATTCCCACCTGTTTTTGGTTAATGATCGTTTAATCTATTCAACAATTTCACCTTCCCAATCAAGTATGCCACCCATAAGATTATAGGCATTCTCAAAACCTAATTTGTTCATGATATCACATGCATTTGCGCTTCTGGCTCCCGAGCGACAGTACACATAATAGTTTTTTGTTTTGTCGAGTGCTTCTACTTCATTAATAAAACCCTGCCCTTGTTTAATATCAATATGTATTGCATTTGGTATATAACCTTGTTGAACCTCTTCTTCTGTCCTTACATCCAGAATAACAGCATTTTCATCTGCTTCTAGTTGTTCAACCCACTCTTCCTGCGTTAAATTCATGTTTTTTAAATTTTTACAAAATTAAAAAATCCGGAGCAAATAGCATGCTCCGGATTTTAATAATTCCAGATGGTTTTTATGTTTTAATTGAACACCCTATGGCCTTTGTAGTTTCAATTGGAATTTTCGCCCCTTTCAGCATGGCATCAACAGCATCTTCTACATATTTGGTTTCAACTGCATCTGCATTTTGATAATTATCATCAATAGCCCCAATGTATTTTACAATATTTCCTTTCTCAGTTTTTTGAAGTAAAAAAACATGAGGCGTTCGTGATGCACCATATTGAGGATAAATTTTTTGGCCATCATCTAACAAATACGGGAAAGTAAAACCTTTTTCTTTAGCCCTTATCTTCATTTTTTCAAAGCTGTCCTGGGGCTGTACATTCGGGTTATTCGGATTGATGGCAATAACAGGCACTCCTTGAGATTTATATTTTGCATCTAATGCAATAATCCTGTCTTCATATGCAACAGCATACGGGCAATGGTTACAGGTAAATATTACTAAAAAGCCCTTGGCGTCTTTGTAATCAGATAATGAAACCATTTTACCATCTATATTTTTAAGCTCAAAATCTGTAGCGTTGTCTCCAATTCCATATCCCTCAGCACCGGCCGGGTTGTATAAAGCAAATGCTGCAGCTACTCCAGCTATAACAATTACTAATAGAATTTTTAAAATTTTCATAAGATTGTTTAGGTTGTTTAGGTTTTTAGTTTAAAAATTTATTCAGTTGTTCTTCAAGTTGTTCATAATTAAAGGATTGTTCATAGAACCCTTTTGAATTTTTGTTATAAATAACCGTTGCAGGTATAGCGCCAGACCAGTTCTCATCTACCAAAGGTATCCAGTCATTTTGTTTTGGGTCATCTAAAAGAATGACTTTAGATTTTATATTGTTCTTCTTTATAAATGGGATTAGAGTTTTATCTATCTTTTTAGGAAAATCCAAACTTACCAGTATAACTTCTACATTCTTGTCTTTATAATTTTGATACAACTCTTCAAAATGAGGTAATTCTTTTACACAGGGTTTACACCAGGTAGCCCAAAAATTGATGACATAAATTTTATCATCTTTAAAATTTAAATATTTTTCAAAACCTTTAAAATCATAAGTTTCAACCACTACTTCCGCAGAGTTAGATACTAGCTCACCTGAATTTTCTACAGATTCTTCTGCAACCTCTTTATTCCCAGCCTTTTCATTATTCGGTTTACACCCGAATAAAATTACAAAAAAAACGGATGCTACTATATATTTTATCTTGAAATTCATAATGTAAAAATAAAAATCTTCAGTACCCCTGTTTTCCTTTTAACAAAAAATTATCATTTCCTTTCAGCAAAAACATTTAAAATACAGTACATTTGTACATACAAATATTGTAAATACAATGAAGATAGAAGATATCATTAAAACATCTTACATGCCGAACCATACAAAAACTGTTATTAATTTAATTTATACATCCAATTATGCTGCTGAAATATTAAATACTGCTATAAAACCTTTTGACATTTCTATGCAACAGTTTAATGTTTTGCGAATTCTGAGAGGACAAAAAGGAAAACCGGCAAATTTATATACCATTCAGGAAAGAATGATCAATAAGATGAGTAATACCACCCGGCTCATAGACAAATTAATTGTTAAAGAATATGTAGAGCGGACAACATGCGAAAAGAACCGGAGAAAAATAGAAATTTTTATAACTCCATCAGGCCTTGAAGCTTTAAAAGAAATGGATGAGGCTGTTCATACAGCAGAAAAAAAAATCATTGAAAATCTTACGCAAAAAGAAATTGAATTATTGAACAACTTATTGGAAAAGCTACGGTAAACAATCCATTAAACATAGAAAAACTATACACTCAATATTAACTTTAATTTTAAACAAAAATGAAAAACAGAATTTTAACTTTAGCATTATCACTAGTTGCACTGGCTTCTCTATCATTTATGAATAATGTAGGTGAAAAAAAAGAAGTAAATACAGAAAAAAGTAAAGTAACCTGGAAGGGATATAAAGTCACAGGTTCACATGAGGGAACAATAAATTTGAAAGACGGCCATCTGGTTTTTGATGGAGATAAACTAACCGGAGGTGAATTTACAGTAGATATGACCACCATAAATTCTACTGACCTTGAAGGTGAATGGAAAACAAAATTAGATGACCATTTAAAGGCGGACGACTTTTTTGGAGTGGCAAAGCATCCGACTTCCAAATTGGTGATTACCAACGTAAAATCTACCGGTAAAAATTCTTATGAAGTAACCGGAGACCTTACAATTAAGGGAACAACCGAACCACTTGCATTTGATATTTCTGTTTATGGAAGTAAAGCCACAGCTTCGTTAAAAATTGACAGAACCACATATGGTCTCAAGTATGGTTCAGGTAGTTTCTTTGACAATTTAGGGGATAAAGCAATATATGATGAATTTGATCTGGTAGTTGATCTGGAATTGTAATTCAGTCCATTTTATCCATACAAAAATCCCACTTCAAGGTGGGATTTTTTTATGCACTCAATAAATTTTTGTTATTTTTTGAAAAACCCGTTTGAAAATTGGTTTAACCTTTCTATATTTGGCACATCAAATAAATAAAATGATAAACACATTAAATAATAGCTGGTGGTGGTTTAACTTAACGTCTAATGTCGTGAGGTAGCCCTGCTTTAGTTTTATTTAAACAACATATAAAGGCTTGTCAACACGACAAGCCTTTTTCTTTGCCCCGAACTTATTCGGATCTATTTTATAAAAACCAAAACTGTTTTAACAAAAATGAAACATTTTAAATTTAAAACCCATTACAAACAAATCCTGGCCGATACTATCACACCAGTTAGCGTTTATTTAAAAATACGCGACCGCTATCCGAATAGTATATTATTGGAGAGCAGTGATTATCATGCAAATGATAACAGTTTTTCTTATATCTGTTTTAATCCGGTTGCTTCTATAAAAGTTGAAAATGATACAATTACAAAAACATATCCGGATGGCAATAAAGAAGAGTTTAATGCCGTAAAGAATACAAGCATTCCAAAAGAAATAGAAAAGTTTGCTGGCCAGTTTGAAGTACAAAAAAACGGGTTTAAATTTATTAATTCCGGATTATTTGGTTATATAGCTTATGATGCTGTACGATATTTTGAAGATATAAATATTTCCCAAAAAGACGAATCACTTGATATCCCGGATATATACTATTTAATTTATCAAAACATTATCGCCATCAATCATTTTAAAAATGAAGCCTATATTTTTGCGCATTGTTATGAAACAGAAAACAATATCCTTGAAATAGAACAATTATTGCAATCCAGAAATTTTGCAACCTATAATTTTTCAAAAGTGGGCGATCCTGCTTCAAATTTAAAAGACGAAGAATATAAACAACACGTAGAACTCGCCAAAAAACACTGCCATAGGGGTGATGTTTTTCAATTAGTATTAAGCCGGCGGTTTTCTCAAAAATTTAAAGGCGATGAATTTAATGTATACCGGGCTTTACGAAGCGTAAATCCTTCTCCGTATTTATTTTACTTCGATTTTGGGAATTTTAAAATATTCGGAAGTTCTCCCGAAGCACAACTTATAGTCAAAAACAATAAAGCAGAAATACACCCCATAGCGGGAACTTTTAAACGAACCGGGAACGATGAAAAAGATGCCGAATTGGCTAAACAACTCACCGAAGACCACAAAGAAAACAGTGAACATGTGATGTTAGTGGATCTTGCCCGAAATGATCTCAGCAGGAATGGAAACATGGTAAAGGTGGAAACCTACAGAGAGGTTCAATTCTTTTCGCATGTTATTCACCTGGTATCTAAAGTTACAGGGCAAAAAAAACCCGAAATCCCTACCATGCAAGTGGTGGCCGACACTTTCCCTGCAGGTACTTTAAGCGGAGCACCAAAACATATGGCTATGCAGCTTATTGAAAAATATGAAACCTGTAACCGTAATCACTACGGCGGTGCTATAGGTTTTATGGATTTTGAAGGAAACTTTAACCACGCGATCATGATACGTACATTTTTGAGTAAAAACCATGAATTGTATTACCAGGCAGGTGCCGGACTCGTATCTAAATCGGACCCAGAAGATGAACTGCAGGAGACTTATCACAAATTGGGAGCATTAACAAAAGCTATGGAGATAGCCGAGGGCATATAAACCCTCAAAAGATTGTAAAGAAAAAAATAAATAAGAATAGTATTAGTACTATGAATACAGAAAACAAAAATATAAAATCCGGTTCCTCCACTTTGGGAAGAGGTGTAGCGAAACATGTTTTAGTGATAGACAACTATGACAGTTTTACCTACAACCTGGTGCATTATTTAGAAGACCTGGGATGTGAAGTTACTGTGAGGCGTAATGACCAGTTAACATTGGATGAAGTAGAACCTTTTGACAAAATTGTACTTTCCCCCGGCCCCGGTATACCTGATGAAGCCGGACTTTTAAAAGCTATTATTAAAGAATATGCTCCTACAAAAAGTATCTTTGGGGTATGTTTAGGATTACAAGCCATCGGGGAAGTGTTTGGAGGTACTTTGATAAACCTGGACAGCGTTTATCACGGTGTAGCAACAAAAGTGAAAATTGTAAAAGAGGATGTTTTGTTTACAGGACTTCCCGAAGAAATTGAAGTTGGCAGGTACCATTCCTGGGTGGTAGATCCTAAATTACCCGATACATTAATTGCTACATCTTTTGATGAAAACGGACAGCTTATGTCTGCACGACATACTGAGTATGATGTTTGTGGAGTGCAATATCATCCTGAATCTGTATTAACACCCTATGGGAAAAAAATATTGGAGAATTGGCTGAATCAACCTGTAAAGGAAGCAAACAAATGATCATTTATAAATAAAAGTTTAAATATAAAAAACCTGGCATCCTCACCTTTTAGGAGACGACCGGGGCAAAGACTCATGAAAGAAGTATTAAACAGGCTTATCAGCCACGAAACTATTTCTAAAGAAGAAGCAAAAAATGTGTTAGTTAATATTTCCAGAGGGGAATATAATAATAGCCAGATTGCAGCATTCCTTACCGTATTTATGATGCGAAGCATTACCATAGAAGAGCTGGAAGGTTTGCGTGATGCTTTGCTGGAACTCTGTATTGCTGTTGATTTGAAAGATTACAATACTATTGACCTGTGTGGAACAGGGGGTGATGGAAAAGATACTTTCAATATATCTACCCTGGCCTCTTTTGTTACAGCCGGGGCAGGTATTCACGTAGCAAAACATGGCAACTACGGAGTTTCTTCTAAATGCGGTTCCAGTAATGTGATGGAATATTTGGGGATTAAATTTTCTAAGGATGAAGGTTTTTTAAGAAAATCTATTGAAGAAGCGGGCATATGTATTTTACATGCACCCCTCTTTCACCCTGCAATGAAAAATGTAGCCCCCATACGCAGAGAGTTGGCAGTAAAAACATTTTTTAATATGCTCGGCCCCATGGTTAATCCTGCCTTCCCACAAAATCAGATGGTAGGTGTGTTTAATCTGGAACTGGCCAGGATGTATGGCTATTTATATCAGAATACCGATAAAAATTATACAATTTTACATGCCCTGGACGGATATGATGAAATATCACTAACCGGACAAACAAAAGCGATCAGAAACAATGCAGAGCAAATGATCACAGCCGAGGATTTTGGAGTGAATCAACTTTCGCAAAAAGACATTGTTGGCGGTGACTCTATTGAAGAATCGGCTAAAATATTTATGGATGTTTTAAGCGGAAAGGGCACTGAACCTCAAAACAATGTGGTATGCGCAAATGCAGGAATGGCCATAGCCACCGTAAAAGGAATAACGCCTAGAGAAGGTTTTGAAATAGCTAAAGAAAGTTTACTCTCAGGAAAAGGATTGCAGGCTTTAAAGAAGTTGAAGGAGGTAAAAAACGCTAGATGACCGATGACGGGTGTCAGAGGTTTTCCTTTTTAAAATGAATTTGGTTGATGTGCAGCACATTACTAAAAATTAAATAATGGATTTTAAATTTAAATTTGAAAAATTAATAGTTTGGCAAGAAGCTATGAGTTTAGGTGAAGAAATTATTCTAATAACAAAAAAATTTCCAAAAGAAGAAATCTACAATTTATCTTCACAAATTTGTAGAGCTGTTGATTCTATTGCATTAAATATCTCTGAAGGAAGCATTGGCCAGTCAAATCTTGAATTCAAAAAATTTGTTGGATATGCAATTCGTTCACTTGCAGAAGTGGTAACATGTTTACATAAAGCAATTAAAAGAGATTATATTTCAAAACAAGAATTTAATCATTTATATGAATCATCATTTTCTTTGATGAACAAATTAATAGCATTTAAAAAAAGTATAAAATAAAATCGGACATCGGTCACCGGACACCCGACATCAAACATCAGACAAACAATGGCCAACATATTAGAAAAAATAATAGCAGACAAACATAAGGAGGTGGCTCTTAAAAAAAGCCTGGTCCCTGTTTCTCAACTGGAAACTTCAGCTTTATTTGAGAGAGAACGAGTATCTCTTGCCAAAAAACTGAAAGAGAGCCATACAGGTATTATAGCCGAACATAAACGGCGCTCGCCTTCAAAATCAGTTATTAATCAGTCGTTAAGTATTCAGGATGTAGCAAGCGGGTATGAAAATGCCGGTGTTTGCGGAATATCTGTTTTAACAGACGGTAAATATTTTGGCGGCTCCCTGGATGATTTATTACTTGCAAGAGCATCAGTGAACATACCATTGCTGCGAAAAGAATTTATTGTTGATGAATATCAAATCATAGAAGCCAAAGCATACGGAGCCGATGTAATTTTACTTATTGCCGCTGTTCTGACCCAGGATAAAATAAAAGCTTTGTCTGAACTTGCAAAAAAATTACACCTGGATGTGCTTCTTGAAGTTCATGATGAAGTAGAGCTACATAAATCTATTATGCCAAGTTTAGACATGATCGGTGTAAATAACCGTAATTTAAAAACCTTTGAAGTAAGCCTGGAAACAAGTAAAACTTTATCGAATCTTATTCCTGACGATTTTGTGAAAGTTTCAGAAAGTGGCATAAGTACAGTGGAGGCTATAAAAGATCTTCAGCAATATGGTTATAAAGGATTTTTAATAGGTGAAAATTTTATGAAAACGGATAATCCAGGAGAAAGTGCTAAAGCATTTGTAGAAAGGCTCTCTAGATAAATGAAAGTGTGATTTATGGGAAAAGAAATAAATATTCACAAAAAGATCTCCCATCATGTGGAAGATGTGCCTCAAAGCGGAAAGAATATTCCCGGGCTTAAAGTTTGCGGAATGAAATATGCGGATAATATAGAGTCTGTTGCTGCTTTGCAACCGGATTACATGGGGTTTATCTTTTACGAAAAATCTGCACGCTTTTTTGATGGAACTATTCCAAAACTTCCCGAAAGTATAAAAAAAACAGGCGTGTTTGTAGATGCTTCCATTGAAAATGTTCTGGAGAAAGTTGAAAAATTTGATTTACAGGCTGTTCAACTTCACGGGAAAGAAACAGCAGAATTTTGCAATACCTTAAAAAGTCATTTTGAACGTAGTGAGAAATCTCATAAAATAGAAATCATAAAAGTTTTCTCCATAAAAGATGATTTCGATTTTAATATTCTAAAAGAATATGAAGAAGTAACAGATTATTTTTTATTTGACACAAAGGGTAAACTCCCCGGGGGAAACGGTTATGTTTTCAATTGGCAAATATTGCAAAATTATCCTTCTAAAAAACCTTTCTTTTTAAGCGGTGGTATTGGCATAAATGAAATGGAGAAAATAAAAAATATCCTTAAAACCAACCTACCTATTTATATAATTGATGTAAATAGCAAGTTTGAAGAAGCACCGGGATTAAAAAATATCGAGAAACTAAAAGAGTTCAAAAAAAATATCATAGCGGATTCAAAAAAACCGAATTAATATAAATTGCTCCTCTCATTGGTTGGGAACCAGGAGTACATTATTAAATAAAATAATTATGAATAATACAAACCAAACAAAAACCCAATCCTCGTTGAAAAACCATGTAAAAGGATCTTATCATGTAAATGAACGAGGATATTACGGTGAATTTGGCGGGGCATTTATTCCCGAAATGTTATATCCCAATGTAGAAGAACTGCGTTTAAACTATCTGAAAATAATGAATGAACCTTCTTTTAAAGAGGAGTTTCATCAATTACTTAAGGATTATGTGGGCCGCCCTTCTCCACTCTACCATGCAAAGCGGTTATCAGAAAAATATAATACCAAAATTTACCTGAAACGAGAGGACCTCAACCATACCGGGGCTCATAAAGTAAATAATACGATCGGGCAAATACTGGTGGCGAAACGTTTAGGCAAAAACAGGATTATTGCAGAAACCGGTGCCGGACAACACGGTGTGGCAACAGCTACTGTTTGTGCGTTGATGGGGATAGAATGTATTGTTTATATGGGTGAGATTGATATTGCCCGCCAGGCACCTAATGTGGCGCGTATGAAAATGTTGGGAGCTAAAGTACGCCCTGCCCTATCCGGCAGCCGGACCTTAAAGGACGCCACCAATGAAGCCATTCGCGATTGGATCAATAATCCCGTAGACACCCATTATATTATAGGTTCTGCAATTGGACCTCATCCGTACCCTGATATGGTAACACGTTTCCAGAGTATTATTTCTGAAGAAATTAAATGGCAGTTAAAAGAAAAGGAAGGCCGTGAAAATCCGGATTATGTAGTTGCATGTATTGGCGGAGGCAGCAATGCCGCAGGCACCTATTATCATTTTCTCGACAATCCGGAAGTAGGGATCATAGCTGTGGAAGCGGCCGGAAAAGGCATTAATTCAGGAGAAAGTGCTGCTACCTCCGTATTAGGAAAAATGGGTATCATACATGGTTGTAAAACGTTATTGATGCAAACCGGTGACGGACAAATAACAGAACCCTATTCTATTTCAGCAGGATTGGATTATCCGGGTGTGGGCCCTATGCATGCGCATTTGTACACATCCGGTAGAGGTGAATTCTTTTCAGTTACTGATGATGAAGCCATGGTTGCAGGCATGGAATTGTCAAAAATGGAAGGTATTATTCCTGCCATTGAAACGGCCCATGCCCTGGCGGTGTTTGACTATAAAAAATTTAAAAAGGATGATGTAGTCGTAATTAGCCTTTCAGGAAGGGGTGATAAAGATTTGAATACATATATTGATTATTTTAAGTTGACATAAATAATGAACAGAATAAATAAAAAACTACAGGAAAAAGGTAAACTTTTATCTATATATTTTACAGCCGGCTATCCAAACCTCGAAGATACTGTACCAATTATTGAAAAACTACAGGAAAACGGGGTCGACATGATTGAGATAGGATTACCGTTTAGTGACCCTTTAGCTGATGGCCCAACAATACAGGAGAGTTCTACCAAAGCACTGAAAAATGGAATGACCACAGCTAAACTGTTTGAGCAATTAAAAGACATCCGGAAAAAAATTCATATCCCCCTCATAATCATGGGTTATTTTAATCCAATGATGCAGTATGGCGTAGAGGCATTTTGTGAAAAATGCGCTGAAATAGAAATAGACGGGTTGATTATTCCGGACCTGCCTGTGGATGTGTATCATGAAGATTATAAGTCCTTATTTGAGAAGTATGGGCTCATTAATGCTTTTTTAATCACTCCCCAGACATCTGATGAACGTATTAAATATATTGATTCTGTTTCTAACGGGTTTATTTATATGGTAAGTTCTGCCAGTGTAACAGGATCTAAAAGTACTTTTGGAGATATTCAACAAGAATATTTTGAGCGTATACATAAGATGCAACTTAAAACACCGCAAATTGTAGGTTTTGGAATTAGCAATGCTGAAACTTTTAAAGCGGCCACTAACTTTTCACACGGGGCCATAATTGGTTCGGCTTTTATAAAATTTTTAGATGAATCGGGGGTAGAAAAAATTGATGAATTTGTAAGAACAATACGCTAACAAAAAAAGCGCTTACTCTTGTTATTAGCCCCGATTGTAGCGGCATCCTTTTTTACAATTTTGTAAAAAAGATATAGCGAAAAGCGGGAACCAAACCATTGGGGAAATTCAGAAAAACAACGCTTTTTATAAACTTTAGGATTCCTTTAATAGAAATTTTACCCATTTTTTGGTAACTTAATGATGAATTAAAAACTAGAAATTATGGGAATTATTGAAGATAAAAAGAAATTTAAGAGAAAAGAAGAACAAAAAAACCCAACGAATCCCACGGGAAACACAAATATTGAAACCAATGATTTTGATATTGACGAAAAAACAATTAAAAAACAAAGAAAGAAAAAACAATAACTCATGGGAAAGGGTGATAAAAAAACTAGGCGAGGCAAGGTAATTATTGGCTCATATGGTAAACTAAGGCCTCGCAGAAAAAAGTTTAAAATTAAAACAAAACCTGTAAAGGGAGAAACTGTAAACAGTTGATGTTCATTTTCCGGACATCCATTAATCAATAAAATATTTAGAATATTGCATGATCCTGAAATCAATAGTATTGAATTCGGGATTTTTGCTTTTTAGTTCTTTATAAAGAGGAATTGCTCCTACTGCCCTGTTTGCTGAACCGGAAGGTGCCGTTAGTGATACCGTTTTTATAATTCGATTATCCAACTTAAGCTGGTGTATTCGGGGCACTTGATTATTAATTAACTCTAAATGAAGATTGTACTTTTTTAAAAGCCTTCTAAAAAAATATTCAGGGCCGTTTTTACTATTTCCGCCTGTAAAGAGCAGTGTATGAATTGTAGGATACATTTTTAAATATTTAATCACATCACGCAGAACAACGTTTTCCATTCCCAGGTCCGTAGCATCAATTTTCCTTCTTTGAGCGCTCTCTACCATATCGCAAATACCAATTCTATGAGCAGTTAAAAAATCCTTTCGTTGTCGGATTGCCTCTCCTGTAGTTTCAAATTTCAGATTAAGGTTAAACATTTTATCCAGTATATTCCATAACTGACCATCGCTACTTCCATAACAAAAATCTACATCCCCTTTCTTAAATATGCCGGTAGAAAAACGCGGCGGGGGAAGTGTTCCGACTATTAATTTAAAAGCCCCTTCAGGAATGAAAGGGCTGTAAGGATGTTTATGTAAAAACAATTTTATTTTTTTATAAATGTCTATTTCTTTAAAGTTATTTCAATAACTCCATTTCCACCACGTGAACCATATACAGATGCTGATGCATCTTTTAATACATTAATTGATTTTACTTCATTAGGTGGTATAAAACTGATATCTGATGTTATAGAACCATTAACTACATAAAGAGGGTCGGAGCTAGTGTTAAATGAATTTACTCCTCGTATGATTACACTGTTACCTACTACTCTTACACCGGGTACCCGGGCTTTAATCACATCAAATATAGTTTGAAAAGTCTCGTTGCCTTTTTCATTTTCCACATTGAGCTCACTTACAGCATAACCAAGATTCTGCTTTTCTACAGATCCATAACCAACCGTAACAGGATCACTTCCTGATGTTTTTGGTTTAACATACATAAAGTTTAACTTTCTCTCACCATTGTATTCTGTATCGAGTATTCCATACTCCTTAGAATATACAGATACTTTTTTTGCAGTTTTAGGTATTTCAATTTGAAAATAACCACGGGCATTTGTTGTAATTTCTGTTTGTATAGTGTCAATAAAAATAATTGCATCAGCAATAGGGTTTTTATTATTATCGGTTACCTTACCTGATAATTTAATTTTTTCCTGATCGTTATTTGCTACTAGAGTATTAGTGGCAAAAAGCATCAAAGCGATTAAAAATAGTTTTACTTTCATAATAAATACTTTTTGGGATTAAATAAATATAGTTAAATTTCATTAATTAACACCTAAAGTATTAATAAATATCTCATTAGGAATGTCAAACTATAAACAAGTTTGTTCAAAAGTAGTGTTGGAAGAATTTATCTGATAAAAATTAACTCATTTTCCTTTGACATTTTTTCACTAAAAGTATACCCTTCATAATTAAATCCTTTCAACCCTTTTAATGAATCTATGTTGTTATCTACAATATATCTGGTCATATAACCCCTTGCTAGCTTAGCAAAAGTCATAATTGTTTTATACTGTCCGTTTTTAAAATCTTTAAATACAGGTGTAATAACCGGGACTTTCAGCGATTTTGCATCAATAACCTTAAAGTATTCATTGCTGGCCAGGTTCACAAAAAGTTCATTTGCGGTTAATTCATCATTAAGTACTTTTGTTACTTTTTGCTTCCAAAAATCATACAGATTTTTGTTTTTGCCTATTGGTAGCTTAGTTCCCATTTCCAATCTGTAAGGCTGAATGAGATCCAATGGTTTTAAAATACCATATAACCCAGACAAAATACGGACTGTATCCTGTAACTTATCAATTTTAGCCTTTGTTATTGTATTAACATCTAATCCTCTATACACATCTCCACTAAATGCATAAACTGCTGGCCTTGCATTATGCACGGAAAATGGTAAGCTCCATTCCTGGTTACGTTCCCAGTTAAGTTCCGCCAGGTTACCTGAAATATCCATTAACTTTGATAAGGCCTTGGGTGACTTCTTTTTCAACAATTTATTTATCCGTTCTGATTCATTTAAAAAAACAGGGATAGAATTCTTATCCGTTGGCAATTTTGATTCAAAATCGAGGGATTTAGCGGGAGATAATACTATTTTCATTTTATTATATTATGTAAAAAATCAGATTAACATCAGACATTAGGGCGTCTCAACATGTTGTGAATAATTTCTCCATTTTTCAATACAATCTACCATATCCTGAGGAAGTTCAGAGTCAAATTTTAAAAATTTTTCGGTAACCGGGTGAACAAAACCAAGGGTTTTAGCATGTAATGCTTGCCTTGGCAGAATTTTAAAGCAATTCTCTACAAACTGTTTATACTTTGTAAAGGTAGTACCTTTCAGTATTTTTTCACCACCATAACGTTCGTCATTAAAGAGTGTATGGCCAATGTGCTTCATATGAACCCGTATTTGATGTGTACGCCCGGTTTCGAGCTTGCATGACACCAAAGTAACATAACCTAATCTCTCCAATACTTCATAGTGGGTAACCGCTTCTTTTCCCTGTTCACCATCTTCAAAGACGGTCATTTGCATCCGGTTTTTGGGATGACGCCCTATATGCCCGGTCACCGTACCTTTATCTTCCTGGACATTTCCCCAAACAAGAGCTATATATTCGCGTTCACTTGTTTTATCAAAAAATTGTTTTGATAAATGAACAAGGGCATGTTCAGTTTTCGCAATGACCAACAATCCCGTAGTATCCTTATCTATACGATGTACTAATCCGGGTCGCTCATTACTGTTAAGGGGCAGGTTTTCAAAATGATAAATTAATCCGTTTAATAATGTTCCCGAATAATTTCCGTGTCCGGGGTGTACAACCATCCCTGCTGGTTTATTAATTACCAGTAATGTCTCGTCTTCATATACAATATCCAGCGGAATATCTTCAGGAATTAATAAAGACTCATGTGGAGGATGATGAAACAAAACTTTTACTTCATCATTGGCTTTTACCCTGTGATTTGGCTTTACGGCAACTCCATTCACAAAAATACTACCATTTTTAGCGGCTTGCTGAATCTTGTTTCGGGTAGCATTTTCAATATAATTCATCAAGAATTTATCAACACGTAATGGCACCTGGGATTTTCCGGCTTTACAACTATAATGCTCATAAAGTTCATCATCCTGTCCTTCTACTTCATTATCTTCGATCATTGATCAGGGTTTAAATTGATTTTTAATCTTTTCCATTTCCACAAACAAGGATAATTTCAGAAGTTTTAGGCAATTTACTTCCGGGTTTTAAATCTTTTCCTTCATACTTCATTCCCAGAACCATATCTTTTCCGATATTATCAACATATTCTACTTCTTTGATCTCTAACCCGACTGCCTTTATAATGGATGTTGCATTTCTAAGAGTAACCTGGATAACATCAGGCACAGTAACCTTTTCATATCCGGAACGATTTATCTTTAAGTAAATTTTCCTGTTTTCCTTAACCTTTTCCCCTGCTTCAGGATTCTGTTCTATAACTGAAAACCGCGGGTAATCCGGGTTAAAATTAGTTGAATCTACAAGCTCTACCCGTAATCCTGCGTTTTCCAGTATTTTTTGTGACTGATTGAATGTTTTTTTGGATAAGTCAGGCACTACCGTAAACTCACCATGCTTTGTAGATGAACTTAAAGATTTTAAAGCAAGATAAATTAATAAAACTGCTACAACAAAAGCCAGTACTATTTGCCATAAGAAGGTTTTACTTCTGATAAATTCTATAAAACTCATGTATCCTTTAATTATTAAAAAACAAATATATAAAAACAGATAGCTTTCGGGCATTTAATTTTCTTCAAAATACCTTAAAGGGGATGCTGAACCACATATTTTTTATTTATGCCTTTTTTATTATGCTTTTTATATATTTTTATAACCATACTCGTTTATAACGAAATAAATACTTTTTTTAATATATGGCTAAAAAGAATATAGCAATTATAATGGGAGGCTATTCCAGTGAATATAAAATATCATTAACCAGTGGCAGTGTGGTATACAAATACCTGGATAAAGATAAGTATAATCCCCACCGTGTTCATATTTTTAAGGATAAATGGGTCTATGTAGATGATTCCGGAAAAGAAACCCCTGTTAATAAACATGATTTTTCGGTTACATTAAAATCAGGCACCGTAAATTTTGATTGTGTTTTTAATGCTATTCACGGCTCACCCGGAGAAAATGGTTATTTGCAAGCTTATTTTTCTTTACTTGGAATGCCTATAAGTGGTTGTGGATTTTATCAGTCTGCCCTTACATTTAATAAAAGAGACCTGCTATCAGTACTTAAGCCTTATGGTATTAAAACTGCCAAGTCTTATTATTTAGATAAAGGGGATGAAATTAATGCTGATGAAATTATAGATACGGTAAAACTACCATGTTTTGTAAAAGCGAATAAGGCAGGCAGTAGCTTTGGTATTTCTAAAGTTCACTCAAAAGAAGAGTTGATACCGGCTATTGAGGCTTCATTTAAGGAAGATGATGAAATAATTATAGAATCCTTTCTGGATGGAACCGAAGTATCGGTGGGGGTTATCAGCTATAAAGGCGAAATTAAAGTATTACCCATTACAGAAATCGTATCTGAGAATGACTTTTTTGATTATGAAGCCAAGTATTTGGGGAAATCACAGGAAATAACTCCTGCCAGAATTACTGATGCAATGGCCCTGAAAGTCACGGAAGTGGCGCTGAAAGTATACAAAAAACTAAAAATGACCGGTTTTACCCGTAGTGAATATATTTTTGTAGGTGATGAACCGTATTTATTGGAAGTTAACACAACTCCAGGACTCACTGAAGCGAGTATTTTACCACAACAGGCAAAACATGCGGGCATTAGCCTGAGTGATTTGTTTGAAAATGCTATTGAAGAGGTGATGGAAGCCAGTTCAGAATTATGAATGCAGAATTATGAATTGTTGTTGAATGTTGGGTGACCGATACAGAAAGACTTAAGATTCAAGACGCAAGACACAAGACTATAGAAAATAGAGAATAGAGAATAGAGAATAGAGAAAAATTGTACGTCCCTGATATAGGTTGACCACTTAAAGTCAATTTATATGAAAGCAAACA
>CALGUD010000138.1 GCA_937901915.1 uncultured Flavobacteriaceae bacterium
TGAAGTTTACGTTGTCTGTAAGATCTTTCCACGTTCCTGATACTCCCCCAACTTTCGCCTGACCTCCGAGCTTTCCTTCAGTACCCACTTCGCGTGCTACCCGGGTTACCTCTGATGCAAACGAGCTCAACTGATCCACCATGGTGTTGATGGTGTCTTTAAGCTCCAGAATCTCTCCCTGAACGTGTACAGTAATTTTCTTGGTAAGGTCTCCCAGTATTTTTGTGTGAATAATAAATCGGGATCTGTCCTACAGTTCGGGGAAAAGTCACAGGTAATTTCCCGGAAGGTGAAACCATTCCAAAAACAATTTCCGCCAAAGCAGGACCTCCCATCGAACCGGGATGCCAAGCATACAATACGGCATCACAAAAAGGCAAGTCCTTTTCTATGGTTAATGGGCGAGAAGTCATTATTACTAAGATTATTTTCTTCCCTGATTTGGAAATGTATTTCAACAATTCACTTTGCGCGCCGGGCAAATTTATATTCGCTCTGCTATGAGCTTCGCCCGTAAGAATAGATTCTTCACCAAGAATCATCACCACAACTTCAGCTTCTTCCGCAATTTTTAATGCTTGGTCAAATGAACTACTATCCTTACTGCGAGTAGTTGAAAGCCCTTTGTGAAATAGTACTTTGTCAAGCCCTAAAATGTCTTGAAATGCCTTTAATGGGGTAATAGTTAAAGAAGTGTCCCCGTCAAAAATCCAAGTACCCAATTGCTCATATCTGTCATTAGACATGGGTCCAATAACAGCTAGTTTTTTGAGATTCGTACTCAGAGGCAACGCATTTTTTTCATTTTTAAAAACAGGCGAAAGACCGTGGTATATAGATGAGGATTCTTTCAACAAAATATTTGATGCCCAGGTTTTAAAAGAAATTCGGAAATCTGATAAATTCAGAATTGAGTTTGATAAAATACTAAACCACCATGATGCGTTCAAAAGACTTATTTTACAATTTTCAAATGAAAATTTAATCCTTTTCTTTGGTAAAGAGCTAGCAACTCAATCTTCTCAATTTATTAAAGATTTTAATCGGATATTTTCCCTAAAATTACAACCACATTTTTGGAAAATAATTGCTGGATTTTATAAAACAAAAGACAAAGATGAATTGTACTTTTCTGTTTTTAAGTTAATTGAAACCTCTGAAATTAATACAGAAAACACCTGTCAGGATGCAATAAATTTCACAGATAAACTACTTGCAATTTCCTCAGGCCCCAATAATATTAAAGAAATTGTTGAAAAGGCAAGAAATAAGAAAAAGGAGGAAGAATTATATGATTTATCTGTTCCACAATTAGAAACTGAACATATTTCAGCAAGCAATAGCAAAGATGTTATAACCAACAATATAGGACTTGTTTTACTACACCCCTATCTTAAAGTCTTTTTAAAAGATTGTGAATTATTAGACGCAAATAACATATTTGTAGATAAAGAAAAAGCAGTTCATCTACTACATTATGTCGCAACATTTAAAGAAAACGATTCGGAAAACAACATGTTGTTTGAAAAATTTTTATGCAATATCCCATTACATCATCCTATCAAAAAGGATATTAAATTATCAAAAAAATTAAAGCTTAAAACGCAAGATCTATTATCCTCAACAATTAAAAACTGGCCTGCATTAAAAAACACATCCATTGAAACCTTGCAGAATGAGTTTTTACAAAGAAGAGGTAAACTCATACTCTCAGAAGATAATCCTAAAATAATTATTGAGCGAAAAACCCAGGACATCTTAATGGAGAAATTACCGTGGAATATAAGCATTGTTAAGATTCCATGGATAGATAAAATCGTATTTGTTGAATGGTAAAAAGTAGCAAGTCATGAGATTACAAAAAAAGAAAAAACAAGGGAACATTGTGCAACCAAATACACCATTCATTCAACCAAAATTAAAAGTAGGCCAGGTTGGTGATAAATATGAAGTTGAAGCCGATCGTGTTGCAGACAAGGTTGTGAATAATCCGGCAAAAAAACCTAAGAGCTTAATTCAAAAAATGGAAGCTCCCGAAGAAGAAGTGCAACAAAAACCTTTAGCAAGCTCCATTACTAAAATACAGCGGCAAGAAATGCCCGAGGAAGAAAATGTACAAAAAAAATGTGCCGGTTGTGAAGAGGAAAAACCTGTGCAAAAACAGGCTGAAGAGGAAGAACCTGTGCAAAAACAGGCTGAGGAAGAAGAGCCCGTTCAAAAACAGGATGAGGAAGAAGAGCCTGTACAAACAAAATCAAACAATCCAAATCCAACTGCTTCAATTGAAAAACGTTTAAACAGCAGCAAAAGCGGTGGATCGATGTTGAATGGAAAAGTAAAAAACGAAATGGAATCGGGTTTTGGTACTGATTTTAGCAATGTAAAAATACACACCAACAGCAATGCGGTGCAAATGAGCAAAGAATTAGGTGCTCAGGCATTTACACATGGAAATGACATTTATTTTAATAAAGGGAAATTCAATCCGTCTTCAAAAGAAGGAAAACATTTGTTAGCCCATGAACTTACACATACTGTACAACAAAAAGGAGCTATTCGGAAAAAAGAAGAGCCTGATGTAAAGCCGAATTATTGTAACCAGACTACAGGTGGATTTAACATCGCATTTTATGACGCCGATACTGATGAAACAGCACGTAGGGCAAAAGACTGGGCTAAAAACTTTAATGCAGTAGGGCTATCCAATAAAGGAGACGTTGTAGCAAATACAGCCATAAGTGATAAAAATGATGTATCTAAAACCATCATGGATATAAGTAAAAAAGTCGGTTTATCCTGTAATGAAGATAAATCTCCTGTAAAAGTGAAAAACCTGGCAATTTTTGCACATGGAACAGAAGATTGGTGCGGTATAGGAAATGCTGGTATTACGGGGAAAAAAGCTAAAACACTTGTTAAAAAAATTGCTCCACATCTTTCAGAAGATATCAATGTTATATTATATGCCTGTAGTGTTGCCAGAGGGCCTGCAGAAGATGAAAATTGGAAGAAAGGCACTTTAGATTCAGGGGGGAAAGATTCATTAGCAGACAAATTTAGTGATACACTTAATGAAAACAATCTAAAAAAAGCAAAAGTATGGGGCCATACCACAGTAGGCCATACTTCAAGGAACTTTGCTTTAAGATCTTTTAACAGTGGCGATAAAAGCAATATAGGGTCTTCTTATGTAAGCGAATATGTTTTTACTCCTTATGAAGTTTTTCTTATAAAAGATGAAATTGTTAAGGACTTGAGTAAACAAGGGTATGTAACTGATCCTGTGGAAGCAAATTATCCGGCTTGGTTTCATAAAAATTTAAGAGACCATTTCTATGATGCCTATGCGGAAGCTAATAGAAACAAGCAATATAAAGATATGAATTTAGCAGAAGCTGCACCAGTTCATCCAGTTGAAGTTGCTCAAGTCATAAATGAATACTGGGTAAATGATTATTGGCCACAACACAAAAATAAATTTATTGAAAAAGTCATAAAGGACTTAAAACTCAAAACCAGTACCCCTTAAAATATAAAGCAAAGTATCAAATGAAAGCTTTTACCAAAAAATCATCCTCATCGGTGAACCCTGCCTTTTTTAAGGATAGAGGGAAGGAGAATTTTTTGGGAGTACAGGCTAAATTAAAAGTAGGGAAGCCGGGTGATAAATACGAAGTAGAAGCTGATGCCATTGCAGATAAAGTTGTTAATAAAACCAATCAAACTACACCTCAGGTTGTAAATCCTGGTCCTATTCCGCTTCAACGACAAACAGAAGAAGACACTGTTCAGGAAAAACCTCTTGCAGCTTCCATTACTCCGGTTGTACAGCTTAAAGAACTCTTCCCTCTTCAAAAACAGGAAAATGAAGAGGAGGTGCAGCGAGAAGTTGAAGGAGGTACTGAAGAAGAAGATGCCGAAGTTCCTGCTTCAATGTTGCAAAAAAAAGAGGGTGAAGAAACTGAAGATAAAGAAACACTACAAAAACAGGCTGAAGAGGAAGCTTTACAGAAGCAAAGTGAACAGGAAGAAGAGGTGCAAACAAAAGCAACTACACCAAAACAGTCTGTTACGAACATAGGAAGCAGTATTCAAAATGCCAGGGGCAAAGGAAGTCCGTTATCAAATTCTGTTAGGGCTCAAATGGAAACCGGCTTTGGTGCCGATTTTAGCAAAGTTAGGATCCACACCGGCAGCAGTGCCATACAAATGAGTAAGGACCTGGGGGCTCACGCGTTCACCAATAAGAACGACATTTTCTTTAATGAAGGAAAATACAATCCATCAACAAAAAACGGACAAACACTACTCGCTCATGAGTTAACACATACCATTCAACAAGAAGCAGTATCCAAAAATACAGTTCAAAAATTTACCATTCAAAAACCTGAAAACAAACAGGAAAATCAACCTTCGGGAACCGAAATACTTACAAAACAAAAAAATAACGGTACAAATAATCCATCCCTTGATTCCATTTTCTTTAAATCTACTGCTGCTGTTCAAAAACAGGAAAGTGAAGACGAAAATTCAGAAACAGTTCAGAAAAAAGAACAAACGGAAATCCATTCTGAAATAAACACCCAAAAGAAAGAAGCATTAGATAATATTCAACTTAAAAGAGATATAAGTCCGATTTTTAGCAAACCCAAAGACGAACAAATACAACAGAAAGAAGAGGACCAAGAACAAGAGGAGGCAATCCCAGTTCAGGAAAAAAGTATGTTCCTGCAGCGCAAAGAAAAAGGTGTTCCTCAAGTATCTAACAATGTAGAAAGTCGTATTAGCAAAGCCTCTACCGGGGGCAAACCTTTGGAAAAAGGAGTAAAAGCACAAATGGAATCAGGATTTAATACTGATTTTTCAAATGTAAAAATTCATACTAACAGTGAAGCTGCCGGCTTAAACGGGCAATTAAGTTCCAAAGCCTTTACATACAAAAACAATGTATTCTTCGGCAAAGGTCAATATCAACCGGAAACAAATAGTGGGAAACATTTAATTGCACACGAACTTACACATGTAGTACAACAAGGAGAGGCAGTCCAAACAAAAACAGAAATATCTCAACAACAAACAACTCCTCAAATACAAAGATTGGGTATAAGTGATGCGCTCGATTATTTTGCAGACAAAGCACATAACATCCCGGGGTTCAGAATGTTTACAATTATTTTGGGACTTAATCCCATAAATATGAGTAGGGTTGACAGGAGTGCAGCCAATATTATGCGGGCCATTGTTGAATTTTTACCAGGGGGAAATATTATAACCAAAGTTCTTGATAAATACAATGTATTTGATGAAGCTGCCGAGTTCATGAAAACAACGCTAGACTCCCTTAGCATTACAGGTACTTCAATAAAAAATGCCATTGATGAGTTTTTAGACACCCTGGGCTGGTCAGATATTTTTGATTTAGGCGATGTTTGGCGTAGAGCAAAACGTATTTTCACAGCCCCTATTGATCAACTCATAGTATTAGGAAGTTCGGTCGTTTCTACCATTATCGAGATGGTTAAGAAAGCTGTTTTAAAACCTTTGGCCGCATTAGCAGAAGGTACCGATGCTTATGACCTGTTAAGATTGGTGTTAGGGGAAGATCCAATTACGGGAGACCCCTACCCGCCTACTGCCGAAAATGTTATAGGAGGTTTCATGAAACTCGCCGGCCAGGAAGAAGTATGGAAAAATATTCAGGAAGGCAATGCTATTGCCAGGGCCTGGGAATGGTTTCAAACGGCCATGTCGGGTATAATGTCTATTGTTACTTCAATCCCATCAACAATTATAAATACAATCACATCTTTAACATGGGATGACTTATTTGATTTACCAGGAGCTTTTGTAAAAGTAAGCACCCCCTTCATAAACATTGCATCTGACTTTATAAGCTGGGCTGCCGGTACAGTTATAAGCTTATTGGAAATATTATTTAGTGTTGTTGCTCCGGGAGTGCTCCCTTATATTCAAAAAGCTAAAGGTGCATTTAATAGTATACTGGAAAATCCTATTGGATTTGTAGGTAATCTTGTAAATGCCGGAAAACTTGGCTTTCAACAATTTGCAGCCAATTTTGGAAAACACTTAAAGAACAGTTTACTTAATTGGTTAACGGGTTCACTAGGCGATGCAGGTGTATACATTCCTCAAGCTCTCGAATTTAAAGAAATTTTCAAATTTGCTGCTTCTGTTCTTGGATTGAGTTGGGCTAAACTAAGGGAAAAACTTGTAAAACACCTGGGTGAGCCAACAGTTATTGCATTAGAAGCCGGGTTTGAACTGATACAAATTTTAGTTACTGAAGGCCCGGCAGCAGCCTGGGAAAAAATCATGGAACACCTTAGTAATTTCCAGCAAATGGTCATTCAGGAAATAAGCCAGTTTGTAATTGTAAAAGTAGTCCAAAAGGCTATTACTAAACTGGTAACAAGTCTTAACCCAGCCGGAGCCGTAATTCAAGCTATTATTGCTATTTATGACACCATTACTTTCCTTATTGAAAAAATAAAACAAATCGCCAGTGTAGGAGCCGCTATTATAGATTCTATTGCAGCCATTGCCAGCGGTGTTATTACAGCTGCTGTAAATAAAGTAGAGAAAACCCTTGCCGGAATGTTAACTTTAGCAGTAAACTTCCTGGCTAAATTTGCCGGACTGGACAAAATATCTGAAACCATTGTTAAGATCATTAAAAAACTTCAAAGCAAGGTTGATGTAGCATTAGATAAATTGGTTGAATGGGTGGTAGCTAAAGGCAAGGCATTCATAAAAAATCTATTGGGCAAGAAAGATGGTAATAAAGAGGAAGCAGAAGGAGCAGAAGGAGTTGACCCCGATGGAGATGGAGAGATTGGGGAAACAATATCATTTAATGCCGGTAAAGAAGGTCATAAATTATGGATTAAAGACGGCAATCCACCGGTGGTTATGGTTGCCAGTTCACCAACCAATCTACAATCTAAAATTTCAGAGTGGCAAGGTAAGGTGAATGGTTTAAGTGATGAGAATAAAACAAAAGCCGGTGCATTACTTGCTACGGCTAGTCAACAGCTAACCACTACTGATAAGGAAGCTAAAGAAACAAAAGATGATATAACAAAAGCAAAAAGTTCTCCAACACCTGAAGCATCCAAAAAAGTAAAACAATCAGACAATGAAACCGAAGCCGCTGAAAAAAGTCTTTCAAATACTATTAAGCAATTGTTCGACATTTTTGGAGAAAAAATGACCGTAGAGGTTAAGAAAAATGATAAAGTTAAAGCAAAATATAAAAGCAATAAAAAATTCCATGCAGTAGTTAAAGATGTTAAAGATGAAAGTGAAAATGCAGATGAAAATGCAGTTGAACATCAATTCAACTGGGAAAAATTAAAAGAAAGAAACCAGACGAACACCTTTCCTGATTTTAATGCTAAATGGGAAACTAAAGAAATTGAACCTGCAACATCTACTTCCGAACACAGTGATTATAGACCGCAAAATATTGTGCCCTCCGTAAATGGAAACTCTTTTGTTTTAGACTATGATTATGGCCCCGAAGGATTAGATATCTCAGAACTATTACATGTGAAAGTGGAAATGAAAATTGATGATGTGTCCCAGGATAAGATAAATCATCAAGTAACAGGAACTAATCTTGGCATTAAAAAATCAGGCTCTAGAGGAAAAACAGATAGTGCTGGAAAATTATTGATTGATACAGTAGATACTTCAGAATTACCACAATTAAATTCGGCTCATTTAATAGCTGATTGGTTTCAAGGCAGTGGCTATAGACAAGGGTTAAATTTAGTACTAACCAGTGATGATTTTAATCAAAACACTATGGCAGGAGCAGAAGACAATATTCATCAACAGATAAATAAAATTCAACAAAAACATGGAAATTTATTAGTTACTTTTGATTTACAGGTAGCTGCTGTTTATGAGGTGACCAATGATGATAAAATCGTTAATATATTAAAAGGGCTGAAACCGGATATGAACGCTGATTCTTTAGCTGAAATGCATAAAGCCTTAGCCGGAGATCAAGATGCCAGAAGATGTGAAAGCGTATCTTATACTGTTCTTGCAGTTAGAGCAGGTGGGGTGAATATTAATCATTCTATTAGAATGCAAAAAATTGGACCAGACACTAAATTATCCAAAAAATAAAATATTATGGAAAGAATAATTAAATTTCTTGAGGATTTCTTCAAAAAAGAAGTTGATGCTATTAAAGCAAGTGACATTCCTGATTTAAATGATTTTAATAGAAAGCTTGAAGAAATGAACCAATTTCTAAGTGATCCTTTAAAAAATCGTTTTGGTATGATTCCTATGGAGAAATTGGATTCTCCTGAATACTATGAAAGTGTTAAAGATTTTCCTGCTCCTGATAAGCGTTTTTTATTTAGAATAGATGAATATGAGACATCTGATAAAAAGAAGCTATACATCTGCTATACATCTAATTACAATCCTGATGGTTGGAAAAGCTATTTTAACTGCTTTATTATTGGCAAAATAAATAATGAATTCAAAATATTTTCAAAGTTTAATTATTCCGACAGGGGTATGGGAGGAGATAAAAAATGGTTCTTTAGTGGAGGTGAAGAACAATACATGCAAAAAATAAATGGTGAATATCTTTTAAATAAAGATTCTTTAGGCAAACAGATTTCCATTCACAGAATTTTGGAACCTTCCAATGATGCCGATAGTATGAAAGAATACAATAAAGACTAAATTCATCTTTAAAAATCTAAAACATCAGGAAAAATACCCTGTTTTAATAAGGATTAGCTTTATAACTTGTATGCTGAATTAAACACAAAATAATGTCTGAAGTATTATCACAAACAGTAAGTTCCTATAACATCCTGTTTTCGTTTTTACGAGAAGTTATAGAGTACCGGCTAAAAAAAGAATTTATTGATCCTAAGGTGCAATTTCCTCCTTATGACAATATTATTTTAGAGACATCACCATTATCAAACTTTATTTTAAAAAATGAACTTACCATCAATGAAGTTCTCACACTGTTGCTAGCTGTCGTTCCTCATATACTCCCTAATTATTTAAATACTATTATTTCTGACTTTTTTCCGAATGGCGGGGACTTGCCGGAATTCGGAGGTGTAAAAGGAAAAAATCATAGAGGCATCATTCCCACCGGAGAAACTGTACAGTTTATACTCGCCGGGAATGATATTGAAAAACGAATCCATACAAAAAGTTTATTTGAAGAAAACCATTTATTCGCCAAAGAAGGTGTACTACATCTTGAACAGTTACCTGGTACTGAACCTAAAATGAGTGGACGCTTAATTATTGATGAAGAATACCTTGAGCTGTTTACAACGGGTAATATTTTAAAACCAAAACTAAGTAATGAATTTCCGGCACAAAAAATTCAAACTACATTAGAGTGGAATGATCTTGTTTTAAATCAAAAAACATTAGGTCAAATTAAAGAACTTGAGGATTGGTTAAAATATAATCATATTGTCATGGATCAATGGAATATGAAGGATAAAATAAAACCGGGGTACAGAATTATGTTTTATGGACCACCAGGGACAGGTAAAACACTAACGGCTACTCTTTTAGGGAAATACACCAATAAAGATGTTTACCGGGTTGACCTCTCCATGATAATGTCTAAATATATTGGTGAAACAGAAAAAAACTTGTCTAAATTATTTGATAAGTCAGAAAATAAAGACTGGATCCTGTTTTTTGATGAGGCAGATGCTATTTATAGTAAACGTACTAATGTCAGGGATGCTCACGATGTAAATGCAAACCAACAGGTAGCATATCTACTGCAACGAATTGAATCGCACCCGGGATTGGTTATTTTGGCATCAAACTTTAAAAATAATATTGATTCGGCCTTTACAAGACGTTTTCAGTCCATTATAGAGTTTGAAACCCCGTCTCCTAAAGAAAGATTAGTACTATGGGAAAATAATCTCCCTAAAAATATTTTACTGGCTAAAGATGTGGAACTGGAAAGCATTGCTAAAAAATATGAAATAACCGGTTCTAATATTGTAAATATTATTCAATATGTGTGCCTGAAAAGTATTTCAGAAGGCTTTGATAAAAAAGAGTATAACATAAAACTCGAACATATTATAGAAGGCATTAAAAAAGAATACATTAAAGAGGAAAAAATGATGTAATTATCATTACCACAACTTAAGAGGCTGAGCAGTGAGGGTCAATTGAAAACTTAGGAATGTTTTATCAATAAAACTACAGGTATCAAAATATTATTTCTAACTAACTATATTCACATCCCACTCTTTAAATTCTAATAACTGTTTATCAGTTTTAATAAAAATTTGCATCTTATCCTTATCGCTCCCCTTAATTAAAAAAGAAATTTTAACAGGTACATCTTCATCTTCTGATGTTAAATCATCTACCATATCATATAACCTTATTTTATCAAAACCAAAGTACAATCGCATAAAATTCTCTTTCCCTGAGTTTTCAATTTCTATGGTTATTTTAGAAGGAAGTGGCATTTTGCTTGCTTTTTTCAACACCTCGTATTTCCTATCGTACCACATAAAACGAAAATCCTGAATACGTATATCATCAATTTTACCCGAGGCCTCAATCCCCACACTCCAGGAAAAAGCTTTTTCCTGGATACGTAGGCTTTTTTGAAGTCTGCCAGAAGCTTTAATTTCATCCAATATCTTTGGAAAATTTTCGATAGAAACAGAGGGATTATATTGTAAAAACCTCGCTTTAAATTTATTTATTTTCTCTTCATCAATATTTTTGGACTCTACATTGAAAAAAGGAAATAGTAAATCATTTGGTGCAATTAAAATATCTACATTGCCCTCAGGTTTAATAATCATATCTATATTCTTAAGTAATTTTTTGCCCGAATATTTATTAATCAAACTAAATTTTTCAAAAGAAAAAGGAAATGTATCCATGTAATAAATATTTTCAACAAAAGAATAGTAAGACAACTCAAAGAAATCAGTTCCCACAGGAATACTTACTGTTTTATTAAATGCCCTGATGTCATAACTTCTTACTCTCTCTGCAACTTCTATCTTTGAAAGCACATCTTTATTGTAAAATATACTTTCATAGGGCACCCTCACGAGAGTTTCTGTCTTTTTTTTAGAATTTATAAACTTAAGATGATCAATATAAATGGGATACTCGTTAAAATGATAAATATCGAGATGTAAATCAATATAATTTTTTAAACGATTCTTTTTAGAGACATACTTTTTAATTGATTTTAAACTCACAATTGATAAAGGTGTAACAACAGTAAGAGTGAACCAGATAAAAAACGAAATCTTATTCAGTATGCCGGTTTTATAGAATTCTACCAGAAAGTAAATGCCAAAATTTAAAACAGCTACTGCCGCAAGACATAAAAAAAACTCAATACCAAAAACAGTCACAGGTCTTGTACTTCCATTACCATTGGGTTTCTGGCCCTCAGCCCACTGTAAAAAGGTTTGCCAGCCTAAAGAACCCACAACAGCCATGAAAAGACAAGAAAGTACTGCACCCGTAATATCAAAGTAAAAAATGAAAGACCATGGAATAGATATGATTATTAATGCCACTACCACAACCACCAGACTAATCATCAATCTTTCCATACCAGCTTATTTTATACTTTTACCTCATATGATATTACAAACTCATAACAGCTTCTGTTCTTGCCATATATTAATAAATGCACAGTACAAAAATCAATATTAATAATTATTTAAAAGTCATCATTTATAATGATTTTTATACGAATAATAATTAGCTAAAAAAGGGATTATTCCCCTTTTTTTTCAGCCAATCTCCCGTTGAATGCTATTCAATATTATTGTAATGTTGTAAGAACTATATGTAATAAGGCAACCTTAATTATGACTTCTATATTCGGGGATTTATTCATCCATGAAACAATATTATTAGGAATCGGAATTATTTTATTTTTTATATTGATTACCAGGCTTATTTACTTTATTTCAAAAAACAAAAAGCTTACAGGTTTACTGATACTTTTCCCTGTATCAATAATCATGATAGTCTATCCAAGTGTACAAGGTATAGAAATAGCAAAAGACCGGCTAAAAATAACTAAAAACACAAACTTACTTGTGGAAAACTTCAAAGATTCTACAGCAAAAGAACAAATCATAAAAGCAATAGAAAATCTTAAGTACAGGGCCAAAACTTCTGAAGATTACCTTATTTTAAGTAAATCAAATCTTATCCTTGGCAATAATGAAAATGCCACTTTATATACCAATAAAGCTTTAAGTCAGGATCCGGCTAACAAAAATGCAAAGGACCTTGCCCAATTAATTCAATACCAAAATGCCATACAAACAAATAATCACAGCGTCACTATTGAAGAAATCGAAAATATGAATGTATCAACTGAACTAAAGCCTATAAAAACATTTATAAAAAAACAGAAAAGTATGGAAAATGTTAACTTACATATAAATTAGCAGCGCATGAAAACTATTCGATACAGGTCAAATGGGCCTGAAGTACATTTCCTGGAACAATTGTTAACAAAACTAGGGTACAGCATATTTGTATCTAATTATTTCGGATTAGACACACATAGAGCCGTATTGGATTTTCAGAAAAAAAACAATCTGGTGATTGACGGAATCGTTGGAGTTAAAACCTGGTCAAAGCTCCTTGCCGCCGAACAGGAATTTATTAAATTTAATAACAAATTATTATCAGAACAGGATTTAATAGACTTTGCCGAACAATATAATCTGGAAATAGCAACCGTAAAAGCTGTTAATGAAATAGAAAGCAGCGGGAAAGGCTTTTTAAATGACGGAAGGCCTAAAATCCTTTTTGAAGGTCATGTATTTTGGAGAGAGTTGCAAAAAAGAAATATTAATCCGGAACCACTTCTTAATGAACAATCTAAAAATGTGCTTTACAAAAAGTGGACAAAAATATATTATTTGGGCGGTACAAAAGAATATTCACGCTTAGAAGAAGCTGCCCGCCTATTAGATTCCAAAGAGGTGCATAATGCAGCTTATTGTTCGGCATCATGGGGTGCTTTCCAAATTATGGGATATCATTATCAAAGTCTTGGTTATAATGATATTGATACATTTGTGGCTAAAATGTATGAACATGAAAGAGAGCATTTAAAAGCTTTCGGAAAATTTCTGGAAATTAACAACCTCATCATTCACTTACAAAATAAAAACTGGGCCAAATTTGCAAAGGGCTACAACGGTCCGTCTTATAAACTAAACAAATATGATATAAAACTGGCTAATTCCTATAAAAAATATTCTTTTTGAGCATTTCATTCCAATAAATTCTATCTGGTAATTCAGAACGAATTACTTTTACTTATACAAGTTTAAAATTATAACTTGTGTATTAACTTCTAAAATAAAATCGGAATGCAAAAAACATATTACGATCCTGCAGATTTAAAAAAATTTGGAAATATAACCGAATGGAGTGAAGAATTGGGTAATAAATTCTTTGATTATTATGGAAAAGTCTTTGAAGAAGGAGCACTAACAGCCCGGGAAAAATCATTAATTGCCTTAGCAGTTTCGCACACAATACAATGTCCGTATTGTATAGATGCCTATACAAAAGATGGTTTGGAGAGAGGAATTGAAAAAAAGGAAATGATGGAGGCAGTACACGTAGCAGGTGCTATACGTGGTGGAGCTTCCCTGGTTCATGGAGTACAAATGATGAATAAGTACAATAAACTGTCTATGTAATACAATAGATTTTTTAAGGCAAACCTTCTATCATACGAGCTAAAAAGTCGTTTTTAATAACTCTACTTTTGAATAAAATTAAAAACAAATTGTTATGAAAAAGATTTTTTTAACCACATGTGTATTATTGGCAGGTTTCACTACTATGTATTCTCAGGCTACTTCAGAAATGTTTCAATTAGGAGCAAAAGGGGGTGTAAATATATCTAATTTTAGTGGTGATGATATTGGAGATGTAAAATCCCGGACAAGTTTCCATTTGGGACTGGTAATGGAAGTTCCATTAAGTGAAAGATTTTCTATTCAACCCGAAGTTTTATACTCAGGTCAGGGTTTTACCATTGAAGACTTTGATCAGGATAATGTTTTTGATACGGATGATAATATTGAGTACCAACTTGATTATATTCAAATACCTGTAATACTAAAAGCGTATCTTATAGGTGGTCTAAGTGTAGAAGCAGGCCCTTCTTTCAGCTTTAAAGTAAATGAAGAAATTGATTACCAACCGGCAGACGATGGAGGTGACATAGAAATTGATGAAGATGACAGTGCGTTTAAAACTTTTGATCTTGGATTAGCCGCAGGGCTTTCCTATAAAATTGGTGGACATTTTTTCGTATCAGGAAGATATAATTATGGATTTACTAAAATTTTAGAGGACTCAGATGTAGATATAAGAAACTCCGTATGGCAATTTGGAGTAGGTTTTATGTTTTAATAGTTTTTACAAACCATAAATTTATGAGCCTCACTCAAAAAGTGAGGTTTTTTTATTTAGTATCTTTAAAATTGTAAGTTTATCAAAAATTTCATGACTCAACAATAACTGTATTTTTAGCAGTTTAATTTTTTCTTTTATGTCCATAAAATCACTTTTAGCAAGAAAAAATGATTTAGCAAATACTCAAAAACAATTGGAATTTCTTTCTAACGGAATTTTTGCAGGAGGCGGATTACCAACTTTTTCAGAGAAAATAAACCAATCCGGGAACTTTCCGTTAAAACCAAAAAAATTAGAAATACTACAGATTAATCTAGGTTATATGTGCAATCAGGTATGCTCTCATTGCCATGTAGATGCCGGGCCGGACCGCAAAGAGATCATGACAAAAGAAACCATGCGTCAATGCCTGGAAGTTATTAAGAAAACAAATGCACATACATTAGATTTAACCGGAGGGGCACCCGAAATGAACCCGAATTTCAGATGGTTTATTGAAGAAGCATCAAAATCAGGAGTAAAAGACATTATTGTGCGATCTAATCTTACAATTATCCTTGCCAACAAAAAGTATAATGACTTGCCGGATTTTTTTAAAAAACATAATATCCATATAATTTCATCATTACCATTTTACAAACGGGAGAAAACCGACAAACAAAGGGGCGATGGTGTTTTTGATAAATCCATAAAAGCATTACAAATGCTTAATAATGTGGGTTATGGCCTTGAGAATAGCCGGCTAAAACTGGATTTGGTTTACAATCCCGCCGGCGCATTTTTACCTACAAACCAGGAAATTATGGAACGGGATTTTAAAAAAGCACTGAAAACAGATTATAACATCAATTTCAACAACCTCTATACAATTACAAACCTGCCTATAAGCCGGTTTTTAGATTATTTAATTGCCTCAGGTAACTATGAAGATTATATGTATGCCCTTGTTGAAGCTTTCAATCCGGCTGCTGTTGCCAATGTTATGTGCACTAATACCATATCGGTAAGCTGGGATGGATGGTTGTATGATTGCGACTTTAACCAGATGCTGGGCCTTAAAGTAGCTTCTAAAGTAAACCATATAGCTCAGTATAATGAAAAATTACTACAAGACAGAAATATTATAATTTCTCAACATTGCTACGGATGTACTGCCGGTGCAGGAAGTAGTTGCCAGGGCACAGTAGTTTAATAAATATTATGAGCAAAGATTTACTAATGATATTTACCAGAAACCCTGAATTGGGCAAAGTAAAAACCCGCCTTGCAAAAACGACAGGAAATAAAGCCGCTTTAGAAATTTATAAATTTTTGCTTCACCATACCTTTACAATTACAAATAGATTAAATTGTGATAAAATTGTTTACTATTCGGATACTGTTAACCAAAATGACATTTGGAATCTCAATTATCAAAAAAGAGAACAGAAAGGGGACGATCTCGGGGAACGAATGCTGAATGCTTTTTCAAAAAATTTAAGGAATTATGATAAGGTAATTATTATAGGAAGCGATATCTACGAATTAAAAACTGAACATATAGAACAGGCATTCCAAAAACTAAACAACCATAATGTAGTAATCGGTCCGGCTAAAGACGGAGGTTATTATTTGTTAGGATTAAAATCGCTGAAACCAGAGATTTTTAAAAATAAAAATTGGGGAACTTCCTCGGTATTAAAAAATACCATACAGGATTTAAAAAACGAAAATGTACATTTGTTAGAAGCGTTAAATGATATTGATACTTACGAAGATTTGAAAGGCAATGTAGTATTTAAACCATTTATAAAACACATTCAATAAAAACATGAAGATAATACAACTAAAAGAATCTACTGAATATTTAAAAAGTAAAGGATTTGAAAGTCCTGAAATAGGGATTGTATTAGGTACCGGGCTGGGTAAACTTGCCGATGAAATTGAAAATCCAATCGTAGCACATTACAACCATATTCCATATTTTCCTTTAGCAACAGTAGAATTTCACTCCGGCAAACTTATATATGGAGACTTAGGAGGAAAAAAAGTTGTGGTCATGTCCGGCCGGTTTCACTTATATGAAGGCTATGATTTTATAGACATCACCTACCCGATTCGTGTTATGCATATGTTAGGAATTAAACATTTACTCATTTCAAATGCTGCCGGTGCAATTAACCCCTCATATAATAAAGGTGACCTTATGCTTATTGAAGATCATATTAACCTTCAGGGCGGATCTCCTTTAGCCTTTAAAGGTGTAGGTCAATTTGGCGAACGATTTGTTGATATGAGCAACCCATATGACGTTGAAATGAAAAAGAAACTAACCAACATTGCCAAAACTCATGATATTATCTTACAGCAAGGAGTATATGCATCTGTAGTTGGGCCTCAGTTAGAAACCAAAGCGGAGTATCGTTATTTAAAAATCATAGGAGCCGATGCGGTTGGCATGAGTACAGTTCCGGAAGTTATTGTAGCTAACCACTTAAAACTGCCGGTTGTTGCAGTATCTGTTTTAACAGATGAATGTGATCCGGATAATCTGGAACCTGTTGATGTACAAGAAATAATTGCCGTAGCAGAAAAAGCCGAACCAAAAATGGTGATACTTTTTGAAGAATTGATAAAGCAATTATAATGAAGAGGCTGTCTAAAAAGGACTTAAAACTGTCTGTTCGAGCGCACGCGTGTCGCTGAAGCTTTAGCGTAAGCACAGT
>CALGUD010000139.1 GCA_937901915.1 uncultured Flavobacteriaceae bacterium
TCCACTACACCTTTTGTATGGCCGTGGGCCGTGTCGATAATTACAGCATCTACTTGGGCGTTTACCAAAGCTTCAGCCCTTTCCATAACATCTGGTGTAACGCCCAGAGCAGCTGCAACCCTAAGGCGGCCAAATTTGTCTTTATTGGCATTTGGTTTTTGGGTAAGTTTCGTAATATCCCTGAACGTAATAAGTCCTACAAGTTTATTGTGTGCATCTACTACGGGTAGTTTTTCAATCTTATACTGTTGTAAAATCCCTTCTGCATCCATCAATGAAGTACCTTCTTTGGCGGTTACCAGGTTCTTGCTGGTCATCACTTCAACAATAGGACGTTTATTATTTTTTTCAAACCGAAGGTCACGATTGGTCACTATACCTTTTAAATATCCTTCTTCATCTACAATAGGAATTCCGCCAATACTGTGTTCCCGCATATTACTCTTTGCATCGCCAACAATAGCGGTAAGCGGTAATGTTACAGGATCTAAAATCATACCACTTTCTGCACGTTTTACTTTACGCACTTTAGCAGCCTGTTGATCGATGGTCATATTTTTGTGCAATACACCAATTCCGCCTTCCTGTGCTATAGCAATAGCCATGCGGCTTTCAGTAACAGTATCCATGGCAGCGGATACAATAGGAACGTTAATTGATATATTTCGTGTGAATTTTGTTTGGATGTTTACTTCTCTGGGCAGTACTTCAGAATAGTTTGGGACAAGAAGAACATCATCGTAAGTTAAGCCTTCGCCGACAAACTTTGCTTCGTGAGCTTTCATAGTGCAATTTTAAAATTAATTGCATGCAAATGTACGGTTTTTTTAAGTAACAGGGTGCATTTTTAAACTAAATTAAAGGTGAGTGATTTTTGTGCTGATTTGACTCATTCTCTACCGTTGTTATAAACTCAAACTCATTTTTAACTTTCTCCAGCCAAATTTCTAACCTGGTTTGTGTTAACTGCGACTGGCTATCCTGGTCAATTGCAAGTCCATAAAAGAATTCTTCATTATACAAAGGTTTTGTAGTTGTAAAATTATATCCTTCTACCGGCCAAAAACCAATTAAATTACCGCCATTTTTAAATATGATTTCAGCTAAGATACCTATACCATCTACAAAATATTCAGGATAACCAACCTGATCTCCTAACCCAAAAATTGCTACCGTTTTACCTGAAAAATCCACATCTTTAAAATCTTCATAAAAATTTTCCCAATCACTTTGTAAATCACCATCATACCATGTGGACAATCCAATTATTATTAAACTATATTTATCAAATTCATCAACTTTTAAATCACTGCCCTCTATAAGTTCAATATTCGGCCCGTCCCAAGTTTTAATAATATCTTTAACTATATCATCCGTATTTCCGGTATCAGAACCATAAAACAGTCCAACACTATTATCCATACTTATCAGTTATAAATTATGTTATAATTGATCTCTTTATATGAGATCCCCTTTATAACACGTTGCTTTTTATTTATTAATAATCTTTTTAATTCTAAAAGTTCTTCTGAGTTCACTAAAATCATAAGGTTTTGTTGAGCAGTGGGAATTGGAATGCGTTTATTGTAAATAGAATTTTCATATTCCATTTCCCATGATTCGCTATCAATATTGCTTAAGTATTTTATAAAGCTATCATATTCTGACTGCTCAAAATTAAAGTTCAAATTTTTATAAAGCACCTGATATTTATCACAATCAGTACAAGTAACTACAATACCATTTTTGGTTTGACTTTCTATTTTAATATTATGACACATAATTTCTTTCATTATTATTTCAAAGGTATAAATTATTTTTATTTAGACCAATTATAAATAATAAATTAATGTCATTTTCTATTATATAATCTCCTAACTATAGTATGTCACTCACTATATGGTAAAATAAAAACCCTTAAAAGCTCTCTTACCTATCTCGTGTTTTTAATAGCTTCTCGTTTACTCTGGACAAGTCGTACAACGGGTACCACAGCTATGAACAGCTTTTTTTACCTATCTCCAACCCAATGAGGATAAATCGGTATTTGTTTGGAAACTTCATTGAGTTGCTTTAAGTGTTTTTCAGAAAGATTCCACCCAACGGATTCAATGTTTGAGAGAAGCTGTTTTTCATTCCTTGCCCCAACTACCACATTCGAAACGCTTTTATTTTGAAGTAACCAATTTATTGCAACTTGGGGAATTGATTTATCAATTTCTTTTCCAATTTTTCCCAACACATCAACTATATTATATAAGAACTCATTTTCAACTGGTGGAGCACCGACATCCCCGCCCGATTTTATTCTTCCTTCTTCTATTTCTAAACCTCTTTTAATTTTTCCTGTCAGACGTCCCCAACCTAATGGACTCCATGCCATCAATCCCATTTTTTGGTCTTCCAAAAGTGGCATCAATTCTTGTTCATAGTCCCTTCCAATTAGTGAGTAATATCCTTGATAGACAACATACTTTTCTAAATTGTGTTTTTCAGATATGGAAAGTGATTTCATTAATTGCCACGCTGCAAAATTGGAACAACCTATATATTTAACTTTTCCACTTTTTATCATATTGTCGAGAGTTCTCAAAGTTTCTTCAATTGGTGTATGGCGGTCAAATCCGTGCATTAAATAGAGGTCAATGTAGTCTGTATTCAGTCTTTTTAGACTGTCTTCAAGTGCATTCATTAAATGATAGCGAGAAGAACCTTTTTCGTTCGGCTGTTCACCCATTTCAAAGGTAGCTTTGGTAGAAATAATACTCCTCTGCCTTTTTCCTTTTAATGCTTTGCCCAACACAGTTTCCGAATCACCGACTGAATAGACATTTGCGGTATCAAAAAAGTTGATTCCTCTTTCAATGCAAATGTCTATAAGGCGTGTAGCTTCTTTCACATCAGTTTGTCCCCAACGTTGAAAAAATTCGTTAGTTCCACCGAAAGTACCTGTTCCGAGGCTCAATACAGGCACTTTTAAACCTGAGTTTCCTAAATTTCTGTATTCCATTTTATTAATTTTTATTTATTTGTTTTTCTCTTTTTATGCTGATGATTGCCATTAATATGGCTATTATTGTAAATACCGCACCCATTAATGGCACTGATGTTAAACCAAGAGAGCTCGTAATAATCATTCCGCCTAGGGAAGATCCTAATGCTATTCCCACATTAAAGGCTGAAATATTCAAAACTGAAGAAACATCTTCGGTGCCTTTTAAATGGTTTTCAGAAAGTTTAATGACATACAATTGCATTCCGGGAACTGTTGCAAAACCAACAAAGCCCATCATTGCAACTAAAACCAATGCCGGTATTTTGAATGGTAGAAAACCAAACATTAAGACAAGATTGATAGACAATAAAGTGAATAAAATAATGAGAACCTTAGCTGTTTTTTTATTTGATATTTTTCCACCCAACATATTCCCAAAAGCCACGAAAATTCCGTAAAGTAATAAAATCCAGGTAATTTGATTTTCGGTAAACCCTGAAATTTCTCTCAGTAAGGGAGATAAATATGTGAATGTTCCGAATAAAGCAGCAAATGAAAATAAGGTTAATGAGAAGCCTAACAGCATAGATTTATTTCTTAATACTTTGAATTGATCTTTGAGTTGTAAAGGTGTTCCTTGTTTTATATTATTTGGAAGCCAAAGTTTATTTGCCAATAGACAAATAAACCCGACAACGGCAATTCCGCCAAAGGTATATCGCCATCCTAGTTGTTGACCTACATATGTTCCAAGAGGTACACCTGTTACCATAGCAACGGTTAAACCTGTGAACATTATGGCAATGGCTGTTGCTCTTTTTTCTCCTGAAACCATACTGCTCGCAATATTCGCTCCAATGCCTACAAAAACCCCGTGGGCCACTCCTGAAAAAACTCTTGAGAAGATTAGAAATGAATAATTATAGGAAAATGCTGCCAAACAATTACTGGCTACAAAAAGTATGATAATGTACAGCAACAATTTTTTCCGGTTAATTTTATTGGTAAAGGCAGTTATTACTGGACCCCCGAGTGCCACACCGATGGCATAAGAAGTAACCAACCATCCTGCGGAAGCGATACTGATTGAAAATCCTTTGGCAATTGTTGGCAGCAAGCCAATCATTACGACCTCCGTTGTGCCAATGGCAAAAATACTAGCGGTTAATGCCCATATTGCAATAGGCATCTGATACTGTTCCCTTACTAATACACTATTATTTTTCATGGGACAAAGTTCTGAAGAGCATACTTAGCTCAACAGGACATTTGTCAAATATTTCGTGTGAGAAATATCACATTTCAAACTTTGATTTTGACAACCGACTTAAAGTTTCCCGGGTTACACCAAGATAGGATGCTATCATAGCTTTTGGAACTCTCTGAATCAAACCTGGGTAAAGTGTAAGTAAATTATGATATCGTTCATTTGCGTTGCTACTCAAAAAACACAGGATTCGTTTTTGTAAAGCAATGTATCCGTTTGTAGTTTTTTTGAGGAAAAAGGTTTGCATTTTTGGTAGTTCCATACTTAACTTTTCTTTATTTTCCAATGTAAGTGATAGCGTTTCGGTATCTTCTAAACATTCTACAATTAGTGTTGATTTTGTTTTATGGTGAAATGCTTCAGCATCGGTAATCCACCAATTTTCCATTCCAAATTGTAAAATATGTTCTTTTCCATCCAAATCCAATTTGGAAACCCTCATCAAGCCTTTTAGTACAAAGAAGTCGAACATTGCGTAATCACCTTCGTGAAGAACAATTTGATGTTTCCTAAACGCTTTTTTATGAAAATGCTCTAATACAAATGTGAACTCATCATCTGTTAATATGATGAGTTCTTCTATTTGTTTTCTTAAAGGATGTTCTTTCATTTATCTCGATGATATTTTTTTGTAAAGTTACACATAACGTGTTTTTATAGAAACATTGGGCTATTATCAATCTCGTATTTTTAAAATTAATGGCTTCCCGATTATCCGGGACATGTTGTGCAACGGTTAGAGATGTTAATAAATTAAAGATATTCTGGTTTCAATACTTTAATTAAAATTTAAACTGCAAAGTACTATAAAAAGTACGTGGGTCTGAAGGTATAATACCCGGCCCCGGATAACCTGTCGCGCGTCTGGTGAAATAACTGGTATCTAGCAAATTATTAACACCCGCTTCTATCCTAAAGCGTTTATAAGCATATGAAAAAGACAAATCTAAAATATCATATTCAGGGATAGTCCCTTCTGATGCATTTACATTATCCCTGCTTCCCGGGCTGTTTTGGGCGTCCGTAAACTGCTTTGATATATATGTGTATTGAAGATTTCCCAAGAAATTTTTATAACCAAATTTTAATCCTGTTTTTAAATTCACTGTTGGAATGAATTCCACTTTTCTACCTTCAACATTATTCTGATCTGAATTGGTATACTCAGATTCTGTATAAGCCAGATTCACAAAATAATTCAACCGATACTCTTTATTTTTTATCAAAGTATGTTCCAGGTCCCAGTCTGCAAAAAATTCCAATCCATAAATAAACGCATCACCAATATTACTTCGTACCCTGTTTGCACGGTTATCCAAAATAATTCCGATCCTGTCATTATAAAATAGCCCGAATGCGCCAATATCATATGAGAGATACTGATTCCAATTCCCTCTGAACCCTAAGTCGGCAGTATACCCTTTTTCATCTGATATCTCCGGGTCTATAATAAAGGTCGGGTTTACTACTCGTATATCACTAAAAGTCACAGAACGATAGTTTTGAGAAATATTACCATACATTTCGAGGTTTTTGGTTGCTTTATAGCTAGCTCCCATTCCTAAAAGAACAAATTTACGTTCGTAATCCCTGTTATCTTGCAGTTCCTGAATAGAAGTTGGGTTTCCGGCCAGGTCAAATTCAGTAATATGATTATAGGTTCCCTCTGATTCGGTTTTTATATACTCAAAACGAAAACCGGGCGTAAGCGAAAATTTACTTGATAATTTAAATATATTTTCTCCAAAAAATGAAGCATTCAAATTGGGAAAATCAAAATCAGACCGGTTGTAATATTCCGGAAACTCTTGGCTACGTAGTGAGAAATCAGGTCCTGCACCTGTACTTCCCGGCCCCTGAATTGAGGTATTGTTAGCTTTATAGAATTTTAATCCTAATAACAAAACAGACAATTGTTTCCCTAAGTTGTAACGGGTTAAAAAACGTGCTTCTGCTCCCCAATTATTAAAATTTCCTATTAAAAGATCCCTCGGATATACAAAATTACCTTCACTGTCTACTTCATCTACATCTGTATAAGGATTTGCTTCAGCCGGCCTGTCGGGATTTCCTCGAAAACCAAGCGCCTTTCTGGAAGCATCCAATCCAAACAATATAAAGCTAAAATCACTTTTTTCAGAAAATTTATGGTCCAGGCGCAAGGAAAGTAAATTCCAATCTACTTCAAACCAGTTCCGGGTCCTGTTACTGAATGTAGGATCTTCATAGAATTGAGTATCTGTTAATCCCCCCGGTTGTTGTGCCAGATAGTGCAGATGGGTGGCGTCCAGGGAAACAGAGGTATTATCTGTAAACTGGTAAGCTAAATGTGCATAGAAATTTTTAGAATTAAATTCAGAATTTGGCCTGAAACCGCTCCCCTCTTTGTAATTAAAATATGTATAATAGCTAAACTTACCCACTGTACCACTTAAACTGTTAAAACTTGTAAACAGATCATATGATCCCAGTGTTTGCCTGGAAATCCATTCTATCTTCTCGTTTGGGTTTGGGTTTTTTATCTTAAAATTTATAAGTCCGCCAAATTGAGTCCCGTATTGTAAAGAAGCAGCTCCTCTTATTACCTGTATTTCACTCAAGGCTTCTGCCGGCGGTGTGTAGTAACTTTCCGGATAACCCAATACATCGGCACTTATATCATATCCATTTTGCCGTGTATTAAAATTAGCTGTTCGGTTAGGATCCAGGCCTCTCCCCCCAATATTCAGCTGTAAACCGGCATCACTGGATTCATAAATATTAAGGCCTACCACTTGAGAATATATTTGCCTGGAATTATTTGCTGCCATATTACCTATGGTCTGGTCTACCAGAATCACTTCTGTTTTTTTTCCTTCAAAAATAGAGGTCCCTTCTACGGCACGGAGTCGTGCGAGGTTAAATACCTGTTCCCGCCTTTGAAGGAGCACTACTTCAGAGAGTTCTTCCTGCAAAGCGTCTAATTCAAAGTTTAAAGTCAAATCGCTATCAACTATGATCTCTTTGTTCACAATTTTATGTTCATACGTAAAAATTGCCAGAACATTTTTTCCTTCGGGGATATTATTCAATACAAAATTTCCCTCTGCATCCGTTTTGTCGAGGTCGCCTGTAGTTTGGTTATATACTTCTGCAGCTTCTATTGGCAGGCCATCCTCACTATTGGTTATTTTACCACTGATCTGATATTGTGCGCTAACTGCAAATACATTGACTACACATAGCAACACACATAATTTATAAGCCTTTAATCTCATCCTCAAAGGGCAATACCCACGATTTATGTTTAAATGATTCATTTAGTTTTGAAAGGTCCACTTCCGGGTCAATATAAGGTTTGCTTCGCCGCCCGTTTAATGCTACAAAGCTTTCTACATAGACCTGTGGTGATTCAATATTTTTTTCTTTATAATATCTATGCAAAAAATGAGCATACTCCAGGATAAAATCTGGTTGAGTAGCCATTTGTTTTTCCTGAAAAGTGGTTAGAAATTCGGAATTATCTACATGAAAATAAGTTCCTGTTTCAGAATTTTTAATTTTAAAATTGGCATAGCCTGCTTTTTCCATAAGCATAACCCGCCACGAAAACCTATATCCCTCTTCGGTCCAGAACAACTCTCCCGGATATAACAAATACCGGAATGGAAATAAAAATTGTATAACAAAAAACAGTATTATAACGGATAGTTTCATCTTGTATCCCTGAATGGAAAAAGTTTCTAATATTCTCGCATTATCAAACTTCTCTTTAGATACTTTAAATATTCGGGAGATAATTGCCAGCACTTTATGATGCATCTTGCTGTCAAAGAATATAAGCGCTGAAACAATCATAATATATGGGAACATTCCTATTGGGAAAAGTACCCGCGTTAAAACATGAAATATAACAACCAAAATGAAAGCAAAAAAACGGGTTTTTCTGTATAATAATAAAAAAGGGATCATTAAATCATATAAAACACCTATCCAGCTAAAAGCATAATGAACCCAGGGATAATCCATGAATGATCCTAAAAACGGGATTGCGTACTTTGACGGAAGCCATATTTTTAAAGGCATTGCATTGAATAGCCAATCGGAGTTTAATTTTGCCAATCCGGCATAAAAATAAACCATGCACAGCAATAACTTTATAGAATCAATGGTCCATACAGGGATTTTTTGAAATGCTTTAGCCGGAGAAAGTTTGGCGTCCACGGAAAAATAAGATGCTGCAGGCAAAAAAATCATTAAAAAACTTACAATACTTATAAAATAGTAATGGTTTAAATAGGTGGTTTTATCCATCAACTCTATATAAGTAAAGCTTAAAAAAAAAGTAATAATGGCTAATTTGTATTTATAACCTACGGCAACCAGCAGGCTGGCCAGGCCACAAATTACAAAAAGTAAATATGTGTATTCCCCTAAAGGTTTAACAAATTCGAATCCGTAATATGAGAAGAAAAATTTTGGCTGAATATATAACTTATCTATCCAGCCATTATACCAAAAACGTATGATGCTCAACAGCATCATACACCCGAATAATATTCTAAAAAGTGCTAAAGGTGCAGCATCTGTTGTCTTCTTAAAGTAATATCGGTTTATAAAGTTCATTTAATCACCATCAGTATCCACATAGTCTACACTAATATTCAATGCCTGAATCATATCCACTTTAAATAGAATCACTAACTCTTGAAGTGAGTCGTAGGTTTCAAGCATTTTAACATTATCTGTCTCTACTTGGTTAGAAAAGTCATCGTCTAACCCTGAAGCATTTGTGCGAATCTCCGCAAATCCTGAAGTTATAATTGCACTTAAATCTTCTCCTTCTTTTATAGTATTGAGAAAATCTAGATAGGATTCCAAACTCTCCCCTTTAGTTGCAGCATTAAAATGTTTACCTTCAAAAAAGTTTTGAGTTGCATTTAGAGCTTCCGTAAAAAGTTCTTTAGATAAACCTCCGGCATGATATGCTTCTACTTTTTCTTTAGCAGGTGTACCTGATAAAGCTCCAGATGGGATTCCAACTTTTCCCGATCGTAGGGCTTTTTCATAATATTTTATATAATCGTTTACAAATTTGTTTACTGAGCTTCCTGAAGTGGTGCCACTATTGTTTACAAATGTATTTCTGTATCCGGATGTCCAGCTGTTTAAAACTTCAGAAGTAAGATCTTGCATTCTGGAAACAACATCGGATAAATACAATTTGTACTTTTCACCATTATCAACGTCATTATAAAAAGCAATTATTTCGGTATCTGTTTCGGCCAATCCATTTATCAAATAATCAACTGCAGGAAAACCTTGTTCATCTATTTTGGAAAGCAGGGAAAGATCATATCCTCCAGCAGCTATATTTGCTTCTACCTCAGCTCCATTTACAGGATACACATTTAAATAATCCCTTAATCGAAGTTCCTCGGCTTTGCCAATATCAAACATAGAAACATGTTGCCATGCCTTATAAGCGACTAACCATGAATCTCTGAGTGCTGCTAAATTTGTTTCATCTGGTGTTTCAGTATATACAGTTACTGCAGCATCCAATACATTTAATTGAGTAGAAAATGCCTGGTATGCAGGAATAATTATATTGTCTGCCCAATTAATAAGCATTGCCTCCCTGTTAAATCCGTTTTCTTCCGGATTGGGACTATCATCAGAACTTGAGGAACAAGCCGCAATAATTATTAATGCAATTAAACCAAAAAACTTTTTCATTTTTTTATTATTTATTTTTCTTAAAAGGTGCCAAAGATATAAAAAGAGGTTGAGATACAATTTGTGCCACCAACCTCTTTTAAAAATATAATTGAATTAATTATTAGTCAGCACTGGCGGCTTGTTCAACAGTAAATCCGAACTCGGTTGCTATTTCAGCTGATAGCTCATCTAAAATATCATCGAGATGATCTATATCCCACAGTCCGTTTTCACCACTGGTTAAATCAGTCAGCATGTCCTGTACTTCTTCTCTTGTAAAATAAGGTTCATCCGTAGCAGGGTTTCTTGTAAATTGTAGGCTATATATAAAACCATACGCCTCAGATAAAGCATGAAAACCTGTTGCTACATCAGTTAATTTTGCCTCCCCATCTTGCAAGTAGTAAACTGCACGCACAGCAGCAATTAACGATAGTTTTTCTCTTAGGATAACTATTTGCTCATCTCTTGTGTCATAATCTAAATTTACAATAGCAGCCCTACCTTTTCTGAATGCTTCATCAATTTCATCTGCAATACCGACAAAGTCAGGGTCTCCATCTACACTTCCAATATATTTATCCCAGTAGAGTCCGCCACCTGCACCATACACATACCCATAGGCTTCATCCCATTTATGCTCCATAGTGGTGTAATTTTTTCCTTCTTCAAGTACTTCATTATTATTATTAAAAAGATTGTCGCCCTCATTCAGAACAGCATCACTTAAATAATTATTAAGGATTTGATCTAAAAAACAAGCTCCCATTAAACTTTTTTCAATTACCTGCTGAATCTCCAATCCGTTTCCATCTACCAATCTTGACCCATCAGCTATACCCGCTTCACCTAATACTGCCGTATCATCACCGCTTACACTTACAGTGGCTACTTCTTCCAGCCAAGCTTCAAATTCTGCTTGTATTTCTGCTTTTTCTACAGTATTTGTAGCAAAATAATCCCTGGAAGCTGCAGTTTTATCTTTTAATTGTTTTGTGGAGCTATTCAAATCTTCATTTTCAAAAGGAGTATCGGTATTAGAATACATATTTAATGCTTTAGTTGCATCTAATGGCCAATTGGTATCCGTTTTTAAATAGGTTGATAGTTCACTTAGCATATTTAATCTATCAGACTGACCCGAAAAACTAACAGTTGTTTCATTATTTCTTGAGAATTCATAGGTGGAAGGCACTTCATATCCCTGTTCATCTGGTGATCCATCATCATCCGAAGAACAAGAAGTAAAGACCATTAATCCCGATATTAATCCTAGTGAAAGAGCTTTCAATTTCATACTATTATTATTTAGACTTATTTTAAATTAGTTAATTATCGGGGGCAAATATAATTATCAAAATTGAAAAGGAAAAGTTTATTTAGATTAATTTTAAATAAAAATAATCAACAAATAATGAGAATTTGTTAATAATTAATGATAGACAGAAAATATTTTTGTGGCTTCGTTATAAGCACTTTCAAAACTCATAGCGTGTAAGCCAGGAGCGGCTTTTTCAGAAGTAAAATAGGAAAGTAATTTTTCAGTTGGCATATTTCCTGTAAGTTCATCCTTTGCCATAGGGCATCCCCCAAAACCTTGAATGGCTCCATCAAACCTACGGCAACCTGCTTTAAAGGCGGCATCTACTTTTTCATGCCAGGTTGCAGGTGTAGTATGTAAATGCGCTCCAAATTCTATATGCTGATACCGGGGTATTAAATTGGAAAAAAGGTAATCTATAATTTTTGGTGTTGAACTGCCTATAGTATCTGATAATGATAAAATTTTAACCCCCATATCAGATAGCTTTTGAGTCCACTCCCCTACTATATCAACATTCCAGGGGTCACCATACGGATTTCCGAAACCCATAGACAAATATGCAACCACTTCTTTGTCATTACTATCTCCTATATCTATAATACTTTGTAAAATTTCTATACTTTGTGCAATAGTTTTATGTGTATTCCGCATCTGGAAATTCTCGGATATAGAAAACGGATAACCCAAATATTTAATTTCCGGATGTTTAGAAGCCTCTTCTGCACCTCGTATGTTGGCAACAATGGCCAGTAATTTACTTTTGGTTTGTGACAGATCCAGCATTGAAAGTACTTTGTCAGTATCAGCCATTTGAGGAATAGCTTTTGGTGACACAAAACTTCCGAAATCTATAGTATCAAACCCCACTCTGAGCAATGCCTGTATATATTGTGCTTTACTTTCGGTAGGAATAAAATCCTTAATGCCTTGCATGGCATCACGCGGACATTCTATGATTTTCACTTTTTCCATTCCTTCAAAGATAGTTATGTAATTCAGAATGATGAATTCAGGATTTAGATTTTTTAAAAATTGTAGGTAATCAGGAAACTAATTCAAATCTTTCAGCACCTCATCGCAGAGTTCGTTAAAATCGCCAATTATAATATCTGCTTTAGTGAGGTCCTGATTACCGGAATTTGGGTTATTGTAGCCTATACATGTCATACCTGCCGCCTTTGCTGCAAGGACTCCATTATGACTGTCCTCTATTACCAGAAAATGAGAGGGTTCCATATTATATAACTCAGCTACTTTTAAAAAAATGTCGGGATAAGGCTTGCCATGTTTCACATGTTCACTACTAACTAAATAATCAAAATAATCTCTGATACCTATTTTACGGACTGAATGATCTATAAGCCGTACAGGAGATGATGAGCCTAACGAAATGAAATAATTTTCTTTTTTAAGCCTGTCCAGAAACTGCACTACTCCTTTTACCGGTACAATTTCATGTGCTTCAATTACACTATAAAAATATTCTTTATGTGATATATATAGGTCTGAGGCACCACCATGTAAATTAAAATCTTTAATGAGCTTTTGCCAAATTAAAAGCCCTCCCATGCCTACCAAAGAGAAATAGTACTCTAAAGAAACAGAAGTAGCACCCAATGTAAGTAAATATTCATTCAATATTTTCATATGAATAGGCTCGCTGTCAACCAACACACCATCCATATCAAAAATTATATGCTTTTTCATTCTATATCTATCTAAGGTATTCCTTTTAAACTTACATTAAAATATGGCCTTATTTACTTTTAAGTATTGCTTTATTAATATCTTTTATAAGCTGTGGGCCCTCATAAATAAATCCGGTATAAAGTTGTATCAAATCGGCACCCGCATCAATTTTTTCCAGGGCGTCAGTAGCAGAATGAATACCGCCTACTCCAATAATGGGAAAAGACTTATTGCTTTTATCGGCAAGGAAACGAATAACTTCTGTAGACCTGTTTTTTACGGGACTGCCACTTAAACCACCAGCTTCAATTTTATTTTCAGATTTTAATCCTTCTCTTGAAATTGTTGTATTGGTAGCTATTACCCCATCTATTTTTGTTAATTGTATAATGTCAATAATATCCATTAACTGATCATCAGTAAGGTCCGGTGCAATTTTCAGTAAAATAGGTTTTGGCGACTGATACTTTGAATTTTCATCCTTTAAAGCCTGTAACAGTTTTGTTAACGGTTCTTTATCCTGAAGTTCCCTAAGATTAGGCGTATTGGGTGAGCTTACATTTACAACAAAATAATCTACATAATTAAATAGCGCTTTAAAAGATACTATATAATCATTAACAGCTATTTCATTGGGAGTTATTTTATTTTTTCCAATGTTTCCACCAATTAATACCCCTTTGTTCTTTTTTAATCTCTTTACTGCTTCTTCAACCCCGCCATTATTAAACCCCATCCTATTAATTATAGCACTATCACTTTTGAGTCTGAACAACCTTTTTTTAGGATTTCCCGGCTGTGGTTTTGGAGTAAGTGTCCCTATTTCTATAAAACCAAAGCCAAAATTTGCCAATTCATTAAAGAGTTTGGCGTCTTTATCAAATCCGGCTGCCAATCCCACCGGATTTTTAAACTTTAATCCAAACACCTCTTTCTCCAGTCGCTTGTCATTAATTACATAAATTGATTTAATAAGTGAGGATATCCCCGGGATTTTGTTTAAAAATCTGATTAAGCCAAAAGTGAAATAGTGGACTTTTTCAGGATCAAACAAAAAAAGTACAGGCCGGATTAAAAGTTTATACATGCAAGCTTTGTATTTAGCTGAATTTTCAGTTCACAAAAATACTGTATATAAAAAAATGAATGAAATAATTATAAGTGTTATTTTTGAAGAAATAAGAATTATGCAAGACATTCTCGAAAGATTTATTAGTTATGTTACAATAGATACTGAATCTGATCCTAATAGCGATACAACACCAAGCACAAAAAAACAGTGGGACTTAGCCAATAAATTGGTTGAAGAATTAAAAAACATTGGTATGCACGATGTCACTATTGATGAAAATGGATATGTAATGGCTACACTGCCCTCCAATGTTAAACACAAAACCCCCACTATTGGTTTTATATCCCATTTTGATACTTCCCCGGATTTTACCGGAGCTAATGTAAAGCCACAAATAGTTAAAAATTACGATGGAAAGGATATTGTTCTGAATAAAGAAAAGAATATTATTCTATCTCCCGACTATTTTGAAGATTTATTGCTTTACAAAGGTCAGACCCTTATAACAACTGATGGGACTACTTTACTAGGAGCCGATGATAAAGCCGGAATTACAGAAATAGTAACGGCCATGGAACACCTGATAAAAAATCCACAAATAAAACACGGAAAAATTAGAGTTGCTTTTACTCCGGATGAAGAGATTGGCAGAGGAGCCCATAAATTTAATGTGAAAAAATTTGGTGCAGACTGGGCATATACTATGGATGGTAGCCAGGTTGGGGAATTGGAATATGAGAACTTTAATGCCGCCGGGGTAACCATTAAAATAAAAGGCAAAAGTGTACATCCCGGATATGCAAAGGGAAAAATGATTAATTCCTTATTAATAGCCAATCAATTTCTGTCATTATTGCCTAAAAGAGAAATACCTCAACTTACTGACGAATATCAGGGATTTTTTCATTTTTATAGTATTAAAGGCACTATTGAATTAACTGAAATAAAAGGTATTGTACGTGACCATGACAGGGATAAGTTTGATGCTAAAAAAGAACTTCTTCAGCAAATAGTGGATGACCTTAAAGAAAACTATGGAGACGATATGATATCCGTAGAAATGAAAGACCAGTACTATAACATGAAAGAGAAAATTGAACCGGTAATGCATATTGTTAATATAGCCGAAAAGGCTATGGAAGAAGTTGGAGTTACTCCAATTATAAAACCCATTAGAGGTGGTACAGATGGTTCTCAATTATCCTTTATGGGATTACCATGTCCGAATATTTTTGCCGGTGGACATAATTTTCACGGTAAATATGAATATGTGCCACTAGAGAGCATGAAAAAAGCGGTTGATGTTATTGTTAAAATAGCAGAACTGACTGCAAAAAAATAAATGGTAAGCAAGATCTTGTAATCCTGCTTACCATTATATATTTTTTAGAGATTTAAATAGCTACATCTAACCATGCTTTCATCATCCAAATTGTTTTCTCTTGTTCGGTAATGAAATCACTCATCATGGCATTTGTTCCCTCATCCTGGGCTTCATCTGATTTGTCAAGAATATCTCTTTCAATTTTCAATAATTGAGAAAGTGAATTTACAACCAATTGAACTGCTTTTTCATCATCAGACACATTTTTACCAACCGGAACTTTTGTAGCTTTAATGTAATCATCAAATGTATGTAAAGGTATACCCCCTAAGGTTAAAACCCGTTCGGCTATCATGTCAATTTTAAGCTGTGTATCGTTATACAATTCTTCAAACTTAACGTGTAAGTCAAAAAATCTTTTTCCCCGTATATTCCAGTGAACACCCCTTAAATTTTGGTAATAGGTTTGAAAATTTGCTAACAATTTGTTTAAATCATCTATAATCTTTGATGTCTTTTCTGAATCTAATCCTAAACTGTTTACTTTCATTTTTTCTTGTTTTAATATGTATTTTCTATAAAGTTACAAATGAAAAAACGATTTTCATATAGATTTTATTGATAGTTTTTATACATTTATCATTTAAAATTATAAAAATGACCATAACTCAACTTCAGTATGTTTTAGCTGTAGCCGAATATCAAAATTTCACTTTAGCCGCTGAGAAAACATATGTAACTCAGCCTACATTGAGTATGCAAATTCAAAAGCTGGAAGATGAACTTGATATTTTGATTTTTGACAGAAGTAAAAAACCCATTCAGCTCACCGAAATAGGCAGTAAGATTGTAGAGCAGGCTAAGAATATTGTTAAGGAATCATTCCGGATAAAAGATATAGTAGATCAGCAAAAAGGATATGTTGGTGGCGAGTTTAAAGTAGGGATTATACCTACGGTAATGCCCACGCTGTTGCCTATGTTTTTAAAAAATTTTATTAAGAAATATCCTAAAATCAATTTGAAAATTGAAGAGTTGAATACTGAAACCATAATCGCCAGGCTGGAAGACGGACATTTGGATGCGGCCATTGCCGCTACTCCTCTTGAAAATGAAAATATAAAGGAAAGGGTGCTCTACTACGAACCCTTTGTTGCATATATTCCTGAAGGGCACAGGTTGGAAAAGAATACAAAAATAAGGCCGGCGGATCTTGATATTGATGACATTTTATTGTTAGAAGACGGACATTGCTTCCGCAACAGTGTAGTAAATATTTGTAAATCTGTAAAAAGTCTTAAGGATGATCATTTTCAACTGGAAAGTGGAAGTTTTGAAACTATGATAAAACTTGCAAATGAAGGGTTAGGAATGACTCTTTTACCTTATTTGCATACTATGGAACTGCATGAGAAAGAAAAAAAGCGGCTCCATTATTTTGAAGAACCTAATCCGGCCCGGGAAGTTAGCCTTATTTATCATAAAAGTGAATTAAAACTACACATTATAGAAGCGTTAAAAGATGTAATTTCAGGTGTTGTAAGAGGAGCAATTGCATTTCAGAATGTTCAGATAGTTAGTCCGACCGGAAAAAAATAAAGAAGAGAAAAGAGGCACATAAATTAAAAAGCCACCTTTCGGTGCAGTAGTGGTCGGAAGAAATTCCGGCCACTTTATGTTTTGAATAGTTTATCAGG
>CALGUD010000140.1 GCA_937901915.1 uncultured Flavobacteriaceae bacterium
CTTTGGTTACAGCATCTCCTTCATCAACCAGGTTTCTGTCCAGAAGGCCTCCTACGGTAGCATAAGCCTGGTATAAACTATCGGGTTGCACAGTTACTGAGGAATAAACTGATTCGGTTATATCAATTTTCTGCGGAAGTATGGCTTCATTTTTAGGACTGCATGATAAAACCACTATGAATAGTAATACCTGTATGTTTTTCATTAATTTGTTTTTATAAAATAAACTAAATAGTAAGATACATAAAATGATATTTATCAGGCAATTAAACCTGGATATAATTTTGCATATGGTCTTTTACTTTTATTTTTCCGATTTTAAAAAAATCTATTTGTAATTTTATAGGATAACATACAAAACTTCAAACTCAACTAAGTGTTTACATCAGATAATATTAATGTATTTGAAATTCTTTCTGAAGCGATTTCTGAGGCTATAATAGTGGTGGATGAGACTCAAACTATAGTAGCTACAAACTCGTCTGCCTTGAACATTTTTGGCTACGACAAGGAAGAACTCAACAATGGAAAATTAGATATTCTTATTCCCAGAAACTACCACGCCAAACACGGAAAGTACTTTAAGGACTATTACCATCAAAGTGTAAAACGTCAGATGGGATTGGGAAAGGAATTATTCGGGCAGAAAAAAAGCGGCGATATATTTCCTGTAGAAGTGGGATTAAACCCTTTTGAGATTTATGGAAAAAAATATGTAATGGCCTTGCTTATTGATATTACTTACAGAAAAGAAGCCGAAAAGGAGATATATGAGTTAAATACACAGCTGGAGGACAAAGTTAAGAAAAGAACGCTCGAATTAGATAATACTATAAACCGTTTAAAAGAATTAAATAATAACCTTGAAGTTGAAATTAAACGGAGGATAAATGCCGAAAATAAAATTAAGGAAGCTTTAAAAAAAGAAAAAGAACTTAATGACTTAAAAACCAAATTTTTATCACTGGTTTCGCATGAATTCAAAACACCACTTAGTGCTATTTTAACATCAACTGTTTTGTTGGGAAAATATACACTAACAGAACAGCAGGAAAAAAGAGAAAAACATGTAGATACAATAAAAAATAAAGTACATTACCTGAATAATATTTTAAATGACTTCTTATCTGTAGAGCGCTTGGAGTCCGGGAAAGTAAAATATAAATTCAGTAACTTTAACGTAAGTAAAGTGTTGAATGAAGTAATTTATGATGCTAATATGTTGCTTAAGCGTGGGCAAAAAATCAATTATCCGGCCAATATTGATGAATATTCTATTAACCAGGACGAAAAAATTGTAGAGTTAATACTTTCTAACCTCTTAAGGAATGCTATAAAATATTCACCGGAAGAAAGTGTTATAGATATTAATGTGTCTTTAAATGAAGACAAAATTGTATTTAAAGTAACCGACCAGGGAATCGGGATCCCTGAAAAAGACCAGAAATATATTTTTCAACGGTATTTCAGGGCAGAAAATGCACTTTTAGACCAGGGGACCGGTATTGGACTGAATATTGTTCAGAGCCACCTGGACAACCTGAACGGTAAAGTATCATTTACAAGTAAAGAAAATATAGGGACCACTTTTACAGTTGAATTACCGGTTCAAAATTAATGTATAGTATAATGAAAAAAATTTTATTAATAGAAGATGATAGTGCGTTAAGGGAAAACACTGCAGAGCTTCTGGAGTTATCTAATTACCATGTACGGACTTCATCTAACGGAAGGCTGGGAGTAAACGAAGCCAAAAGTTTTAAACCCGACATTATTGTTTGTGATATCATGATGCCCATAATGGATGGTTATGGAGTACTTGAAGCGCTGGCAAAAGATAACGACACAAAGCATATTCCATTTATATTTTTATCAGCCAAAACAGAGAAGGATGATATAAGAAAAGGAATGGATTTAGGGGCAGACGATTACCTGACCAAACCTTTTGAAGAATCAGATTTAATCAGTGCCATTGAAAGCCGTTTAGCAAAAGCAGCCATTCTCAATGAGAGAAGGCAAAGCAATGGAGAAGAAGGGAGTGAAGCCGATGACATCAGGAATCTTAACGAACTTAAAAATTTCTTTTTTGATAACGGGGAATACTTTTCATTTAAAATAGGGGAAACTATTTATAGCGAGGGCGATCATGGTAATTATATATATTTAATTGAAAAGGGGGTTGTTAAAAACCATAAGTTAGATTTGCTTGGTAAAGAACTTATAACCGCTTTACATAAAGAAGATGATTTTTTTGGATATAGCTCCTTTTCAAATAATAATCCGTATCAGGAGTCTGCTACCGCCGTTAAAGCTACCACAGTATATGCTATTGGCAAGGAGGCATTAATGGATATTTTAAAGAAAAACCATAAAGTGACTCTAGATCTGATCGAGTTGCTTACAGATAATATTTCCGATATAAAAGATCAGTTGCTTCAAATGGCCTATGGCTCCGTAAAGAAAAAAACTGCCGCTACCATACTTCAGTTTGCCGATAAGCTAAGAGTAAAACCCAACGAATGTATAAAAATATCAAGAAGCGACTTGGCAAGTGTTGCGGGAATAGCGACTGAAAGTTTAATCAGGACCCTGTCCGATTTAAAAAAGGAAGGCCTTATTGAGATAGAAGGAAGAAACATTAAATTATTACAAATAGAGAAATTACAACGATTAAATTAAGTGCAGTAGTGTCCGGTTAAAAAATTTATTTTCTTTGCAAGACCGTATTATCGTTGAGCCCCTGAGCTTATCAATACTATTAGGGTTGCTTTTTTGATAATTTCAATAAACAG
>CALGUD010000141.1 GCA_937901915.1 uncultured Flavobacteriaceae bacterium
ATCATTCCTAAATGTTGTGTTTTAAGCAAAAATTCTGGATAACCTAAAGAGAAAGCAATCTGCCCTACACTAGACTGAGTCTATATAAAATCAGACAGAAATCAAAACCGATTACTAAATAATAAGCAGATCGCCACGTTGTCCTCCTCCGGAGAACCCCTCGCGATGACGTTTCCGATTAACCAATCACTAATTACCTAATCACTAATTAACATGATACACAAGTAAACCTTACCAAAACCCAAACCCAAATACCCCTCCACCAACAATTTCCTTTATTATCCCTCTGCTATTTCGTAAATTTGTACATATGGAGAAAGAAAAAGTAATACTGGTAGATAAAAACGATGAGCAAATAGGGCTTATGGAGAAAATTGAGGCCCATCAAAAAGCCCTTTTGCACAGGGCATTTTCTGTTTTTGTCCTGAATGAAAAAGGGGAAATCATGCTTCAGCAGAGAGCCGCCAATAAATATCATTCCCCCGGTTTGTGGACGAACACCTGTTGCAGCCATCAACGTGAAGGGGAAAGTAATATAGAAGCTGGTAAGAGAAGATTGCAAGAAGAAATGGGCTTTACAACCGAACTGAAAGAACTGTTCTCTTTTATTTATATAGCACCTTTTGACAACGGTTTAACGGAACACGAGTTTGACCATGTGATGTCTGGCAACTATTCCGGTACACCAGATATTAACCCGGATGAAGTGGCTGAGTGGAAATGGATGTCCCTTGAAGATATTAAACAGGACCTTTTAGAAAATCCGCAGCTATATACAGAATGGTTTAAAATTATATTTAAAGAATATGATGAATATTTAATTAAGACTGAAGCTGATGAAAGTGAAAGTAAGCAGAAAAGCGCACTTTAACGCTGCACATAGGTTATATAGAAAAGATTGGAACGAGGAAAAAAACGACTTTGTATTTGGTAAATGCAATAACGTAAATTATCACGGACATAACTACGAACTGATTGTAAGTGTAACCGGCGAAATTGATAAGGAAACCGGTTATGTAATAGACATCAAAGACTTAAAAGACCTTATTTATAATCATATTGAGGTAGAATTTGACCATAAAAACCTGAACCTCGATGTTGCAGAGTTCAAAGACCTGAATCCCACTGCGGAGAATATAGCTGTCGTAATCTGGAATAAGCTGAGGCCACACTTAAAAGAAGGCCTGGAATTAGAGGTGGTTTTATATGAAACCCCGCGTAACTTTGTAACATACACAGGTAGCTGATATGAGCTTACAAATAGGAAACAGAGTTCCGGATTTTACATTAAAAAACCATGAAGGTGAGGATTTTAATATTTCTTCTTTAATTGGGATTCAACCCTTTGTTATATTTTTTTATCCACGGGACTTTACGCCCGGTTGTACAAAGGAAGCATGTGCTTTCAGGGATAGTTACCAGGATTTTCAAGATCATGGTGCCGAAGTAATTGGTATTAGTTCTGATTCTGAAGAAAAACACCGGAAATTTATAAAAAGTTATAATTTACCCTATATCTTACTATCCGATAAAGACAAGAAGGTAAGGCGTATATTTGGGGTGAAAAACAATCTATTCGGATTGCTACCGGGAAGGGAAACCTATGTTTTTAACAAAGATGGGAAAGCGATAATGATATTTAACAGCACACAATCAACCATTCATATAGAAAAAGCATTAGCAGCATTAAAAACAATAAAATAAATGAATTTATACCCAATCAAATTTAAGCCAATTTACAAAGAGAGAATATGGGGGGGCACAAAATTAAATGATGTTTTAAATAAAGATTCAGAAGGCGATTTAATAGGGGAGAGCTGGGAGTTATCAGCTGTTGAAGGTGATATTTCAGTAATCGCTAACGGACAATTGGCCGGTAAGTCACTTCAGGAGATAATTGATACTTATAAAGAAGAATTACTTGGAAAAAGTGTGCTGGAAAGGTTTGGCACTCAATTTCCCATCCTCATAAAATTTATAGATGCAAAGGAAGATCTGTCCATTCAGCTGCATCCAAATGATGAACTCGCGATGAAGCGACACAATTCATTCGGAAAGACTGAAATGTGGTACATCATGCAGGCGGACCAGGGTTCTGAACTGGTTGTAGGATTCAATAAGGATGTAACGAAGCAGGAATATGTAAAGCATCTTGAAAATAATACCCTGCTGGACATCTTAAATTATGAAAAAGTTGACGAAGGAGATACTTTTTTTATCAATACAGGGAAGATTCATGCAATTGGAGGAGGAATTCTTTTGGCTGAAATTCAACAAACTTCTGATGTTACGTACAGGGTGTATGATTTTAACAGGAAAGACAAGAATGGCAATACCCGTGAACTACATACCGAATTGGCTGTTGATGCTATTGATTATGAGAAGAAGGATGATTTTAAAGTGAATTATAAAAATGACACGAATGTTGCTAACAAAATGATTTCATGTAAATACTTTACAACAAACTATCTAAACATAGAAGGTGTTTTCAAACAAAATTTAATTGCAAGGGATTCGTTTACTATTTATATGTGTGTTGATGGTGAAGCTGAGATTATTGCCGGATCGGGAAAAGAAGGAATAAAAAAAGGGGAAACAGTACTTATTCCCGCGGCTTCCAATGAAGTTGAAATAACCGGTAAATATGCTAAATTGCTGGAAGTTTATATTTAAATTTTAATTAACTTTACGCCAAATATTTTACTATGGCCAGTGTTCGTAATTTAAAGAAAGACATAAATAATACTTTAGGTGAAATTATAGACGCAGTCTATATGTGGGAAGATAATACAGGAAAGAAAAATTCCAAGGAAGGAACTGCTATTATTGATGAAGCTATTGCTACGTTTGATACATTAATCACCAAATTAAATGATAAAACTGTAAAAGACAGAAAAGCACATCTAAAGAAGGTAAACAAGGAGTTAGAAGCTAAGGTAACTGCCTTAATTGAAAAACTTAATAAATTATCATAAAATAACCTCAAAAATATTTGCAAATAATAAATTCAATCTTAAATTTGCACCCGCCTTATGTAAGTAAGGTTTTATTGCCGATGTAGCTCAGCTGGCTAGAGCAGCTGATTTGTAATCAGCAGGTCGTGGGTTCGAGTCCCTCTATCGGCTCCGAAAAGCTCCTCATAATCGAGGGGCTTTTTTTATGGTTAAAAGGTGGCTGAGGCTCTCGAAGCCACCGTTACTTTATAAAAATGATTCCTCCCATTTAGGGCCGGGGCAAAGAACAATTTTTATTTTTTGATCCATTTTATCTTTTCTTCTTATGTTGTAGTTACTGACTTTTTTTATAATTGTTCGAAGCCAAGTCTCGAAATTCCAGGATTATGCAGCAGTCGGTGGCTGAGGCTCTCTTTTATCATTGCTCAAAGTCCGGAAATCGAAGATTCGACGAAGTCAAACTTTGCGCAGCGGGAGGAGAAGCAATCTGCCCAACACGAGACTGAGATCATATATCCTTACAGAAACCTAACCAATAATAAACAGATCGCCACGTCGTTCCCCTCCGGAGAACTCCTCGCGATGACGTTTTAAATTAGCCAATTAACCCAATAACAACCCAATTAAACGAATAATAAGCTATTCATCGTTGTTTTGCTCCTCGTTATTTTTCTTAACACGTTCTATGTAATTATTTAAAGCAACTCCATATTTAGAATTTGCTACTTCGGGGGTAAGGGAATTTTTTACTGAATCTAAATACTTTACCGTTATACTGTTTGCCCTGTTTAAAATAATATATGGGGTTACATAGGAATCTTTATTTTGAAGTGCGTAGTTAATTGTATACTGGTATGTACGCAACAGGTTTTTATCAGATAACTTTTGAATAGAGTCAGCTTTTAATGAATCCCCTTTTTGCCAGTATTCAAGATTTTCTTTTACGTAATTAAGGTTTCTATCAGTAAAACCGGACAACATTTTTTTATAATCTTCTAATTTTTTATGGGTTTCAGAACCTTCTATTTTGGCCTCAATCACAAAATGATCAACCGTAGTATTAATGGTCAGATGGCCTGGTTCTGCAAAAAATTCTATCTGGTCATTTAAATCATTCCCATCATTTTTATCGAGGTATAAAAACAAAACTTCCGGCTCTTCAATATCTGTAGAGAATGAAAAATTACTTTTCCCTTTAATCTTTAGTGAGTCTATATCAACAAGTATGGAGTCCTCTACTTTTTGAAGGTAAAGCATTCCCTTTTTCAGTCCCTTCACATTTCCGGTTATTGTTAAACTCTTTTTTTCTTCAGCACAGGAAAGAAAGAACATCGTAGCAAGTGAAATAATAATTAGTTTTTTCATTGATCATAAGATTTGTGAGGCAAATATCTTTAATTCTTTTATAAAAAGAAATTTTAAATATTTTTAAATGTTAACATCGAAGATTTCATCCATAAAGCTGCTTCTGCTATATAAAAAAGGCTGTCAAAAAAGGTATTAAAACTGTCTGTTCGAGCGCAGTCGAGAACTATAATTAGGTTTCCCCCGAAGCGTCGGGGGCGCTCAACCTGACATATAACTTCATTTAAATTTATATACACCTTTTTAGACAGCTCTTTGGAATCGGTAAATTCAACCAAAGTTTAACCCAATGGTCTCGGATCACCTATTTTTTAAGCCATGAATTAAGCAAGGATTTCTCAGCTTCTGTTGTATTTTCTTCTTTTACGATGATCTCCTGTTTCATAGTTGGTGTACCTGCCTTTGCTGTTAAGGTAACATCTTCACCATCTCTGTTTACAACCATTGTAATAGTATCTTCGGGGCTCCATGACATAGAGGCCATGATCATGTCACGGGCATTTTCGAGTCCATATTCTTTACCATTAACAGATTTAATTATGTCATCTGGTTGTACTTTCATATCATCTAGAAAACTATTGAATTTAGTATTCCTGAAAAAAAGTTCGTTTTTTGCAGGATTCGCATCAATATAGGGAACCTGGCCATGTAAAAAATATCCGGTATCTACTGTTTCTGAATCAAGCTTTAATCCTACTTTACCTAAAAATTCTTCATAATTAATAGGTGTATCCCCAACTACATGTTTTTCAAAAAATTCACCAACTTCAGGATAGGTAAGAGCTGTAATTTCCTCAATTATTTTATCATCCTCAAACGGATTGTCTTTCCCGTATTTAGCAGATAATTGTTTCATTAACCATAATATCCCTTTCTCTCCGTTACTTTTTTCCCTGATTATTAAATCTATACACATTCCTATTAATGCGCCTTTGTAATACACATTGATGTAATTGTCTTTATAAGGCTGGTCGAGTATATTCTCGCTCATAACAGTAAAGGACATTTCATCGTCATAACCTTTTGCAACAGTGATTTTTTCAATAATACGTCCAAAAAATTCATCTTCACTCAGTAACCCCTGGTTTACCTGGAAAAGGTTGGCAAAATATTCTGTAACACCTTCATACATCCACAAATGTTTAGACATTACAGGTGCATTATAGTTAAAATAATGTACATCTTCAGAATGTACCGAAAGCGGGGTTACGATATGAAAAAACTCATGGGAAACTACATCGATCATAGTTTCTACAAGGCTCTCTTTGGGCATTGTTTCAGGTAATACTACCGTAGTAGAGGTATGATGCTCCAATGCACCAAATCCTGTAGCATCAGGTTTGTCTATGGTGCTTAGGTAAAGCAATATGTGGTATTTTTTTGTACTGTCTACATCACCTAAAAAAGCTTTTTGAGCTTTCATCATACGTTCCATATCTGCTTTAATATCGCTGGCAGTATAAACATTATTAGGTGAATAAACAGATAAGGTAACCTCAATATCACTCACTTTAAAAGTTTCAGAATCTAATTCTGAATACATAATGGGATTATCGGTTACTTCAAAATAGCGGTTTGCTAAAAAAACATCAACTGCAGGATGCTCTTTAAGCAATTTTTTTGTCGAGGGGTTAAGTGTATTTGTGCTTTGAACCAATGAAGTGGACGCAACCATATTTTCGGGACGGATGAAAGATAATTGATAGGGCCTTTGTCCTAGATCATCAAAATATCCTACCAGCATGTGCAGGTTCAAAAAGTAGTTTTTGCCTGCTTCAATATTTGTTCCCGCAGGAGAAAATACCGGTTCTTCCTTTTCTTTTTCTGAATCAAATGTGTCATTTACATAATAAGTGACCTTGTCTAGGTTGACAGCACTATTTATTTTCCATGTATTTTCATCAACTTTAGTTGTTTCTAATTCATTATTATTATAATCCCATGCTACTAAGCCTTCAATGTACTGGCCGTAATTATCGTCACTATAGGTTCCGGGTACAGTTTTAGGGATGTAAAAATTGATACTTTCCGTGGTAAATCTTCCCGGATCAACTTCTACTTTAACTTTATCGTCAACCACGTTCACTAAATCAATAGTTGCATTAACGGGAACATTTGTAGCTAAATCGTTTATTTTTGGTGTGCAGCCCAAGATAATTGCAGAAAAGGCAACATATAATATTTTTTTCATGTTATAAAAGATTTTACATTAAAGAGTAACGTTAACGACCTAACTGTTACAATGACGAATAAAAAAAGCCTACGTTACAAAAACAAAAATAAAACTTACTTTTTTAAATCCGGTTATTAAACATACATTTTAAAATATAATTTTATGTTAATTCCTCAACACAAAAACGGTTTTATTCTCATTTCTTATTAAAGTTTAAAAATAATTGTAAAATGCTGATTTTAAATTTGTTGTATTGGGAAATTATTTTATATTCGCTAGCGAAAAGGGGTTTTAATATGACAAATCTTTATTGATCATAAGGATATTGCCATAAATAAGATTTCATTTCCTACTAAGACAAAGGTTTTTTTACCTTCAATTATGTTAATTTGAGTTAGTTAGTTAAAATGCGCCTCCGGGCGCATTTGGCATATAATTTGCTAGTATTAAGATAAAGGATATGTGGACAATAATAAACCTACAAACGAGCTTATTATAGGCAGTATTCTAATAAAAAAGTAGTTGAGAAGCTACTTTTTTTATATGTATGTTTAAAATTTATTTTAATGATATCGCTATTGCGTAATCAGATACTCAAAAATAGCTTGGATTCGTTTCGGTATTCTGAAGGTTTTTTTCCTGTAAATAGCTTAAACGATTTATTAAAATGGGAAAAATTGTTAAAACCACATTCAAAACAAACATCCGTAATGCTCATGGGCTTTTCTGCCAATAATTTAGATGCATGGACCAATCTGTATTCATTTACAAATTTGGTAAAGGTTTTACCTGTAATCTTTTTAAAGTACCGGCAAAAAGATGGAACCGTCATGCTAATTAATTCTGCAATATCTTCAAGCATTATAGGGTCTTTATAATTGTTTTTTACATAATTAAAAATTACATTAATCCGGTCGTTATCTTTTAATTCGGTTGCCAGTGAAAACCCTTCCGCATTTAATATTTGATATTCTGTGGATAAATGCAGATCATCTAATATCTCTAATATATTTAATAGTTTTTTAAAAGGATTTTGACTTTCTAAGGCCTCTATTTTTCTTCCTATTCTTTCTTTGGTATTCCCGTAAAAAGCAATTCCACCTTTACAACGGTCAAAAAGATTTCTGATGTTATCAATCTCAGGTTTATTCATAAAATCCGGGCCTAAAAAATCAGGAAGCATTTGTATAACTATTTCATTTTTATTACCAGTATGATTATCTGTAAATCCACAGTGGGGTAAATTAGGCCCTATCAAGATTAGATCACCTTCAGTATAAAAGGAAATATGACTACCAATTTGCCTTTTTCCTGATCCACCGTTAACAAAAACCAGCTCAATTTCAGGATGATAATGCCAATACTCTGTATTTCCTTTTTTGTTTACTATATAACGGGTATAGGAAAATGAATTGCCAAAAGTCGGATTTATAGCTTCAAACGATGGTTTTTTTATCTTCAATTGTATAAATATTAAGTTCAAATTTATAAACTATGTAATTGCTTATCATATACAAAATTAACAAAGTAGTGTACAATATTACCATTTTATGATATTTTTAAGAAATATGATGTTAAAATAATACATGAATTTGAAAATTCTACTGATTTTTTACTGGGAAATCAACCCTACATTTGATTCAAATAATTGTTCAACAATTAAAATTTTTAAAGATGAAAAATGTACTCAAAAATTCCGTTACATGTTTTGCAATGTTCTTTTTAACAGTTGCAACTGCCTTGGCAAATGACCCTTCTTTTAAAATAGCGAAAACAGACAATAAAATCATTAGTTTAACAGTGAAGAATGCAGCTTCGCCCGTGGGTGTTTCTTTCAGGGACGCCGAAGGTGTTTTGCTTCATTCTGAAAAATATAATTTTCATAAAAAAGGCATAAGGTACTATAACTTAAGAGAGGTAGCTGACGGCACGTATTATTTAGAGATAGAAACTGATGTAAAAATAGAAAAGTATATCATAACTGTTGACTCTGATGCTACGACTATTCGCGAAGATGCCGAAAAAGTATTGTACAAACCCATACTGATATTAAAAAATGACCATATAATGATTACAAAATGTAATCTTTCTAAATCTGATTTAAAGATAAAATTATATGATAAAAATGATAACTGTCTTTATTCAGAAGTTGTTGATGCATCTACAGACAATTTAACAATTGGTAGAAAGTTAAACATTTCAGAACTTGAAGAGGGAAGGTATACTTTTTTTCTGACTACAGAAGAAAGAACCTATACAAAAAGTGTTAATTTATAATTCAAAAATAGTTAGAGAAGTTTATTGGTTAGACTGTTGGAAGCGGGGGAATATTCATCTGAATATTCCCCCGCTTAATTATAAATAAATGTAAGCCCAATATATTAAAAGAAATTGAACGGGTATTCTTAAAATTAATAACCATTTTGGAAATCTCAAAGCAAATTTAGGATCTGTTAGCATATAAAAATGTACTGGTAGAAATAATAAAAGCATTATAATTATTGCCCATAAAGCGTATGTTCTTAAACTTACAAATAGAAGCATACTTCCAAGAATAATTTCAACCAAGCCACTTAAAAATACAATTGTGTTTGGCCATGGTAGGTAACGCGGAATTATACTTTTATACATTTTTGGTTTTATAAAATGAAAAATTCCAGTAGCGATATAAATTACCGACATAACATAAAGACCCCATAGATTCATTCTTTATTATTTTTTAATTGACCTCTTTATATAATAAAGATTGTACTGCCATGATATATAATCTTTTCTATGCTATAATACTTGCTTGGTTCAGTTGCATCTCAATCAATATTCATTTGCTTGTACTAACTTAAACTTACTGAATACTTTCGGTGAAGTATGGACAGGAGGATTAGAGATTATGGTTAGCTGAATTTACGGATATTTATTTAGGTTTTGCGTATTCAAGTTTTCTAAACCTGATAACTCTCCAGTTCTCATTGATTACCATAGATTTTGTAGGTTCAAAACAGTTTCCCGTTAGTGGTTTCCAGTCATAATTGTCGGTTATATCAGTAGCTGTTGTGTGGGTGGGATACGCAATCCATAATAAGGCATCATCCTTTAATTTCAGGAGGAGGGTTTGCATCTGGTCTTCTACTTCCTGTATCGTGGTAACAAAAACCAAAGCAAAATCTACTTTAGTTACCTGTACAAGCGATTCATAAATTTCTATATTATGAAGAGCTAAGAGTTCTTTATCGAAACCTTCAGGTTCATTTAATATTAGGATTTCTTTTTGGTCTGATAATTTTAATTTTTCAAAAATGGTTTTCATCGGATTGCATTTAATAATTTTCTTGATAAGTCTTTTTTACAGCTCTCTGCAAGATATTCATTTTCAATAGCACTCAGTAAACTATGCGAGTCAGTATCATTGTACAACATTTTGAAAACGTTTTGAATACTTGGTTTTTTGCCTCTTTCAAGTATAATAACTTCATCATTTTCAGAAACTTTACCTTCCAGAAGCACTCTTACGTAAGCTCCGGGTAAAGCAAGTGAAATAAAATCTTTAAGTATTTTTTGATTGTTGAACCTTATTCCCAATTTATAGCAAGGTTGTCGGGGTTGTGATATTTGCACAACGGCTTCGCCTATTTTCAGTACATCACCGATGCATATTTTGGTCTCGTCAAAACCTTCAATGGTTATATTTTCACCAAACATTCCCCAATTCCACTCTAAATGTGGATATAATTGTTTCCAATAATCATACTTATCAGCAGAAAATAAATAACAGGCATTATCCAAACCCCCATGATATTTCCTGTCTATAACGGCATCATCTACTACATCTTCTTTGCCCAGGATAATAGAATCATTAACCGGATACTTAAAAATACCGGTTTTTATTTCCTTCCCTTTCCAGTTAACTACTGTAGGTTTGCCTGTATTTGTAGCCACAACTCTCATTGTTTAAAGATACAAAATTGAACAGATTAATCAATATTAAGTTGCCCGCTATTAAGTAATGATTTAAAATAAAATTTCAGGGGCAGGCAACTTGTCAAATCACTTTAATCATTAATCAGAGGTTGTTGGAACTGTTTTTTTAATTGGTTGTAAATAATTTTCAATCGTATTTGCCGCTATTGTTTTCCCTAGTTTTTTGCCTTCTTCAGTTGAAAACCTGAAATGAGTCCCATTATAAACTCCTGAATCGGCACAGTCATCGGCAGCTTTAACTAAATTAGTATATTGTTTTTCTTTTGCAGAAGGTAATGCCGTAACAGATTCCATAGTAAAAGTAACATCAGGGGTTCCGTAAACATGGCTTACTATCTCTGCTCCTGCAACACCTACTGCAGCACGTGTTGACGGATATTCAGGCCATGGCGAAGTACGTATTTCCGGCTCCCATTTAACATCTCCTTTTGTTTCCGGATTATTATCACCTTCGCCCATAGTAATGGCAGTATATGGCCTCCAGAAGTCGTGATGATATTTACTGTAAAAAGAAGTCAGGTATAAATCATACAGGTTCATATTTATCAGCGCTAACATACGGTTAGTTTCTATGATTGATAATTTTTTCTCCTTAGCGGTTAATCTGCCAATCCTGTTCCAGCTATGTTCACCCGGTTCTGCCCACCAATGCGCGATATGGCTTTGATCTTCGGATCGGGATTTACTGTCCTTCATTCCAAATTCTTTAGTTTCATTGTATGAGGCGGTATATTCCTCACTGGTTAAAGCCGGAGGTTGCGAAGAACTGAACTGTGAAAGTGAATCTAACATAAAGGGTTTTAAATCCTTAAAATCCGGTTTCCATGCCCATAAATATCCGGGAGTAAATTGATAATGGCCCGGTTCATTTGTAGGATCGTATATATCTTGTTTTTCATGTCCGTCGTTTTTTCGCAACAATAAATAGGATTCAGCAACTTTTCTGCCCAGATCCACGCTTTTAGCTTTATCAACTCCTTCTTCAATCATATTCAGCCATTTATTGCATACCTGGTTAATGGTGTCCATTCTTGATGGATATATTTTGGTTAATATAATCCGGGTAGACTCAGCCGCCGCAGCCAAGGGTTTACATTCTTCGGACACCTGTTTATAATGATAGGGCTCAAATTTAGACTCTATCGCATTAAAAATATCATGAATAGATAAATGTACCATTGCTAACGCCCTGACACCAATAAATGAATTAAACTGATCCTGTTCATGGGCAACTGTATATGTTAAATTATTTAAATCCAGAATAATCTCGTTGTCTATATTTTCAAAGCATTGCTGTGGAGGGTTTTGTGCTACTTCAGCTTTTTTACAGGATATAAAAAATAAGAAACACGTTAAACTTAAAAGAGAAATTCGAAGGAATGTCGATTTGGGTATAGTTTTCATTTTCATATAATATAAGTTAAGTCTTACTAAAACTAGCTTTTTATCACATAATTTCCAATTATAGAGATTAAAACTTATCCCTTACGGTAAAAAAATTATTAAATCAAAAGAATTCCTCGAGGCTTTGCCTCGGGGTTTGCTTCGCCAGTTCGCTTTGCTCGTGCCCGCTTCTACCTCTCCTTCATCGCCTTCGCGAAGCTACAGCGGAGCAAGGTGGGAGAGGTCAAAACTGCCAGGCAGTTTTGGGTGAGGTGTAATAAATAAATTTCGTTTTTTGTGCCTTTGGGACAAAATAAAACAGGCAAAATATCCATATGGCATTGCCTCGGGGATTATTTGTTTTAAGAAATTTGTTTATTTGAAGTGCAATATGGTATTTTTGATCATTAAAATATACCTTTGCACCTTAACTTAAAAAACGAGTCATGCAAGACGGTATTTATGCAAAATTTAATACAACTAAAGGAGAGATTCTTATAAAGTTAGCTTACGATAAAGTGCCGGGAACAGTAGGTAATTTTGTCGGGTTAGCTGAAGGAAATATTGAAAACAAACCAAAACCACAGGGTAAGCCTTATTACGACGGACTCACTTTTCATCGTGTTTTGGCGGATTTTATGGTGCAGGGCGGATGTCCTTCAGGAGATGGGTACGGTGGTCCCGGATATATGTTTGATGATGAGTTTCACCCGGATTTGAAGCATGATCGTCCCGGCACGCTTTCAATGGCTAATTCAGGAGTCGCATCAAATGGAAGCCAGTTTTTTATTACCCATGTTCCGACCGATTGGTTAGATGGGAAGCATTCTGTTTTTGGATATGTTGAGAATGGACAAGAAGTTGTTGACGCCATTAGGCAAGGTGATAAAATTGAAAGTATAGAGATTATAAGGGTAGGGGATGATGCTAAAAACTGGAATGCGGTTGAAGCATTCAGGACCTTTGAAGGATCCCGTGAAAAACGTATTGCCGAAGAGAAAAGAAAAGCCGAAATAGAACTGGAAAAACTCGCTGCCGGCTTTGATAAAACCGATAGTGGCCTCCGGTATAAAATTATACAAAAAGGAGGAGGGGCAAAGGCTCAAAAAGGCAAAACAGTATCCGTACATTATAAAGGACAATTAGCTAATGGGGAAGTGTTTGATTCTTCCTATAAAAGAAATCAACCCATAGATTTTGCTTTAGGTGTAGGACAAGTAATTCCGGGATGGGATGAAGGCATACAATTATTAGAAGTAGGAGATAAAGCCCGGTTTGTAATTCCATCCCACTTGGCGTATGGGAGCAGGGGAGCAGGTGGGGTTATACCACCGGACGCTACTCTTATTTTTGATGTGGAATTAGTAGGTTTGAAATAGGAATCAAATTTTGTAGTATAAATTTTTATTGTTTGAAAATTTCTTTATTTCTATTGTTATATAAATATGTAACAAAAAGAATATTAACTTTAAGTATATAAATTGAAAGTGTTTAATTTCATTTCATATGATCACAGCAGAGTTAGAAAAATTGAAGTACCCCATAGGAAAATTTGATTGTCCGTTAGACGCTTCCCAGCAAAAAGTATCCGATTGGATTTCTATTATTGAACATTTGCCTAACAGATTAAGAAATCTCGTTGAAAATTTTAGTGAAAAACAACTAGACACTCCATACCGGCCAGAAGGATGGACAGTGAGGCAGGTTATTCATCATATTCCTGACAGTCATATGAATGCATACATACGGTTTAAATGGGCCTTAACAGAAGAAAACCCTCTCATTAAAGCGTATCATGAAGACCTATGGGCGGAACTCCCCGATTCGCGCGGGCCTATAGAGCCTTCTTTAAAAATGCTAGAGTCATTACACGAAAAGTGGGTATACCTACTTAAAGGAATGACTCCTGAAAAACAAAATCGTGCATACATGCACCCTGAAAGCGGGGAAAATATTCTTAAAAATGTTATTGGAATGTATGCATGGCATGGTAATCATCATTTTACACATATACAAAACCTTGCCAAAAGAGAAGGGTGGCTTTGAAAATATAATACCTGTCAGTTTTCAACCAGTTTTAAGTGGGTATAAAAGAAAACTGACAGGTATTATTATATAATTATATAAGATTTCTAATCTAAATTAGGCTGAGGTGTCATTCTCAAATAAGGTTTAACCTCTGTCACCCCTTTTTTGAAAATATTCCTTGCGTCTTCTGTAGAAATGGCCGGGCTTACTACCACATCTTCTCCATGTTTCCAGTTTGCCGGGGTTGCTACTTTATGATAAGCAGTAAGTTGTAAAGAATCTATTACTCTCAACAATTCTTCAAAATTCCTTCCGGTTGAAGCAGGATATGTAATAATGAGTTTAATAACTTTATCCGGATCAATAATAAATACTGAACGTACGGTTAGCTTTGAGTTCTCATTTGGATGGATCATATCATACAAATTCGCGATTTTTCCATCTTCGTCTGCAATAATTGGAAAATTAACAGTTGTATGTTGGGTTTCATTGATATCTTTAATCCAACCTTTATGAGACTCCACCCCATCAACGCTCAATGCCAGAACCTTTACATTACGCTTTTCAAATTCTTTTTTATATTTTGCAACAGAACCAAGTTCAGTTGTACAAACGGGCGTATAATCGGCCGGATGTGAGAATAAAATTCCCCATCCATCACCTAAATACTCATAAAAATCTATTTCCCCTTCAGAAGTTTGCGCTTTAAAATTTGGCGCTTTATCCCCTAATCTTAATGTTGCCATGATGTTTTAATTTAATAATTTGTTATTACTCTATAAAGTTACTAGATTATCATGAAAGAACTCCTATTTAAATCATTAAAAGAAAGTTAAATTATAACGAGTAGGCTGCTTCCTCTCCTATTGCTTCACCTCCTATTGGTCCGTAAAACAGTACCCATGTACTAAAATCATCGGTAAAATTTTCAAATCGGTGTTCAATACCTGCCGGAACAAACAAAAAATCACCTTCAGAGAACTGTGCCCGTTTACCATCATTATAAAATGTACCGGATCCCGATATAATTATGTATACCTCATCCCGGTTGTGTGGCTTTTGGGAATCCTCTTTATAAGGCTTATATACTTCTAACTGAAGTGTGCCATGTTTAAAAATATTAGTAAACAATTGGTTTTGTGAAGCTAACTTTTGTAAAGCATCACTTTTAGCTATATGCATTTATTTCCATTTTATATTACAGCCAATACTTGGTTTTTGAATCTCACTTACAGATTGTCCGTCAATAATGGCATCCAAAGCTTGTCTTATGTCTTTGCCAGTTACCGGGATGCCATTTTCCGGCCGTGAATCATCCAACTGGCCTCTATAAACCAGTTGCAGCTCACTGTCAAAAACATAAAAGTCGGGAGTGCAGGCTGCATCATAATCCCTGGCAGTTTGTTGTGTTTCATCATACAAATAAGGGAAAATAAACTTTTGTTCAATTGCATTTTGCTTCATTAAATCAGGTGAATCAGCCGGATAATTTTCAACATCGTTACTGGAAATCGCTGCAAAGCCAATACCTTTATCCTTGTAATCCCTTGCCAGTTGAGAAATTTCTGCGTTTATATGTTTAACAAACGGACAGTGATTACAAATAAACATGATAACAGTTCCCTTGTTGCCCTTAATATCATCTAAAGTCAGTATATTATTTGACACTGTGTCCGTTAAGTTAAAATCCGGTGCTTTAACCCCCAAAGGGAGCATATTACTTGGTGTTCTTGCCATTTTTACTATTTTATTGTTTTAAAATTACAAAGAAGCCAGAACAAGAAAAAATTAATTAATAAAGATGTTTGCTTATTAGAGGTAATATTTTTTCTTTTCCAATCACAAAAGGCTTTAATTTTTAAATACATTGATAAATAAAAACAACCATCATGGAAAATACTAAGTATACAAAAGGTGAGGAAACCAGTGAAATGAGGGAAATGCAGGAATCTTTCACAACCGTTAGCGAGGCTATTGAAGACCTTAAAAAGAAAGGATATACAGAAGACTTTAACTTGTGTGAGGCCGGGGTTGAAAACAAATCAAAAAAGAAAATTCATCCGGCAGAAGAATTAAATGTAGTTAAATTCTATAGGTTCGAAGGGTTTAGTAACCCCGAGGATAATATGGTACTTTATGTTATTGAAACAAATACAGGAGAAAAAGGAGTCCTTTTAGATGCTTATGGGGCTTATTCTGGCAGTATCAGTGATGATATGCTGCGTAAATTGAATATGAATGGTTCAGGTGAGTAAAATAGACAGCATTATAGTTCTTTAGCATATAATTCTTCCTTATTTTTGCAATCCAAAAATTTAAGGATGAGAACGAAGTCTCTAAAGAAAAATAAGATAAATGTAGTTACACTGGGTTGTTCTAAAAATGTTTACGACAGTGAAGTGTTAATGGGGCAACTCAAAGCCAGCGGTAAAGACGTAGTTCATGAAGAAGAAGGTAATATAGTAGTTATAAACACATGCGGATTTATTAATAATGCTAAGGAAGAAAGTGTTAATACTATATTGGAATATATTCAAAAAAAGGAAGAGGGCGAAGTTGATAAGGTGTTTGTAACCGGATGTTTAAGTGAACGTTATAAGCCGGATCTGATAAAAGAGATCCCCGATGTAGATCAATATTTCGGTACTTCAGAACTCCCGGTTCTGCTTAAGGCCCTGGGAGCCGATTATAAACATGAACTTATCGGAGAGCGTTTAACAACCACCCCTAAAAATTATGCATATTTAAAAATTGCAGAAGGGTGTGACAGGCCATGCTCTTTTTGTGCCATACCAATAATGCGAGGCAAGCATAAAAGTACTCCTATTGAAAAATTAGTGATTGAGGCAGGAAAACTTGCAGCGAAGGGAGTTAAAGAACTCATTCTTATTGCACAGGACCTTACTTACTACGGCCTTGACCTTTACCAGGAAAGAAAACTAGCCGATTTGTTAAAACAATTAGTTAAAGTAGAAGGTATCGAGTGGATACGTTTACATTATGCCTTTCCAACCGGATTTCCGATGGATGTTTTAGAGGTTATGAAAAATGAACCTAAGATCTGTAATTACCTCGATATACCTTTACAGCATATTTCAGATTCTATTTTAAAAAGTATGCGTAGGGGAACCACAAAGGAAAAAACTACAAAGCTTTTGCAGGAGTTTCGTAAAGCTGTTCCTGAAATGGTCATCAGAACCACTTTAATTGTAGGTTATCCTGGTGAAACTGAAGAAGATTTTCAAATTTTAAAAGATTGGGTAAGAGAAATGCGTTTTGAACGTTTGGGATGTTTTACATACAGTCATGAAGAAAACACGCATGCTTATAATTTAGAGGATAATGTTCCGGAAAATGTAAAGCAAGATCGGGCTGCTGAAATTATGGAATTGCAATCACAAATTTCATGGGACCTAAATCAGGAAAGAATTGGTCATGTATACAAATGCATTATTGACCGCAAGGAAGGTAACTATTTTGTAGGCCGTACTGAATTTGACTCTCCTGATGTAGATAATGAAGTATTGATTGATGCAGCTAAATATTATCTGAAGACAGGTGAATTTGTGCAAATTAAAATTACAGACGCAAGTGATTTTGACCTCTATGGCGAACCGGTGAGTTAGTTATGAGTTAAGAGTTAAGAGTTTGGAGTTGGATGTCCGGTGTCCGATGCAGAATTCAGAATGCAGAATGATGTCTTGTCTCTTGTGTCTTGTCTCTTGTGTCTATTCTCTATTTTCTATTCTCTTTCCTCTTTTTGTCTAACCAAAAAACAAACCTCACCCCTCATGCACTTGTCCTCGATGTGGCTTTAACTCCTCCCGTATTTTTTGCATAACGTCTTCATTAACTATTACATAAGCAATAGAATGAAAATCATTGATGTTTTGCTGTCCGGTCTCTTCAAACGCTACATTTCCAACCTTTAAATATTCTTTAAGGTGTAGCTCGTGGTGTTGGGCTGTTCTTTCGGCATTCGGCCCCCTGAAATCCCATATAAGTTTCACATTACGCATTGTAGTAATATCTTTTTCATTTATAATTTACAAAGGTAAAGTTATAATATTAGTAAGTGTATTCCGTTCTGTAGTTACTTGTTTTATTGTCCTTATTCCTTATTTTTGCCGGTAGATTAAACAAATACTATGAAATTTTTATGTTTACGTATTTTAATTATAGTTTTAATATGTTTTAGCACATCTTGCGATTACTTTAAGCCAAAACAAACAGAGGAAATAGTAGCCAGGGTTGGAGAGGAGTACCTTTATAAAAGTGATTTAAATAAGTTAACTTCAGAAAACATTTCCAGGAATGATAGTATTGGTCTGGTTAAAAATTTTATTGACTCCTGGGCCGTTAAAAAGTTATTTGTTGAGAAAGCCCAGACTGTTTTAAGTGAAAGAAAACTGGAAGAACTTGAATCGCTTGTAGATGAATACCGCACTGATATTTATGCAAATGCATATAAGGAAGTTTTAATTTCAACATCGATAGATACAGTAGTTAGCGAGAGTGAATTGAAAAAGTTTTATGATGAAAATAAAGATAATTTTATGCTCAATGAAGAGTTGCTAAAATTACGTTATGTTAGTGTGGATAAAAATTTCGAAGGTTTAAGTGATTTAAAAGAAAATTTAAACATATTTGAAGAGGATAATAAAAGGTATTTGCAAGATATAAGTTATCAATTTAAATCGTATTCATTAAATGATTCAACCTGGGTAAGGGCATCAGAAGTGATAAAAAAGCTTCCGGTAGTTGAAGCAGACAATATTGAGCAATACTTAAAAAAAGCACAAATATTTGAACTAACTGATTCTTTAGGGGTATATTTGGTGTTTTTAAAGGATATTTTAAGCAGAAATAGTATTGCACCTCTGGAGTATGTAAAACCTACAGTCAAGCAAATAATAATAAATAAAAGACGGTTAGACTATAATCGCAGACTAGAAAAGGGACTTTTAGATGAAGCATATCAAAAAAAACATTATGAAATTTATTAATAGTTTACCTGGAATATTGTTGTTCTTCTCATTTCAGGTTTTAATAGCACAAGAAGATATTACTGAAAATATTATACCTGCGGAGCCTCCTGCCCAGGAAATAAAAGATACTACCAGGGTTTTTGAAAAAATTAAAATTGATGGAGTAGCCGCTGTAGTTGGTGATCATGTGATTCTCGAATCGGATATAGATAAAAGTTATCTAAGCCTTGAAACACAGGGAGTAGCAATTAAAGATATACCCAGATGCCAGTTATTGGGTAAACTAATGGAGGATAAATTGTATGCCCACCAGGCTGTGCAAGACAGTATTTTAGTATCTGAACCAGAAGTAAGGAGTTATGTTGACAGGCAATTGGAATTTTTGGTAACTCAAATAGGATCAATTGAAAAAGTGGTGGAGTTTTATAAAAAAGATGATGAAGAAAGTCTGAGGGCAGAATTAGCAGAAATTGCAACATCACAACAGTTATCTGAGAAAATGCGCTCAAAGATTGTTGATGAAATTGAAATTACCCCCGAGGAAGTTCGCCAATGGTTTAATAAAATCCCGGAAGATGAAAGACCGGTATTTGGTGATGAAGTTGAGATTTCTCAAATAGTAAAACAACCACAACCAACACAAGAAGAAATAAAAGCGACAATTGAGAAATTGAAGAAAATAAGAGCCGATGTAGTTGATGGGGGTGCGAGCTTTGCAATAAAACAAACACTTTATTCTGATGACCCCGGGAAATCGGAAAATGGCGGAATTTACAGGTTAACAAAAAAATCACCATTTGTAAAAGAGTTTAAAGACGTAGCTTTCAGTACTCCGCAAGGAGAAGTGTCTGAACCTTTTGTATCAGAATTCGGTTGGCATATTCTCTTGGTAGAAAAAATAAGGGGACAGGAATTAGATGTACGCCATATTTTATTGAGACCGGAAATATCACAAAAGGCAATTGATCAGGCAAAAGAAGAATTAACAGAAATACGAAATAAAATTATAGCAGGTGAATTTACTTTTGATGAAGCTGCTCGTAATTTTTCAGATGAAAAAGAAACTAAATTTGACGGGGGTGTACTGATTAATCCGGCAACTCAAGATAAGCGCTTTGAATTAACTAAAATGGATCCTGCTTTCTATTCGCAAATAAGAGGGCTGGAAGGTGATGAAATCTCTCATCCCGTTGTTGAACAGACCAGAACAGGCGTGAACTATAAAATTATTAAAGTAAATGCCCGTTTTAAAGAACATGTAGCCAACTATTCCCAGGATTATATTAAAATTATGGATTTGGCACTCAAGGAAAAACAAATTGAAGCTATATCCGAATGGATGAAAGAAAAAATTGAAGATACTTATATTAATGTAGGGCCCGACAATAAAGATTGTAGTTTTGCAAATAACTGGCTTAAAAAGTAATTCTCCATGTCAGACGTTAAATCCGTTCAAAATCTGGTTGAAAAGCATAAAAAACTTAAAAGCGAAATAGCTAAAGTTATCGTTGGTCAGGAAAAAGTTATCAATGAAATATTGCTGGCTATATATTCAGGAGGGCATGCTCTTTTAATTGGTGTCCCCGGATTAGCAAAAACTTTAATGGTGAATACCATCGCGCAGGCATTGGGGTTGGATTTTAAACGTATACAATTTACGCCGGATTTGATGCCCAGTGATATTCTGGGAAGCGAAATATTGGATAAAAACAGGGAATTTCAATTTATAAAAGGACCGGTTTTCGCAAACATTATTTTAGCTGATGAAATAAACCGTACCCCGCCTAAAACACAGGCGGCTTTGCTGGAAGCAATGCAGGAAAGGTCAGTAACGGTAGCCGGACATAATTACAAACTTAATTTACCGTATTTTGTATTAGCTACTCAAAACCCTATAGAGCAGGAAGGAACGTATCCGCTTCCTGAAGCCCAGTTAGACCGGTTTATGTTTGCCATAGAATTGAACTACCCAACTTACAAGGAAGAAGTAGACGTTGTTAAAATCACTACTTCTGATTCAGTTTCTTCAATATCACCACTTTTTACTGCTAATGAAATAGTTGAAATCCAACACCTCATGCGACGGATTCCTGTGGCAGACAATGTAATTGAATATGCAGTTACACTTGTGGGGAAGACAAGACCTGGTAGTGAACTGTCTACGGATCTTGTGAACACGTATGTAGATTGGGGAGCAGGACCGAGGGCATCACAAAATCTTATTCTCGCTGCTAAGTCACATGCAGCTGTTAACGGTAAATTTTCACCTGATATAGAAGATGTACAAGCTGTGGCTGCAGGAATATTAAGGCATAGGATTATAAAAAATTACAAAGCTGAGGCCGAGGGAATAACTATTGAAAAAATCATTAGCTCTTTACTGTAATTCACCTATTCATTTAAATAAAAAAAGGTTTCAATTTCTTATTAAACTATCTACGTAAAAACACTTATTTTGTTATAAAAATTCACTTTATAATTACGGGTGTTTTCTCATCTTCCAATTTTTAGTAACATCACAATAAAAATCACTAGTTTACAGATTTTGTTCTGTAAATCGTATCTTTTATTATAGATTTTTTAAATAGTTCCATAATAACTAATGTTTTGTCAAATACTTTAAATACTATAGCTAATTTCGTAACTTTGCGATTCTTAAAACTAAATTAATTAGAAGTTATTATGGCATTTGATATTGACATGATTAAAGAAGTTTATGGTACGGTGGCAGAACGTGTTGACAAAGCTCGTGAAATTACCGGACAACCATTAACTTTAGCCGAGAAAATATTGTATTCCCACCTTTGGGATGGAACACCGGACAAAGCATTTGTTAGGGGAAAAGACTACGTAGATTTTAAACCGGATAGGATTGCTTGCCAGGATGCAACGGCCCAAATGGCCTTATTGCAATTTATGCAGGCTAATAAACCAAAAGTGGCCGTGCCTACAACTGTACATTGCGACCATTTAATTCAGGCAAAACAAGGTGCGGTTTTAGACCTAAAACGAGCTAATGATACAAGTCGGGAAGTATTTGATTTTCTTGCATCAGTGTCAAATAAATACGGAATTGGTTTCTGGAAACCGGGTGCCGGAATTATTCACCAGGTAGTATTGGAAAACTATGCGTTTCCGGGGGGAATGATGATTGGAACGGATTCTCATACGGTAAATGCAGGTGGACTAGGTATGATTGCCATAGGTGTTGGTGGTGCAGATGCAGTGGATGTAATGGCAGGAATGGCATGGGAATTGAAATTCCCGAAACTGATAGGTGTAAAATTAACCGGTAAATTAAGTGGATGGACTTCTGCTAAAGATGTTATCCTTAAAGTAGCCGGTATCCTTACCGTGAAAGGTGGAACAGGATGTATTGTTGAATATTTTGGCGAAGGTGCTAAATCACTTTCTGCAACAGGCAAAGGAACAATTTGTAACATGGGAGCTGAAATTGGTGCAACCACTTCTACTTTCGGTTATGATGATGCCATGAGAAGATATTTAAGAGCTACCGATAGAGCTGATGTTGTTGAATTGGCGGATAAAGTTGCTGAACATTTAACTGGCGATGATGAAGTTTATGCAAATCCTGAACAATATTTTGATCAAGTGATAGAGATTGATTTATCAACTTTATCTCCTCATGTAAATGGCCCTTTTACTCCAGATTTAGCTACTCCTGTTGCTGAGATGAGAGAAAAAGCAACTAAAAACGATTGGCCATTAAAAGTAGATTGGGGCTTAATTGGCTCTTGTACTAACTCTTCTTACGAAGATTTAGCTAGAGCAGCTTCCATTGCTAAACAAGCTGTTGAAAAAGGTCTTACAACAAAATCTGAATTTGGTATTAATCCGGGTTCTGAGCAAGTAAGATATACTGCTGAAAGAGACGGATTATTAAAACCTTTTGAAGACTTGAATGCCACCATTTTTACCAATGCTTGCGGACCATGTATCGGTCAATGGGACAGAGCTGGTGCTGATAAACAAGAAAAAAATACCATCATTCACTCTTTCAACAGAAATTTTTCTAAAAGAGCTGATGGAAACCCAAATACTCATGCATTTGTAACTTCACCAGAAATGGTTGCTGCAATTGCCATTTCTGGAGATTTAGGATTTAATCCAATTACAGATACATTGACAAACGACAAAGGAGAACAAGTAAAATTAGACCCTCCAACTGGTGATGAATTGCCAAGCAAAGGTTTTGATGTTGAAGATAACGGTTATCAAGCTCCTGCTGCTGATGGAAGTGGTATTGAGATTTTAGTTAGCACTGACTCTCAACGATTACAATTGTTAGAACCTTTTAAACCATGGGACGGACAAAACATTACCGGAGCTAAATTATTAATTAAAGCAAAAGGTAAATGTACTACCGACCATATTTCTATGGCAGGTCCTTGGTTAAGATATAGAGGTCACTTAGATAATATCTCAAACAACATGTTAATTGGAGCTGTAAATGCTTTTGGCGAAAAAACCAATGAAGTAGTGAATCAATTAACTGGTACAAAAGGAGAAGTTCCTGCAACAGCAAGGGCTTACAAAGCTGCTGGAGTTCCAAGTATTGTTGTGGGAGACCATAACTACGGAGAAGGTTCTTCTAGAGAACATGCCGCAATGGAGCCAAGACATTTAGGTGTTGTGGCAGTTATTGTTAAATCTTTTGCTCGTATCCACGAAACGAATCTTAAAAAACAAGGTATGTTGGGGTTAACTTTTGATAATGAAGCAGATTACGATAAAGTTAGAGAGGATGATACGTTTAACTTTGTTGATTTAGCTTCTTTTGCTCCTGACAAACAGTTAACATTAGAGTTGGCTCATGCAGATGGAACGAAAGAACAAGTTAAATTGAACCATACCTATAACCAACAACAAATAGATTGGTTTAGAGCAGGTTCAGCTTTAAATTTAATTAAGCTACAAGCTAATTCTTAAGACGAAAAATAAAAACCAAAAAGCCTCTAAGTCATTTGATTTAGAGGCTTTTTTTATGCGTATCACTAAAATTTAGTTCTTTTCCAAAGCTAACTTTATAATGTATTTTTTATTTTAAAAAAACAGATAGGAAGCAACCGATAGTTTTGTAAATTAGAGTTTGTTTAAATTAATAGTGAACACTACCCTTTCAATTCTTTTTCAGCTTTCCATATATAATATATTGCACTCAATGGGCCAAACATCAGTAATATAAAAGTCCATAATACTTTTCTTTTTTTGTTTAAACCTCTTATCCGCCATAAATCAAATAAAAGAATTAATAAAACAACCAAAAGAAAAATTCTTAAGATAAAAAATATGTTTATTGAGTCATTGCCATTTAATTTATAAAACATATCCTTATTCATTAAGAATATCGCAATAGTTATTAGTACCATGAAGTAAGGAATAGAAAGTAGTAATTTAATTGATGTTTTCATTGTTTAGAAGAAATTTTTAGTAATAAATCTATTTGATTTTTAAAAATAGTCATTTCAAAAGTACTATTTTTTTTAAATGATTTCTTTTTATGCTTCTTGGGAAGTAAAACAATAACAACAAAAAGAAAACCTATAAGCAAATTGATTTAGAGGTATTTATTGTGAAAAATTCCAATTCTATATAAAGAAAATTCCAATTTTACATAAATTTTATAATCATAGTTAATACCGATAAAATAAATTAAAAATTTACCTTTGCCTTATGTTAATAGATTTAAGAAGCGATACGGTAACCAAGCCTACTCCAGAGATGTTGGAGGTAATGATGAACGCCAACGTAGGCGATGATGTTTTTGGTGAAGATGAAACCATTAACCAACTAGAAGAGTTGGCAGCAACCATGTTTGGCAAAGAAGCTGGTATTTTTTGTCCATCAGGGACTATGACTAATCAAATAGCCATAAAAATTCATACTAACTCACCCGGAGAAGTAATTTGTAATGAACTTTCTCACATTTATCAATACGAAGGTGGTGGAATTGGATTTAATTCAGGTTTAGCAACTAAATTAATTTCGGGCGACAGAGGAAGGTTAACAGCTAATCAAATTTTAACAGCCATTAATCCAGATGATGTACACAAACCCGAATCGCAGTTAGTGAGTTTAGAAAACACCATGAACAGAGGTGGTGGAAGTATTTATTCCTTAGCTGATATACAAGAAATTGCTGCTTTGTGTAAAGAAAAAGGCTTGAAATTTCATTTGGATGGAGCCAGAATTTTTAATGCCATAGTAGAAAGTGATTATACTACTAAAGACATCGGCAATGCTTTTGATACGATTTCTATTTGTTTGTCGAAAGGATTAGGAGCTCCTGTGGGTTCTTTGTTGGTAGGCAGCAAAGCAGATATTAAAAAAGCTCGACAAATAAGAAAAATATTTGGTGGAGGAATGCGTCAGGCAGGATTTATAGCTGCAACAGGAATTTATGCCTTAGAAAATAACATAGAGCGATTAAAAGACGATCATAAAAGAGCAAAATTATTGGGTGAAGCCTTGCAAAATTTACCTTTTGTAGATAGTCTTATGCCTATAGATACCAATATTGTGGTGGCAAATATCAATGTTAAATACGTTCATTCGGATATCATTGAAAAGCTAAAACAAAAAGACATTTTAACCATCGCTTTTGGTCCACAGCAAATTAGAATGGTAACGCATTTGAATTTTACGGATGAAATGTTGGAAAAAACCATCGACATCCTAAAGAATCTCTAATCTCAAATTTCTAATCTATAATTAATAAATGATTCAAATCCAAGATACCATTGTTTCCGAAGAAATTTTAGAAAGAAAATTTGTGTGCAACCTTAACGCATGCAAAGGAGCTTGTTGTGTACAAGGAGATGCTGGTGCTCCATTAGAACAAGAAGAATTAGAGGAACTTGAAAATGTTTTTGAATCGGTAAAACCTTATTTGTCAGAAAAATCTATTACCGCTTTAGAAGAAGATTTATATACTGTTGATGCCGATGGTGATTATGTTACTCAATTGGTAGATGGAAAAGAATGTGCTTTTGTCTTTTTTGATGAACAAAACATCACCAAATGCTCTATTGAGCAGGCTTACATAGATGGAAAAACAGCATTTAAAAAACCTATTTCTTGTCATTTGTTTCCAGTAAGATTATCTAAAATTGCAGCTTATACCGCAGTAAATTATGCCTATTGGGATATTTGCGATGATGCTTGTACCTTAGGAGAAGAGCTTGGTGTTAAAACCTATCAATTTTTAAAAGAACCACTTATCAGAAGGTTTGGAGAGGAATGGTTTAAAGAACTCACCTTAGTGGATGAAGCCTTGGAAAAGGAGAATGGTAAATAAGCTATTTCTTTTGGCTCGAAAATTTCTTTTATAAACAATCCTTAATTTTGTAGATTGCTTATGTTAAAGATTGATCACATAGTTATATTCGTATTGTTTTTTTGTTTCTTGAACAATAGTCAAGCTCAATATGCCGACTGTTCTAAAATGTTGCACCTTACAGACACATTTTATGAAGCTAAAAACATTTCGGGATATGGACAAACCATAGAGTTTGAAAGCAATGATTTATACGACTCACTAAATTTTGAAATTGAAAAAAACACCATTTGGTATTTAATTTCAATTCCTTATGATGGAGAATTGTCATTTGATATTCTATCTCTTGATGAAGGCAACGATTGGGATTTCCTTTTGTTTGAGCATAAAAATCTATTTTGTAAAAGAATTGAAGCTAAAAAGATTGCTCCTATACGCAGTAACCTTTCCAGAAGTGCTAACACAGGAATTTCTAAAAATGGAGACAAGCCTTTTGTAGCTGCTGGAATTAACGATACTTACAGTAAATCACTCTTAGTAAAAAAAGACGAACAATATGTGTTGGTGGTAAACAATTCCAAAAAAGCAGGTGGAAGTCATTCTTTAACCATTAATGTAGCAGGAGAAAAACCTGAAGTGAAAATTGAAGAGCCAATAGTTGAAAGTAATTCTCTTTCGGTGAGTATTGAAATAAAAGACAAAACAACTGACAAACCTGTTGCTGGTAATATTATTATTGATGGATTAAGAAAAAATTTGGTAGAGAAAAATAATATTATGACTTATGCTGTTGAAGTTCCTCAACGTAAATACAAACTTACGATTAGTACTAATTCGCCAGGTTATTTAATTTATTCTGAGGAAGCAACCATTACTTCTAACAGAACTACTTTTAGTCAAACCGTATTATTAGAGAAAATACAAAAAGGAAGAAAAGTAAACTTAAGAAACATTCAGTTTTATGGCAACCAAGCTAAGTTTTTACCTCAAGCTTCGGGCGATTTAAGAGCTCTATTAGCATTTATGGAAATCAATAAAAATGTAAAAATAGAAGTGGAAGGACACGTAAATGGTCCCAACCAAAGAAATACGAAAGAGTATCAAACCCTCTCTGAAGATAGAGCAAAAGCAGTTAAAGAATACTTGATTGAAAATGGAATTGAAGCTGCCCGAATTGCCTCTATTGGCTATGGCAATACGCAAATGTTGCATCCTAATCCGAAATCGGAAGCAGAAATGAGTGCCAACAGAAGAGTAGAAATTAAAATTATGGAGAATTAAAATGAGTATAATATTAGGAATAGAAACCGCTACAAAAGTTTGCTCAATTGCGCTTTCTAAAGATAATGAATTATTGGCTATTGAAGAGGTTGGAGGAGAATATAGTCATGCTGAAAATGTTACCAACTTTATAGAAAAAGTGGTAAAAAAAGCCAATATAAAATTTAACGATATTGATGCTGTTGCAGTAAGCAAAGGTCCTGGTTCTTATACTGGATTAAGAATTGGTGTTTCATCAGCAAAAGGACTGTGTTATGCTTTAGATAAACCACTAATTGCAATAGACACCTTACAAGCCATGGCATTGCGTATGGCAAAACAAACCACAGATAAAAACTTACTTTTTTGTCCGATGATAGATGCTCGAAGAATGGAGGTTTATACCGCTATTTATGATGCTAACAATGAATTAATAGAACCGATTTCCGCTAAAATAATTGATGAAAATTCTTTCAGTAAATTTCTGGCTAACCAAAAAGTAATGTTTTTTGGTGATGGAGCAGAAAAATGTCAAACACTATTTGCAGAAAATAAAAATGCAATTTTTAACGAAAGTGTGTTGCCATCAGCCATAGAAATTAATGAGTTGGCATTAAAAAAACTCAACAATAATGAGTTGGAAGATGTAGCTTATTTCGAACCGTTTTATTTGAAAGATTTTATAGCCACTACGCCTAAAAAAATAATTTGAAAGACACTTGCCTACCAAACAATAAGTGCTTAAAATTGTAAGCTGATAAAAAATCGAAAATGATTCGCGAAAAACTTGATAAAGCCATAAGAGAAGTTCCTGATTTTCCTAAGCCAGGCATCTTATTTAAAGACATTACCCCTATATTTTTAGACCAACAACTTTGTTCCGAAATTGTAGATGAGTTGGCAAAACAAACCGAGAAAATGCATTTGAATGCCATAGTTGGTATTGAAAGTAGAGGTTTTTTCTTCGGAATTTTATTGGCTAATAAGTTAAATATTCCATTTATTCCTATCAGAAAAAGAGGTAAATTGCCTTACAAAACTGTCTCTTACGAATATGAATTAGAGTACGGTACTGCTGCAATGGAAATGCATTGCGATGTAGTTCAAAAAGATTGGAACATATTAATTCATGATGATTTATTGGCAACAGGAGGAACAGCAGCAGCGGCAGCAGAACTAATACAAATGCAAGATGCTAATGTATCTGGTTTCTCTTTTGTGGTAGAATTGGAGTTTTTAAAAGGAAGTGAAAAATTAAAAAAATATACAAACAACATTATCAACTTAATTTCATTCTAGAAAACAAGAAGGTAACTTAATTTATTACAATATGAATTTTGAATATACAGAAAATCAGCGAATGATAGCTGATATGATTAGAGATTTCGCAGAAAAAGAAATTCGTCCGAAAATGATGGAATGGGATGAAACACAAGAATTTCCTGTGGAAGTATTTAAAAAACTAGGAGAGCTAGGTTTGATGGGAGCTGTAATACCTCAAGAATATGGCGGTTCTGGAATGAGCTATAATGAATATGTAGTAGTAGTTTCTGAAATTGCAAAAGTTTGCGGTTCTATCGGGCTTTCAGTTGCTGCTCATAATTCACTTTGCACTAACCATATTTATATGTTTGCCAATGAGGAGCAAAGAAAAAGATGGTTACCTAAATTAACAACTGCCGAATGGATTGGAGCTTGGGGATTAACAGAACACAATACTGGTTCTGATGCTGGTGGGATGAATACTACAGCCAAACAAGATGGCGATTATTGGGTGTTGAATGGAGCTAAAAACTTTATTACTCATGCTATTTCAGGAGATATTGCGGTAGTAATTGCGAGAACTGGTGAAAAAGGAGATTCTAGAGGAATGACTGCTTTTGTTATTGAAAAAGGAACACCAGGTTTTTCATCAGGAAAAAAAGAAAATAAATTAGGAATGAGAGCTTCTGAAACTGCTGAATTAATATTTGCAGATTGTAGAGTGCATAAAGATAATGTATTAGGAAATCTTGGTGAAGGCTTTATTCAGGCAATGAAGATTTTAGATGGTGGAAGAATCTCCATCGCTTCTTTAGGGTTGGGAATTGCCAAAGGAGCTTACGAAGCTGCTTTAGCTTATTCCAAAGAAAGAGAACAGTTTAATCAACCAATTTCTAACTTTCAGGCAATTGCTTTTAAATTAGCCGATATGGCAACAGATATTGAAGCTTCAGAATTGTTGATTTACGAAGCAGCAGACCTTAAAGATAAAGGCTTGCCTGTTACTAAAGTATCTGCAATGGCTAAATATTACTCTTCAGAAGTAGCTGTTAGAGTTTCTACAGATGCAGTTCAAATTTTTGGAGGTTATGGATATACCAAAGATTTTCCGGCAGAGAAGTTCTACAGAGACTCTAAACTTTGTACTATTGGTGAAGGAACATCAGAAATTCAAAAATTAGTTATATCAAGAGAAATATTAAAATAAAAAACTTGCAGATTATAATTTTATCTTTAAATTTGCAGCCCTTTTAATAATTTTAAAAACACAATAGGAATGATAATTATACCGATTAAAGATGGTGAAAACATCGAAAGAGCTTTAAAGAAGTACAAAAAAAAGTACGAAAGAACTGGGACTATCAAAGAATTGAGAAATAGAAAACAGTACGATAAGCCTTCTGTAATTAACAGAGCAGAGAAAATTAAAGCTATCTACGTTGAGAAATTAAGAAAAGCTGAAGAATAATTAAGTTTGTTCTTTTCTTTTTTAAGAAATATTTTTACAGCCTACGTTTGAAAAAACATAGGCTTTTTTTATTTTAGCTGTATGGCATCAAAAATTCTAAAAAAAATACTCGATTTAAAAGTGGTGAAGCAAGTTATTGCTTGGTCAAAAAAAATAGTTTTGCCTGGTTTTGATGGAATTCCATTATTTGAGGTATTAACTTTTCTATTTAAAGGGTTGCAAGAGAGTTCTTTAACCACAAGGGCAGCGGCATTGGCTTTTCGATTTTTCTTAGCTATTTTTCCTGCATTAATTTTTTTGTTATCATTACTACCTTACATACCTCTTGATGATATTTATAATAATTTATTGGTTCTTTTAGAAGGACTTTTGCCTGATGATGCTTATGAAATGGCTAGAAGCACTATGGACGATTTGGTGCATAAAAGACACGACACGCTCCTTTCATTAGGATTTATTTTTGCTTTATATTTTGCTAGCGATGGGGTTAATTCTATGATAGAAGAGTTTAATCATTCATATTATTCACTTCAAAAAAAGATAGGATTTATTAAACAACGACTTACTTCTTTTTTAATATTAGGAATTCTTACAGTTTTAATGGTTATAGCTGTTTTTTTGATGATTTTTTATAAGGTTATTATTAATTTTTTAATAACCCAAGAATGGCTTCCTGCTAATATTTCTTTGGGTTCTCTTGCTGTAATTAAAATGCTAACCATGCTTATTTTGTTTTTTACAGGAATATCTTCTATTTATTATTTTGGGAATCTTAAAGGAGGAAAGTTTAGGTTCATTTCTGCGGGTTCTACATTAGCTACCGGGTTGGCAATTCTGATTTCTGCAGGTTTTGGATTTTATGTAAACAACTTTGCCAATTATAATAAAGTGTATGGTTCTATAGGTACATTAATTGTTGTGTTATTGTGGATTTATTTTAATTCCTTAGTTTTGTTAATTGGTTATGAGCTAAATGCAAAAAACATTAAAAAACATTAAACCGACTTTCACCTAATAACCATGGTAAAACTCATTTAGATTACGGCTTAAAATTTAATAACGGCACTTTCCGAAAAGATAACTTCCGCTATTAAAGGTGGTTAGAGGATCTATAGCATTTCTTAAGGAGAACCTAGTTTTAAGTTATTTCAATTTTTGTTTAAAATATATGAGTTAAAAGGAGCCTGAATACATAATTATATTAAGACTAGCGGAACAATTTTATTGATCGTAAAACTTATGGTTATAAAATTTTTGC
>CALGUD010000142.1 GCA_937901915.1 uncultured Flavobacteriaceae bacterium
GGTTCCGGTGGAATTATGCTTCCTAATCATTCCCCTCTTATCGTAGCCGAACAATTTGGTACTTTGGGTGCACTATACCCTAACCGCATTGATCTTGGCCTGGGGCGCGCTCCGGGAACCGACCCGGCAACTGCACAAGCAATACGCTCAGACAGAATGCAGGCAGCCCACCAGTTTCCGGAAGAAGTAAGTAAAATTCAACAATATTTTTCTCCCGAAAATAACACATCTAAAATCCGCGCTACAGTAGCCGAAGGAATTGAAGTGCCCATTTATATTTTAGGATCCAGTACCGATAGTGCATATTTAGCAGCTAAAAAAGGCCTGCCTTATGCATTTGCAAGTCATTTTGCAACTTCGCAATTATTTAATGCACTTAGTATATACAAAACCAACTTTCAGCCTTCAGAATATTTGAAAGAGCCCTATCTTATAGCTTGTATCAATGTGATTGCAGCAGACACAGATGAGGAAGCAGAAAAAATGTCTACTTCACTTATACGGATGATTTTAAACCTCCTAACGGGCAAATCTGATTATTTGCAGGAGCCAACAGAAATGACACCTGAACTGAGGGAATTACTGGAAAATCCATCCGTCCAACAAATGTTAAAATACACCTTTGCAGGAAGTAAAGATACAGTGAAACAAAAAACCGAAACCTTTTTAGCCGAAACGGAGGCAAATGAACTAATGGTTGTAACCAATGTGTATCACCCTGAAGACCGTATTAAATCATACAAGATCTTTTCTGAGATTATGAAAGGTATTTAAAATAATTTTTCTTGAATAAACCATCCTACCCTAAGTTAGAATTTTACAATTGCCTAAAAACATTTAAGATAAATTTGTCGTAAATATAAAAAAGTAATATCTTTGTACCATACAATATAATATTATGTTTTCAAAAGCTTGTGAATACGGTATTAAAGCCATTATCTACATTGCTACTCAATCTATGCAGGAAAAAAGGGTAAAAATCGGTGATATAGCCGATAATGTAGGTTCCCCTGAAGCATTTACGGCTAAAATTCTCGGAGCACTTGTAAAGCATGATATAGTTCAGTCTCTTACCGGCCCCTATGGAGGGTTCCAGATTGATAAAGGTAAAATTGAATCCATAAAACTAAGTGAAATTGTGTTTGCTATAGATGGTGACTCAATATACAACGGTTGCGGCCTGGGTTTGAGCGAATGTAATGAAATTCATCCATGTCCTGTTCATGACAAATTTGTAAAAATAAGGGCAGATCTCAAAAGTTTTCTGCATACCACAACAATACATGAATTGGCAGCAGGTATAAAATCGGGCAAAACCCTGTTATACAGATAAAATTTTTTTAAATCTATTTAAGACAATTTTATCGTAAATTAAAAATATTTAAAAATTAATAAAAGATTCATATTAAAGAAAAGTATCATGGGAAAATTAATTCTAAGTAGTTTTAACAAACAGGCACTTCAGTTTGAAGAGAGCCGTTTTGCAGCAATGGCCATCTTAATCATATTTCAAAGCTGTATGGGGTCTATCGCAGCAATGTATGCTTTAATAAATCACGATTATATATCATTAACTATTAGCGTAATAGTTACAATGGCATCTAATGCAGCTTTTATAGCATTATCCCCAGCAAAATGGTGCTTGGGCATTGTATATGGAAGTGTAGCCACCAGTATTGTTTTAATTATTGTTAATCTTATATAGGATACCAGTTCAAAGATAATATTTATACTATCTTCCATACAGCCATGAAAATGGCTGTAACTTAGTAAGTGCAATTCAGAAGCATAATTAATTTCTATTTACTAAAACAATTTAGTATAGTAGTTTATTGTGAGACCAGAGAATTTGTAAAGAGCCTTTATTACTAAAATTCAATATTAAACACATCCACTTCAATAAGTTACAATTAATAAAAATTTTGTACGTTTATATTGAGAACACTCTTAACCGAATTATAGTATGAAACACTTAACCTACCAAAGCAACCAACCCCTTTCTTTTTATTCAATACTACTTTTTTTACTGTGTTTTATCTGGAGTTGTTCTGATAAAGATGATAACCAGAATCCTCTTGGAGAGAATCCGGGGCCCATTGTAGAGGTTCCTAATCCTTTAGAAAATCCTGAAGATGGGCCGGCTGCCGGAAATCCGGATGGCGATTCGCCTATACCTGCAGCAGCCGGGACCGAAGATGTTTCAAGCCCTGATGTTGTTATTGGCGACGGAACTCCTCAAAGCTGTGATTGCGATGCAGTTGTTGAGGCTGTAGCCCAGGGTGGTAAAATTGTTTTTGACTGTGGCCCGGATCCGGTAACTATAGTTATGGACAGGCCTGCTAAAGTGGTGAATAACGCAAATCCTGAAATAGTTATTGATGGTGGCGGACTCATAACGTTAAGCGGTAACGGTACGACACGTATTTTATATATGAATACCTGTGACCAGAACCAGGTATGGACAACTGATCATTGTCAAAATCAAGACCATCCGCAACTCACTGTACAAAACATAACTTTTGCCGACGGGAACTCTATTGGCGAAACAGAATACGACGGTGGTGGAGCTATCTGGGTCCGCGGTGGACGCTTTAAAGCCGTGAATTGCCGCTTTTTTAATAACATCTGTGCAGGAACCGGCCCCGATGTAGGTGGCGGTGCCTTGCGGGTGTTCAGTCAGTATGAAGGTCTACCTGTATATTTAACCAACTGTACTTTTGGTGGTGCCGAAGGATACGGCAATATTGGTTCTAACGGAGGAGCTATAAGTAGTATTGAAGTTTCGTGGACTATCATCAACAGTCTTTTCTCTCATAATGAAGCCATTGGCAATGGCGGAAATCCGCAAGAAGCAGGCACTCCAGGTGGGGGAAGTGGTGGAGCTATCTATAACGACGGAAATACCATGACTTTAACTGTACTTGGTACCCGTATTGAAAACAATCAAGTAAATGCTTATGGCTCGGCTATCTTTTTTGTTCTTAACGATGAAGACAGGCCAGGTCTTATACGAATTGACAATTCTGTAATTACAAATAATATCGGGGGTTCATGGTACCCTGCCTATTCCGGTATTTCCATGCATGATGATACCCCCATTGAGGTAACTAATTCAGTTATTGAGAACAATAATTAAAAGCTTAAGTAGCTGTACCGGGAACTATTAGCTTTCCGGTGCCAATTCTATTTCCAGGCCGTCAAGGCCTTCGGTTATAGCAATCTGGCAACCTAAGCGACTGTTTTCTTTTACGTAAAAAGCTTCAGAGAGCATAGCCTCTTCATCATCGCCCATTGCAGGTAAATCATGTGCAGATAAAACATAACACTGGCAGGACGCACACATGGCCATGCCGCCACAAACCCCTATAGTTCCCTCAGGGGCAAGTTCATAGGCCCTTACAACTTCCATGATATTCATAGCCATATCGGTAGGTGCCTGTACTTCGTGCACGGTGCCTTCCCTGTCTGTTATTTTAATATTGATATCTGACATTATAATTTTTGTTTCTTTCTTAAGGTTTTTGCTCTTTTATCATCCCCATCATGACTCCATCCGGGTGCAAAGAAAATATATTTTAACTTATCACTCAACTTCCGGGCCCTTTTTATATCTTTTATAATAGAAGCGTATTCATGTGTTGCAACTGTAACAGGATGATATGAATTGATATTATTAGTAAGTCCATACAATGGTTTTTCAATATCTGTTTCTTCGGAAAAAGTACCAAACATCCGGTCCCAGATAATTAAAACCCCGGCATGGTTACAATCGAGATAGCGAATATTGGAAGCATGGTGTACCCTGTGATGGGAAGGTGTATTAAATATAAATTCCACGGGCCCGAGCAACTTGTTTACTAATTCTGTGTGTACCCAGAACTGGTAAAAAAGGCTAACTGCCATCATGGTAAATATCATAAGTGCATCAAACCCCAGAAGTGGCAACCACAACCAAAATAAGAACTTATGGATACGTTCCCCTACTCCCTGCCTTAAAGCAGTACCAAAATTTAACTTTACTGATGAATGGTGCGGCACATGCCCGGCCCAAAACAAGCGTACCTCATGATTCATTCTATGAAACCAGTAGTAACTGAAGTCGTCTAAAAAGAAAAGTAATACCCATGCCCACCATTGTCTTTCTATAATATCTTTAAGCGGACTAATTTCATGCAGATAAAAAAAGGCTATAAAAGCCAGTAATTTCGGAACAAACTCCACAATACCGGTTAAAATAAGCATCCAAAATGACGCTACTGTATCTTTTCTATAGTAAAGGTCCAGTTGCTTTTGTCTTGCTATTATAACTTCAATAACTACAGCCAGGATAAAAACAGGCAATACATATAAAGTTAAGGTATCTTCAGATAATTGTTCTATGAAATATTGAAAATCCAATTTTTTTTATTTGAAGTGTCACTTCCGAAATGCTGATTACTATCAATGATAAATATGCTGAAAATTGATGATATTTACCGAAAGTGAAAAGGATTTGCTATACGTTTACCACCTGTTCAATTTGCGGTACGTATTTTTTTATGGTCATTTCCACACCACTTTTGAGAGTCATTTGGTTCACACTGCAACCTACACAAGCTCCTTCAAGCCGTACTGTTACAAGTCTATCGTCATCAATGGAAACCAGGGAGATATTACCCCCGTCACTCTCCAGAAAAGGTCTTATTTCTTCCAGCGCTTTTTCTACATTGATTTTAACTTCTTCTGATGTCATTTTATTTCTTTTTTACTGCCGAACAACCTGCCATAGTAGTGATCTTAATAGCTTCGGTTGGTGGTAAACTTTTGTTTCGGCCCACCACTTCCTGTATTACATTCTTGGTTAATTCTTCAAAAGCCTCCTCTAAAGGCGTTGCGGTTTGTAAAGCTGCGGGCCTTCCCACATCTCCGGCTTCCCGGATGCTTTGCACCAGTGGAATTTCTCCTAAAAACGGAATTTTTAGGTCATTTGCTAAATTTTTAGCCCCTTCCCGTCCAAAGATATAATATTTATTGTTTGGTAATTCCTCAGGTGTAAAATACGCCATATTTTCAATAATTCCTAGCACAGGAACGCTTATACTTTCCTGTTGAAACATGGCTACTCCCTTCTTAGCATCTGCCAAAGCTACATTTTGAGGTGTGCTCACCACAACAGCCCCTGTAATGGGTAATGACTGCATAATACTTAAATGAATATCGCCTGTTCCCGGGGGAAGGTCTATCAATAAAAAATCCAGTTCGCCCCAGGCTGCATCAAAAATCATTTGATTTAGGGCTTTTGCGGCCATGGGTCCTCTCCATATAACTGCCTGGTCGGGTTGGGTGAAAAACCCGATTGACAATATTTTTACGCCATAGCTTTCGATAGGCTTCATTTTAGATTTTCCTTCTATATTTACAGCCAGGGGCCTTGCTCCTTCTACATCAAACATAATAGGAACTGACGGGCCATAAACATCTGCATCAAGCAAACCAACTTTAAATCCCATTTTGGCCATTGTTACTGCCAGGTTAGACGTAACAGTAGATTTTCCAACTCCACCTTTACCGGATGCTACAGCTATGATATTCGTTATTCCCGGTATTGGTTTTCCCTTTATTACATTTGCAGCTGGTTTTTCGGGTGCATCAACCTTTATATTTACCTTGATTTTAGCCTTCGGATATACCTTTTCATGAATAATTTTTAATATTTCAACCTCTGCTTTCTTTCTTGCCTGAAGGCTGGGATTATTAATTGTTATATCTACAACTACCTCATCTCCAAAAGTCATTACATTGGTTACAGCACCACTTTCTACCATATTTTTTCCTTCTCCGGGAACTGAAATGTTTTCAAGTGCTTTTAATATATCTTTTTTATTAAGGTTCATATCCTGTTTTTGGTATTATTAAGTAAATGATCAGAAACTTAAATGCCTGAACACCTTGATTTTAATTATTCTTATTCTAAATTACAAAGATAGCGCTAAACTTTAATATTATAAAGAAGATACATTGAAAAGCGTAATAGACATATAATGCAAAATTATAACATCATAAAGAAATAATTTTTAACCCCTATAGCAACTCCTTAGCCGGATCCCAAAAATATTTCTGAAAATTTACAATTTGATTTTCTTTTACCTCTACTCCTTCACTTTCCAGCAATTGTTGCATAAGGTTTGTGCCCTGAAAATGATGTTTTCCGGTTAACACGCCATTCCTGTTAACAACACGGTGAGCAGGCACATCTTCCATTAACCCTGAACCATTCATTGCCCACCCCACCATTCTCGCACTTCTTGCGGCACCAAGATAATTGGCAATGGCCCCGTAACTTGTTACACGTCCATACGGTATTAATCGGGCAACATCATAAACTTTTTGAAAAAAATTCTGATCTTCTTTTTTCATTGTTAAGAGTAAAGAATGCGGATTAGGGTTATAATTAAAAGGACCAACATCAATGCACTTAAAATATAATCTGAATACTTAGAAAACCTTTCCGTTTTAATATCCAGCCGGTTAAAGTAAATTATGTACATATAGAGCACTGCCAAACTACCTAACCCTGCGGCAAGGACAAACATCACTATATCCCGCCATTCAAATTTAATCCATCCGCTTACTTTCCATGCTGCATTTAGTCCACAATAATATGGAATGGCCAGGAAATTTAAAGCCGCTAAAAGCATGCCTTTAAAAAAACTGTTTTTTTTACTCACCCTCACTTTTTTTATTTTCTTTTGAGGGCTTTTTTTTGCCACTACATAAAAATAAATGGCCAGTGAAGCAAAAACAACAATAGCAATCTTTAAAAGAATATCAATAACATAGGGATTATTATATAAATATCTTGAAATAAGTACAGCCAGGTAGGCCTGGATAAAAATAACCAGCATTACTCCTAAGCTGAAAAAAACGGCTGCATTTTTCCCTTTTTTAACGCTTATTTTTGCGGCATTTAAATTAAGTAAGCCCGGAGGTACTGTAGCCATAAAAGCTGCAGAAAAAGTAGCGAAGAACAAAATGATAAGATGTTCCATTAATTAATTTTAAACTTAATGTAAGTTATAGGTTTTTTCTGTTCAAGATATTGCATTTCATAAAAAGTTTGAATCCCGGTAACTTCTTTAGGTGAATATTCATTACTGTAAATATCATGATGTGCATACAGAACTTCATGTCCTTCTCCATGTAATAATCCCAAGGTGTACCCATGCATGAACTCACTGTCCGTTTTTAAATGAACAACACCTTCAGGATTTAAAATTTTCTTATATTTCTGTAAAAAGTCGGCATTAGTAAGCCTGTGCTTTGTTCGCTTGTATTTTATTTGAGGATCAGGAAAGGTAATCCAAATTTCTGAAATCTCATTTTCCTGAAAGAGAAAATCGATGAGTTCTATCTGTGTGCGTAAAAAAGCAACATTTGTGAGGCCCTCTTCTATAGCTGTTTTGGCACCTCTCCAGAATCGGGCACCTTTTATGTCTATTCCAATAAAGTTTTTGTTGGGGTAATTCTTTGCCAGGTTTACCGTATACTCCCCTTTTCCGCACCCCAGTTCTAAAACTATGGGGTTGTCATTCTTAAAGAAAAGGTTATTCCAATGGCCTTTCAGTTCATATGAATTGCCTGTAATCTCTTCGCGCTTAGGCTGAATAACGTTTGTGAAGGTTTCGTTTTCCTTAAATCGTTTAAGCTTGTTTTTGCTTCCCACAACAACTATTTAAATTTTAACAAAATTAAGGAAATCTTTATGAGATAAAAATGTATTACATTAATGGTTTTAAAATAGAAGAATGATGATTCTCCGGTTTGTGGACTTATGAATTTTGAAGCAGCTCAATAAATTCTTTGTTGGTTAAAGTTACTGGAGGATAATTATTGTCTAGCACGTAATAGAATATAGTTACTTGCAGTTTTTCAAAATTGAAATCTAAATCAAATAAGTTTAATATAATCTCTTTTCTTTCCTGATTCTTAAAATTGGAAATCATCTTTTCTTTGAGCGATGATGATTCTTTCACTTCCTTTAAAAAACCTTCAATTGTTTTATTCACTGTAACTTTTTTATTTTGGATTATACTTTAACCGTGCTTTTAGTCTTTTCCATTGTAAAGGAAAACTCCGAGCCAACTCCAAAAACACTTTCAACATATATTTTTTCCTTGTGGGCTTCAATAATATGTTTTACGATAGAAAGTCCAAGCCCTGACCCTCCTTCTTTACGGCTACCACTCTTATCTACCCTGAAAAAACGTTCAAATATCCTGTGTATGTTTTGTTTTTCTATTCCTTCACCATTATCAGTTATACGAACAATTATTTTATTTTTCACCAGGTTTTCTATACTTACTTCTGTAGTTCCATCATCCTTACCATATTTAATAGAATTCACTATAAGATTAATTAAAACCTGCTGTATGCGTTCCTTATCAGCACGTACCATTACCTGCTCATACTCTGTGTCAAAAACCAGGGAAATATTTTTCCTGGCTGCCTTCATTTCCAACATCTCAAAAACATTCTGTATGAGCTCAATAATGTTAAAGTCTTCATATTCAAGATTAAATGTACCACTTTCTATTTTAGTGATCATGTCTAAATCTTTTACAATATAAATAAGTCGCTCAACTCCTTTTGCTGCCCTTTGCAGGTATTTTTTTCTTATTGCTTTATCTTTCAAGGCTCCACCTTCTAACAAAGTGAGTATATATCCCTGCACAGTAAAAAGAGGTGTTTTTAATTCATGTGATACATTCCCGAGAAATTCTTTCCTGTAATTTTCCCTTACCTTAAGGGTTTCTATTTCCAGTTTTTTCCCTTTGGCAAATTTTTCAATTTCCTCGGTAAGTGTTTTCATGTCTGTAGTAACGGGTTGATCCTGAAAAGTACTTGACTCTAATAAAGAAACGTCATCATATATTTTCTTTACCCTTTTATAAATAAATTTTTCTGCACGGTACTGGAGTACCAGAAAAGAAGATATAAAGATTAAAAGCCCGAATATTAAAATAACCACAATTGAGAATACAGACAAAAAATAAAGAAGGAGAGCTAAAATCAATAATGAGATTAGTGTAATAAATAGTGAAGAACGAAAAGCAAACTTATACGATTTTTTTAATTTAATTGTCATTTATAACACAAACTTGTAGCCAACGCCTTTTACTGTTTTAAAATGGTCGTCACCTATTTTTTCACGTAATTTTCTAATATGCACATCTATGGTCCTCCCGCCAACAATAACTTCATTTCCCCAAACCTTATCTAAAATATCTTCTCTTTTAAATACTTTACCCGGACGTGATGCTAATAAAGATAGCAATTCAAATTCTTTTCTGGGCAAAATGATCTCTTCTTTTCCCTTTACAATTTTATATTCATCTCTGTTAATAATAATGTTTCCGACTTTAACAATACTATCTTCTATCGTTTGTTCTTCTTCCTTAAATCTCCTAAGCAAAGCTTTTACCTTACTCACAAGAAGTTTGGGTTTAATGGGTTTGGTAATATAATCGTCTGCACCCGCATCAAAACCTGCTACCTGTGAGTAATCTTCACCCCTTGCTGTTAAAAAAGTAATGATGGCATTGTTCAACTCCGGGAGTTTTCTGATTTTTTCACAAGCTTCAATCCCATCCATTTCCGGCATCATTACATCGAGGATGATAAGATGAGGCAATTCTTTTTTAGCTTTCGCTATGGCATCAACACCATTTTTTGCTGTTAAAACCTGGTATCCTTCAGAAGATAAGTTGTATCCTACAATCTCCAGAATGTCCGGTTCATCATCAACTAACAAGATTTTAATGTCTCTTTTTTTCATCTTTAATACATTATTTTAACCCAAAAGTAACTATAAATTTAACTAATAAAACTTCTTAACATTCATTTAATCTACCTAACATAAAGGTAACATTATTGTTACTAAAGGTTAATCTGTACATAACTCCATCTTTACCCTGTACCCCTTTCTTTGCTTTCGAAAAGTTTAAACAACCTTTTCCAATAAAATTAATAAACTAAAATTTTTAAAAGTGATGAAAAAATTCAAACTGATCAATTTAATACTTTTAACAGGATTGTTAGCCACTTCTTGTGGAAGCGATGACGATGGAGCTGTAATACAAGATCCGGTTGCTTCCTGTACTGATGGGATTCAAAACCAGGATGAAACAGGAGTAGATTGTGGTGGTGTATGTACGGCTTGTGATGAAGACCCGGATCCTACCCCGGAGGCTGTTACTTTAGGTGGCCTTATTGAGGATGATTACACAATGACAAACGACAGGATCTATTTCCTCGCCGGCAAAGTGGTAATGGCCCCGGGCACTACCTTAACTATAGAGGCAGGTACAATTATTAAAGGTGAAAAGGGGTCTGGATCCCTTGCTTCGGCATTGGTTGTTCAAAGAGGTGCTAAAATAAATGCTGTTGGTACAGCAGATGAGCCTATTATATTTACATCAGAAGATGATAACATTGAAGTTGGACAAACCGCAGGTACAAATCTTGATGAAAACGACCAACAATTGTGGGGAGGAGTTCTCATTTTAGGTAATGCACCTGCTTCACTGGCAGGAGATGTTGTAGAAAAACAAATTGAAGGGATTCCTGCCGGTGACACATACGGCCTTTATGGTGGTGATGACGCTACAGATGATTCTGGTGATATAGCATATATATCGATAAGACATGGTGGTGCTATAATTGGAGAAGGAAATGAAATAAACGGGTTGACCCTGGGTGGTGTTGGTTCTGAAACTTCAATTAGCAATATTGAAATTGTAGGTAATGAAGATGACGGAATTGAAATCTTTGGAGGTACTGTAAATGTAAGTAACGTACTGGTTTGGGCCGGTGGTGATGATGGGATTGATTTAGACCAGGCGTGGACAGGTACAATGGACAATGCCATTGTTATTCAAGGATTTCTTTCAGATAGTGCTTTAGAACTTGACGGACCTGAGGGTTCAGCAAATGGTTCATTCACATTAAGCAATATTACACTTATAGGTAATACCGACGATGGCGAAGGGAACAACAGAAGGATAGCAGATTTCAGGGACGGTTTACAAGCTAATATTCAAAACGTATATGTTAGCGGATTCCTGCCTGAGTCAACTATCAGGTTAAATGGAGACAAATCGGCCGTTGCATATAACACTGACCTTTTAGTATTGTCTGACTGGGAAATTGTACTTCCTGATGGAGTTGCTACAGTTGATGTCCTCCTCACTACAAGCGATGTTACAGAAGCAACAACTTTTCTTGATGATGCAGATACTTTTGCTACAGCAGTTGCCGAAGGTGAGCAAACTGTGGGAGCAGATACTTCAGCATTTTCCTGGACGTATGCTAACGCAAAAGCAGAATTAGGATTCTAAACAGCTAAAAACCTAAACATTACAATGCTCGTTCTAACAAAAAATTAGAACGGGCATTTTATGTAAATTCAAAATTAATTAAATGAACAAAAATTTATTAGTATTAGTATGTATGCTCGTTGCACAATTTGTACTCGGGCAAAATGGCATTACAGGTATAGTGAACGATGGTGATGCAAATGATGTTTTACCTTTTGCTAACATTCAGCTGAAAAATACAAGTAAAGGTGCCACCACAGATTTTGAAGGGAAATATACATTAGAAACAGATCCGGGAACTTACGATGTGATCTTCTCCTTTGTAGGCTATGAAACTAAAGAAATTACCGGGGTAGAAGTAAAAAATAATGAATATTTTACTCTAAATGTCACCCTCAACCTATTAACAAATAACCTGGATGAAGTCGTTGTTACCACTTCAGTAAGAAGAAATACAGAATCGTCGGTACTACAACTTCAAAAAGCATCGGTAAAATTACTGGACGGTATTTCCATACAGAGTATTAAAAAAACGGGCGCCTCCGATATAGCTGCGGCAGTAAAAACAGTTCCGGGTGTATCAGTAGTGGGCGGAAAATATGTATATGTAAGGGGATTGGGCGACCGATACACTAAAACTATTTTAAACGGAATGGATATTCCCGGCCTGGATCCGGACAGGAATACTTTACAACTGGATTTATTCCCTACATCCATACTTGATAATATCCAGGTAGTGAAATCTTTTACGGCTGAATCACCTGCTGATTTTACCGGAGGATTTGTAGATGTAATCACAAAAGATATTCCAACAAGAGGGGAATATAGCATCACTATTGGTGGTGGCTATAATTCTTCAATGCATTTTAATGACGATTATTTAACTTCCGGCACCAGTAATACTGATCTATTAGGTTTTGATGATGGTAAAAGAAATTTACGTATTTCGAGGCTCCAAAATATACCTTCTCCGGCAGACAATTCACCGGTACTAAACCTGATAACAAGACACTTAGATCCTGAAATGGCCGTTAAAAATGATCAAAGTAAAATGAATTTTAATTTTGGGATTTCTACTGGAAATCAGTTCGACCTGGGAGAAGAAACCAAATTAGGATACCAGGCAGCATTAACATACAGAAATACTACTGATTTTTATGAAAATGCAGAAAATAACTTCTGGTATAAAGCCCGGGCAGATAACAGTAATTATGAAATGGAACCCGACAGGCTTCAGAGTGGAAATATCGGGAAAAATAATGTGCTCATAAGCGGGCTGGCAGGTTTAGCCTTAAAAACAAGACAATCAAAATACAGGTTAAACGTGCTTCATATTCAGAACGGTGAATCTACCAATGCCTTTTTTAATGTTTCATCCCTTCTTTTTGATGCCGTTAATGGTTTAAGGGATAATATTGAATATACCCAGCGATCCATTACAAATGCACAATTAAGTGGAAAGCATACTAATGAAGACGCCTCCTGGATGTATGAATGGAATTTATCACCAACGCTCTCTTTAATCGATGATAAAGATGTTCGGTTTACTTCATTTGAAATTTTAGATAATGGCAACCTCGTTATACGTCCAAGCAGCTTTGGCCCTCCTACAAGGATATGGAGAGGATTGGAAGAAATTAACTTAACAGGTAAAGCAGATGTGACCAGAAAACATATTTTGTTTGATAAAGATGCTAAATTATTATTTGGCGGAGGTTACACCCACAAGCAAAGGGAATTCACTATAGACCAGTATTTTTTATCCGTGCGGGGAACCCCGGCAACACCAATTAACGGTAACCCTGATAACTTATTGCTTCCGGAAAATATATGGACCCCTCAAACTGATGATGGAACTTACCTCTCTGGTAATTATGAACCCGCAAACTCTTTTGAGTCTTACTCAACGCTCGCTGCAGGCTATGTTTCAGAAGAATTTAACATTACCCAAAGGCTAAAAAGCATTTTAGGTGTACGTTTTGAAAAATTTGATTTAGTTTACACAGGTCAGAATAATCAGGGTACCATAGTTTTAGAAGAAGAGAAGGTAATTGATGAAGCAGATTTTTTCCCTTCTGCAAATCTAATTTATGATTTAAAGGAAGATGGTGATATGAAGTTAAGGGGATCTTATTCCAGGACTACCGCCAGGCCTTCGTTTAAGGAAGCTTCTATTGCACAGATATTTGACCCTTTAACAGGAAGGACTTTTAATGGAAATATAGATATTGAGCCTACCTATATCAATAACTTTGACCTGAGGCTTGAAAAATACGGTGAAAATGGGCAGTTCTTTGCCGTAAGTGCTTTCTATAAATCGTTCACCAATCCTATTGAGTTGGTGACTTTTGAAACAGCGCCAAGTAATTTTGAACCCAGGAATGTTGAATCTGCAAACGTAATAGGAGCAGAACTTGAAGCCAGGCAAGGGTTAGGGTTCATAGATATGGCATTAAATGATTTTGCTTTCAATGCAAACATTTCTGTTATAAACTCCAAGGTAGACATGTCTGAACGAGAGTACCAATCACGTTTAACAAATGCCAGAGAGGGTGAAAGCATTGAAGACACACGGAAGCTTCAGGGACAATCGCCGTATTTAGTAAATGTAGGATTTACTTATACCGGTGAAGATAATGGCTGGCAGGCAGGTATGTTCTACAACGTTCAGGGTAAAACCCTTGAGGTAGTTGGTATAGCCGCTATTCCCGATGTGTATACCTTGCCATTTCACAATTTAAATATGAACTTCAGCAAAGAGTTCGGAGAAGAACGCAACTCTAAAATCACTTTAAAATTTTCAAATATACTGAATGACGATAACGAAAGCGTATATCAGTCATTCAGAGCAACAGACCAGATTTATTCATTCAGGAGACCCGGACAGGAGATTTCTTTGAGCTATACATATAATTTTTAATTTAAAAGATCTGTTTTTCTTGTTAAGCCGTTTAAAAAGTACTTTTTAAACGGCTTTTTTGACCTCAGATTCATATTTTGAAATGTTTAACAACGCTGAATCGGTTTTTTTATTACATTTGTACTTTAACCCCTGTAAGAAATCTATTTATTGAATGAATAAACTTTACTTAATAATCCTTTTACTTTTTCCCCTACTATCTTCGGCCCAGAGTTCAGATTCTGAGTCATCTCAAGAAGTTACGGGAGAATCTGCTTTTGCTTCCAACAGGGACTTTAGCACAGACGGGGATGTAATGATTTATCCAAATCCGGTTGAAAACGGATACATTACTATTAAGACTTCAAACATACGATTTTTTAAAAGTGCCACTATTTATGATGTTTTAGGCAGGGAAGTGCTTAAAGTCAACAATATAAACTCCCCCATTGATGTTTCTTCAGTAAAGGCCGGTGTCTATATACTTTATATCAACGAAATCGGTAAAACTTTTACCCGGAAGCTGGTTATCCAATAAATTATTCTGTTTATTTTACGTGGTGGCTTCGAGAGCCTCAACCACCTTTTAAAGTTATTAAGTTAATTGTTATTAGTTAATAGGTTTTTGAATTGAAATTTGGTACTCGACTTTTTTGCCACGGATTACACAAATATTACTAATAAAAAATTGTAATTTGGGGTTTAGCCTTTGTAGAATCGTGTAATCGGCGAACTGTTTTACCTGCGGTTGTTAATAGTTAAAAGTTAATTGAGTACAACTCTACACTTTGCACTCTGAACTCTGAACTGGAATGCGTCTTGTTGTCTTCAGTCTATTTATTTTTTTCCATTATAACGGTGGCTTCGAGAGCCTCAGCCACCATCGAGAATCTTAGTTACCTTCAATTCATCATTAAAAGTTAAACGTCATTGCGGTCTTTCCAATTTTGGGAAGAAGAAACAATCTGCCCAACACTTCACAAAACACCAAAAGGAAAAAGCTCCTTTCCCTGGTCAGGGAAAGGCGGATCATCCTGCATCAGCAGGATGAGACGGAAAGGGTCGAAAAAAGCCACAATCTACCCTTAAAACTCCTGATAATAAACCAATTAACTGATTAACTATTTAACCGATTACGATTACACAATTACACGATTCCCACAATTAACCAATTACACGATTCAACAAAAATTCCGTATTTTTGAATATATGGTAAGGAAATTCAATACTGTAAAACACGCTAATAATTAAATTTTGATAATCCAATTAGTTTTTAATTACAGGTTTCACAGAATATTTTTCTTATACTTTAGTGTATTTTCACTCACCCTGTAATTCTTATCCCTCACTTATATTACGGTTTAACCACCCGAAAAAAAATTAGAAAAATGATATATTGGACAATATATCATTAACAACTAATTTTATAGACATGAAATACCCCTATGTAATTATCGACAATAGCAATGACGCAGTCAACAAGCTTAAAGAAGCTTTTAGTAACCATCCTGAATATTACTGCGTAGGTATCGCAGCCAATCAGGAAGACGCACTTACTGTTATACTGGATAAAATGCCGAAATTGGTCTTTTTGGAAGTTGAAATACCCGATAGTTACAGTAATAAGAGTATTTTTTCTGTAATAAATGAGTTAAAAAAATATATAGACGACCTACCCCAGTTTATCATAACTACTTCATCAGATAAATATGCTATTGAAGCAATACGGAACAACGTACTCGATTATTTGTTAAAGCCCCTCGATCCCAATTTTCTTAAAAAAGCACTATTGCGGTTCGGTAAATTAGTAAAGGACTCTCCGGAGACTATTTGCGTTAAATCGTACGGTGATTACCGCTTCCTGGATATGAACGAAGTTATTTACCTGAGGGCAGATAACAATACAACGGATTTCTTTCTGGCAGATGGGAAAAAAGTAGGCACTTATAAAACCTTAAAACACTTTGAAGGCCTTTTGCCCGAACATTTTGTGCGTATTCACAATAGCTTTATAATCAATACAAAATATATTACAAGGATCCATTTCGGTAAGTCCAAGTTTTCTATTAAGGACCTGCAGGATGGTATACCCTTCTCCAAATCTTACAAAGACAATGTGGAATGGATAAAAAACAGGTTGGAAAAAAAGAATTTATTATACGTATAAATACGTAAAAAAAACCAACATCCATACGTTTACCCTTTATCGGTATATATCTACTCATGAACGGGCGTCATCTACTAAGTAGCGATACAAACATGCTTGTGGACAAATTTTAATCGATAATTTTGAATGTAATTAAAAACTAAAATCATATATAATGATTTTGTTTTTAATCAAAAAGAAAAACATTTAAAATTATAATAGGGAAAGCCCCGATTAAAACAAACAACTATTGTATAACAAATTAAAACTACTTAAGATGAAAAAATTAACTTACTTATTCGCATTACTATTTTTAGGATCATTCGCAATCTCATGTGAAAACGAAGACAACACAGCTGACCTGTATGAATTAAATATTGAAGATGAATTGAATGGCGGGAACGATGATAAAGATGAAGATTTAGGTGATCCTACTCCATAATATAAATTTTAAGATATAAACACTAAGGGCCACAAATTTTGTGGCCCTTAGTGTTTATATGTATATTTAGTATGATCCTTATTTTAATTTTTTTAAATTTATGGGTTGTAATATCTGATATATCTATAAATGAGTGGCTTAAAATTTAAATATAGTATAGTGATTTCGGGATTACTTATACTTTTTATATTAAGTGTAAGTTGTTCTGAAAACATAGATTCTGAAAATGACTATAACTCTAAGGTTGAAGATAGTATTTCCTTTTATTTAAATAAGGCTAGTAATGAAGTTTTAAACGCAAAAGACCGAGGCACCTATGCTATGAAAGCATATTTACTTACACACAATCTTAATGACTCATTAAAACCTCAACATTACATCAATATTGGTAACATATTTGCAAAAATTAATGACTATGAAAATTATAAAAATTTTGGGATCCAAGCTTTTAAAAAAGCAAATGAATTAAGTGATGAAGAAGGTATTGCGAAGTCTTCATTTAACTTAGGGCTCTATTATACTAGCAATAATTATAAGAGTGATAGTGCCTATTATTATTTTCACAGGGCAGAAAGGGCCTATATCGAAATAAAAGACACCTTAAAAATAGGGAATTCTATTCTGAATATGGGAATTATACAAAGATATGAAAATGACCTGTTAGGAGGGCAAGCTACAATTATAAGATCTATACCCTATTTTGAGGTGGTTCAAAGTGACCGATTTTTGTCTTCAGCTTATAATGCCTTAGGAAATATAGATACTGAACTTGGAGATTATGAAAATGCCATAAAAAATCACCAAAAAGCTCTTGAGTACAGACGCCGGTTAAATAATAAAATATTTGAAGTTAAGTCATTAAATAATATAGCTGTTGTTTATAAAGAACAGAAAATGTACAATGAAGCTGTCAGGTATTATAACCAGGTATTAGAATATAATAACTTATATAATGAAGACCCTCTTTTTTATGCTATGGTATTAAATAATCTTGCCGATGTTAAATTTCGGATTGGTGATAAATCAGGTTTACCTGAGCTTTTCTTTAGATCATTGAAAATAAAAGATAGTTTAAATGATACACCGGGAATAGTCACGTCTAAATTGAGTTTGGCGGAGTATTATGTGGAGAAAAATAAGATTGACTCCGCTAAGTTATTTGCTTATGACGCTAAGGACCTGGCAGAAAGGTTAAAGATCAAAAAACAGGAGTTAGAATCTCTGTCACTATTGTCCAGGTTGGAAAGTGGGGAAAAGGGGCTTACTTTTAGTCAACGGTATATACAAATAAGTGACAGCTTACAAAAACAGGAACGTACGGTCCGTAACCAATTTGCCCGGATCCGTTTTGATACGGACCAGATCACCCAGGAATATGAAAAAGTAAGCCGCCAGAAGCAAATGTTGATATTTAGTATTGCAATTTTGTTTACCTTAGGCTTATTGGTGTATATTATCGTAAAACAAATGAGCCAGAACAAAGAACTGAGGTACCAGCAGCAGCAGCAACAGGCCAATGAAGAAATATATAATTTAATGCTATCCCAGCAGGTAAAATTGGAAGAGGGCCGTCAAATGGAGAAAGAACGGATCTCGCGGGACCTGCATGATGGTATACTGGGAAATTTGTTTGGTACCCGTTTAAGCCTGGAGAGTTTAATTATGCGGGACGATCAAAGCACCAAAGGGGAGAAAACCCGACATATCATGGAGCTTAAAAAGATAGAACAGGAAATACGTAATATATCCCATGACCTGAGTACCGAACTATTCACAGCCGATATCGGTTATGTGGAAGTTGTAGAAAAGCTTATTAAAACACAAACAGCCATAAACAACCTGCAGTTTGAGTTTCATAACAATGCCGATATTAAGTGGGAACGTATATCGAGTAAGGTAAAAATACATTTGTACAGGATTGTACAGGAAGCCCTGCAGAATATTAACAAGCATGCAAAGGCCAAAAACATAAAGATTGAATTACTGGAAAATAAAAATAACATACATTTGGAAATTACAGATGACGGGGTTGGGTTTAAAACTGAGAAAAGTAAGAACGGGATCGGTTTAAAGAATATAGAATCAAGGGTAAACGAAATTTCCGGGAAACTGAAAATATTAAGTAAAAAAGATAAGGGTACCACAATATCCATAGATATACCATTTCAATAAACAGCAGTAAAATGAAAAAATTAGTCCGAATTTTAATGATTGATGATCATCCCATGATCATAGAAGGTTACCAGAATACGCTACTGGGTAATATTAAAGATTATGACCTCGATATTACCATCGCAACTACCTGCGACCAGGCGTATGAAAAAATGAAGCAATCCGGTTCTTCCGCAAATCCGTATGATGTGTTGTTTATTGATATAAATTTACCACCATCTGCAAATGGTACCATAACTTCCGGTGTTGATCTTGCCGAACATGCTAAAAGGCTGTTACCTAAAGCCCGGGTAGTAATCCTGACCATGCACAATGAAGACTTCAGGATTCACAACGTACTAAAAAATGCCGATCCCGATGGATTTTTAATAAAAAGTGACCTTACATCAGAAGAATTAATTATTGCTTTTAACTCGGTGATGGCAGGTACTCCTTATTATAGTTCTACAGTTAACAATCATTTTAGAAAACGTATTAAAAATGATTTTACGTTGGATGATAAGAATATAAAAATTCTCTATCATTTGTCCAGGGGAGTAAAGACGAAAAACCTTACAAACTATATCGGCCTGTCACTCAGCGCTATAGAGAAAAGAAAGAGTCAGATTAAGGAGCTTTTTGATATTGCCGAAGGGGACGACGAGTCTTTATTATATGAGGCAAGGAAAAGGGGATTTGTATAAAAATTGAAAAGTAAGGTTTTACCATACTTATTTTATATAAATTAAGTAGTGTGTGTAATATTTTTCTGCTTATTTTTACTCATATAAAAAACTGAGTTTGAGAGAAGCTAAAAAATAAAGCGCATAACCTAACTAGTTTGAGAACAAAGTTTAAGATGCAAATCCTTATAATTTTTTAGTTTCTTATATAAAGTCTAATGGTAAACTCTCTTCAAGCCTATTCGTAAATCCATTTTGACTTTGGGGGGCAAACTCAGTTTTTTTCTTTTTTAGAATTAGCTATTTTCCCAAAACTTTCTTAATGATAATTACGGTTAACCCGTAATTGTTTTACACCTAACTATCAACCCTTACTCACCCTTTATCATTATATTTACAAATATAAAAACTGAGTTTGGTAGAAACTTAGCATTAAAAATGATCAGCATAGCCTAAAGTAGTTTGAGAACAGGTAAATAGATGCAAATCCTTTAAAATTATTTTCATTTTTAATTAAGTTTCTTTTTGTCAGATGGTATTCTCTTCAAGCCTATTCAAAATTCCATCATGACTATAGGGGGCAAACTCAGTTTTTTTTATTTTATTCCGATTGAACTTTCACAACAAAATTTTTAAGGATCAAGTCAATTAGTTGTGGGATTTTAATATTATGCAAAAATTGTTGTTAGTCTAAATAGAAAAAAATCTACGTTCCTCACTCCCCTGAACTGTGTCCTAAATGCCTTAATTTTTGCATTAAAGGATTCTGCCGAAGCGTTTGTGCTCCGGTTATCAAAGTAGTTGAGTATGTTCATATAATGTATTGACATTGTTCTGGCTATTGTATTGAAGCTTCTAAATTCTGCCTGTCTTACTTTTTCATCCCATTTTGCCAAACGGATCAGTGCCGAGGTTTTGTCCTTTGTATTGTTGAATATCCATGATAGGTTTTGGCATAATTTGTATGCCTTTTCTAAATCTGGATAGCGTTCAAAAAGTATCATTGCTCTCTCTGATTGGTTCTCAGTCCATTTACTGCTTGATTTATAGAGCAGGTACCTGCTCCTGGCTAGTAATTGTTTTAGTGTATCTCCATTTTGGAGCAGTTCTGGAGTATATTTTAAAGATTTGTTTCTAGCGTATTCCATGGCATCATTCTCAGTATCCAGGGCTTCCCATCTATGTTTTATTCTGATTTCCTGTAGTGCATCCAATGCCAGTTTCTGAACGTGAAAACGGTCTATTACCAAGGTGGCGTTTGGGAATGATTTTTTAACAATGAGTCCCATATTGCCTGCCATATCCAAGGTTATCTCTTTGACCTTTTTTCTTTGTCTTAAAGGAATTTTTTGCAGTATACCTATAACGGTCTCGGCTTTGGTCCCCTTGACCATGGAGACCAAAGCTCCCTTCTTTCCTTTTGCTTTTTTATTGGTCAGTATAGTGTATAGGTCACCATTGGAAAAAGCTGTCTCATCAAGGGATAGATGGCTTCCCAAGTTTTGGGCAAACAAGAGCCACTCTTTGGCATGTTCTTTTTGGTCCCAGGCTTTAAAATCACTTAAATGATCCCTGTATTGCCTCTGAAGGCTTCTAGGGCTAACCCCATAAAACTTGGCTACAACCGAGGTGCTAGAAGCATTGTTACTGATGGATCTCTTTTAAAAAAGTAGCAAACTCACTAGTGATCCTAGTTCCTTTTGCTACCAATTGCCAATCTCTTGAAACGGCCTTGCCAGTGTCTTCATCAAGCCATCTGCGCCGTGTTATGTGTAGAAAGACGTTCCTTCCACGGATGGGAAAATCCTGAACAGTAGCCTCCGGAAAGAAGCCCTTGGAGTGAAGCTTGGCACCGCTATACCCATCAGGGGCTTTGTTTAGTTCCGTAAAATAAAAGTGTAGCTCTTGACCTTTGATCTCGTGCTTTGTTAAATCAAAATAGGTTACGAGTACTTCGGGAAGTAATAAATTGGCTATAGCTAATAGTGAATCTGAGGACATCGAAATTTTTATTTCAAAGTTCCCTCATTTTTTGTTACTCCACAACTTTTTGTGTTGAACCATATTTATTTTGTTCGTAATCTATTTAAAACGGATTTACTTCATTAGTGGATAGGCCAGCTTTATAAGCCGAATCCTATCTGCTATAACCTTATACCTGCCTCTAGACAAATCATTAGAAAATTTAATTCATAAAAAACATGGTCAATTAACTGAATATGTTTTTTTTAAACATTCGTTAAATGTAACTGATCTGCAAAATTATATCCCGCATATCCTTATCCATAAACCTGGACAAACTTATAGAAGCCATGTGTTATAATTTGGATCTAAGTCCAAGGATCATTGTGTCAAATATGAAAATTAGAGGAATGGGGGTTAAAAAAAGGGTGCAAGCTCTCAAACCAAAATAAAGTCAAAACCAAGTAACTTTTAAACTAAAAAAATTGAATCTACAATTTTGCTGCCCTTAATATTGACAGGAAATAATCTAATAGAAATTAATTACGCTTAAGATATAACGAACTACGCCATAATAACCTTAAACAAAATAAGAATGGATATAACAAATATGACCGGTTGAAAATAAAGACGAGAATTTTATATATAAAACCATGATAATCTATTCCAATAAATTTGTTAAGAGGATATGCACCAATAGTTTTCAATTTTTTAATTATTTCTTTTAATTCTTTAAATGTCATATCGGTTTTTATAAATCTTATAAGAAAGAAAAAGACATAACTTTGTTGCCTGCATTTTAGCCTTTTTAAAAAACCATCATGAGGTATTTTGTGCATTAACTGATCCAATTTATGTGTTGCAAAAATAAGATCTTCCATGTGCTTTCGAACATGCTCTGCAGATTTTATATGAGTAATGGAGGCATTGTTATACCTGTATCTGTGAACATCAATAGGTAAAAAACAAACTTTTTTAGCATTCACAAAAATTTCGGGAGTAATATAAGCATCCTGAACAAATCTCCGGTCATAAAACCTAATACCTAAGTTTAGAAAAAAATCTCTTTTCATGATATACCACCAAACTTCGGGTTTATACTTATGCTCGGCTAAAAATTCAATGCCATTTTCAATCTTTATCTTTGTTTGGATTTTTACATCAAAGTCACTTGACTCTCTAAGTTTTGAAGAGCGAGTCTTTACGGATTTAAAACCGAGAATGTCAAGTTCATTCTCCTCAAGTACATGTATTAAATACCCTAAAGTACTGTACGCTATATAATCATCTGAATCCAGGAAATAAATGTATTTACCTTTAGCGTGTGCAACTGCGGTATTTTTTGCTGCCCCTGTTCCTGTATTCTGTTGATTTATTAATATAATATTTGAATTTATTTTCACATATTCTTCGACAATTTCGAAACTTTTGTCTTTTGAACCGTCATTAACAACTATTATTTCATAATGGTTAACATTAAGATCCTGATTTAAAAGACTATTTAAACATTCTTTTATATAACTCTCTGCATTATACATGGGAATTAAGACACTTAAAATCATTGTAAAAATTTAACGTAATATAGATAACCCGGGTTAAATTTCCTATCACCAAGAGGATCTTTTTGTTTTAATTTTTCGATATTTACGGGCTATAAACCTAAGTTATAAGAAAATTTAATATGTTTAAATTCTATGAAATAATATTAAAAAATAAATGAATATATTAATAACATCTGTAGGCAGAAGAGTTTCATTGGTCAAAATATTCCAAAAAGAACTCAAAAAAATTTATCCGAAAGGAAAAGTTTTTGGTGTGGATCTCAATACTGAACTGTCTGCTGCTGCACATATTGCAGATGGAGCATATAAAGTACCTCATGTGAAGGATCCTCAATATCTTAATAATCTTATAGATATATGTGTTGAGAACAATATTACATTGTTAATTCCTACTATTGATACTGAACTGGTATTATTGGCCGAAAATGAGAAAATTTTATTAGAACATGGTATAAAGTCGGTTATTTCATCTGCTGAATTCATAAGAAAGTGTCGGGATAAAAGAAAAATTCATGACTTATTCTCTAGCTTAGAGATAAATATTGCAAAGGAATATCCTAAAGATAATTATGTTGTTCCATTATTCATCAAACCTTCAGATGGGAGCGGAAGTATAGGTACATTTATAATCTCGAAACAAAGTGACCTTCTTGACGAATATTTTAAAAATGAAAAAATTATGTTCCTTGAATATTTAAATCAAGACTATTATGAAGAGTATACATGTGATCTCTATTATACTAAAGATAGTAAGCTGAAGTGTGTTGTTCCTCGTAAAAGAATTGAAGTAAGAGATGGAGAAGTCAGTAAAAGTAAAACCGAAAAAAATATTCTTCAAGAATTTATAAAAGAAAAAATGAATTTTATTGATGGTGCCAGAGGATGCCTTACGGTACAATTTTTTAAACACAAAGACAATAACCGCATTGTTGGTATAGAAATAAACCCAAGATTTGGTGGTGGATACCCTCTTTCATATTTAGCTGGGGCAAATTATGCAAAATGGATCATTGAGGAATATCTTTTAAATAAAGAAATAAAAGAAAATTTTGACTGCTGGGAAAATAATTTACTCATGCTCAGATACGATGACGAAATATTAGTTCATGACCATATCAGTTAATAAAAACACCGTAATAGTTTTCGATCTGGATGATACTTTATATAATGAAGTAGATTACTTAATATCTGCATTCCATTTTATCTCTGAAAAATTGGATAAGGGTAATAAAATCGAAGTTTTTAATAAAATGTATTCATTATATAAAAGCAAAGAAGATGTATTCCATTATTTATCTCAAAAATACCAAATAGACAAAACTTCACTTCTAAACGATTACAGAACTCACATTCCTAATATTAAACCTTTTGACAATGTTATTGATATTTTTAAAGAGATAAAAGAAAATAAGGGTAAAATAGCTATCATTACGGACGGGCGAAAAATAACGCAACTTAATAAGATTAAGAGTCTGGGAATTTCAAACTGGATTGATAAAATTATCATATCTGAAGAAATCGGTACAGAAAAACCAAATCCTTTAAATTATAAAGCTATTGAAACTTTTTTTAACAAGGATCACTACACTTATATTGCAGATAATATCAAAAAAGATTTTGTTACCCCAAATGCCAGAGGCTGGATGACCATTGGATTAAACAATAATGGAAAAAATATCCATTTTTGTGAAACTAATTCTGTAGAAAATAATTTCTTACCACAGTATGCGATAAATAGTTTTTCCGAATTGAAAATTATCTAATATATTCTTATTTCTAAATGAGATGTAAATTTAGATAAAAAGGCCCCGGATTTAACGGGGCCTAACTTATTTATTGAGGAAAATCACTGTTTTCCTTAATTTCTGCTATTTGTTTAGTATGTCTTTCGGTATGTCCGGATAAAAATAAAACTACCTGATAGATATCAAATTTACCAAATGGAAAATCAAAATAGCGGTTTCTAAGGTCTTCCTTAGTTGTCTTAACAAACTCAATATTACTGGCCCGGCTTTCATCAAATGCTTTCAAAGAAGCTTCAACAGAGCCAAATTCGTTTTTGGGCTGTAGGTCTTCCCTTGCCTGAGCTTTAGAACTTCTGTCTGTTATTAAGTTAATCACTTCATCATCAGCCATTTTAACTTCATTACGTAAAGATGGATCAGGTTCAGACTGTAGAGCCATATCAACAATCCCAAAAAGAGCATTTTCCGTTTTTGCTATATGTTCTACACATTGTGCAGCCGACCACGATTCCGGAGTTGCTTTAAAGTTTAACTGTGCTTCTGTGAGTCCATTTACAGCTGAGTGTAGATCTGATTTTGTTTTTTCAAGGTAAGTAATTGCTTTTTCACGTTCTTTCTGAGTGAGTTCAGTTTGGGCAATACCATTAAAAGTGGATAAAAATAGAAGTATTAAAGCTCCTGTAAATACATTATGTTTCATTGATTATATATTTTGGTTAATTAATTAGTATACGGATTGTAAACAAAAATAGTTGAATTTAAAACCTTAAAAAAAAATTAGGCCATTGCAAACGCCTTTTGATACATGGCTTCATATAACGGGACGACATTTTGTATATCAAATTTCAGGGCTTCTGCCCTGGCACTTTCTTTAAACTTTTTATGGGTCAAGGGGTCTGATAATATTTTTATTGCATTCTCCGACATTTCGTCTATATCACCAACATCACTTAAATATCCCGTAACGCCTTGTATATTTACTTCGGGTATTCCCCCGGTATTACTGGATATTACAGGCACTCCATTTATCATAGCTTCTAAAGCGGCCAGGCCAAAACTTTCTGTTTTTGAAGGAAGTAAGAACAGGTCGGAAAAACATAAAATTTTATCTATTTCACTACTGTTTCCTAAAAACAAAACTTTGTCGGTAATGCCTAAATCATTACATAAATATTCGGCATATTCCTTTTCAGGCCCTTCGCCAACCATTATTAGTTTTGCCGGAAGTTGTTGCTGAACTTTGTGAAATATCTTTATAACATCCGGTATTCTCTTTACCTCTCTGAAATTGCTTATATGGGTAATAATTTTCTCATTTTCATTTGCCATCATTTCCCTTTGACAATCGGTAAATTTATGGTCGTATTTAGAAGAATCTATAAAATTAGGGATTACCGTTATTTCTCTTTTTATATTAAAAAGCCTTAAGGTATCTTCTTTTAAACTCTGAGATACTGAAGTTACAACATCAGATTTATTAATACTAAAAGTAACTGCAGGTTTATAAAACGGGTGATTACCAACCAGGGTAATATCTGTACCGTGCAAAGTAGTTACCATTGGGATACTAATCCCTATTTGCTGAAGCATTTTCTTAGCCATATATCCTGCATACGCATGCGGAATGGCATAATGTACATGTAACAATTCTATTTTATAAAGTTTAACCATGTCCACCAATTTGCTGGACAATGCCAATTCATAAGGCTGGTAGTGAAAAAGCGGATATTCGGGAACATGAACTTCATGATAATGAATCTTACCGGTTAATAATGCCAATCTCACTGGTTGCTTATATGTAATAAAATGTATCTCGTGACCTCTGTTTGCTAGTGCAATACCTAACTCTGTCGCTACAACTCCGCTACCCCCAAATGTCGGATAACATACAATGGCTATTTTCATTTAACTGTTTTAAAAACTATTAGTCGGATTTAATGCTATATAATTACCTTCTCAAATAAAAAATTAACCGGAAGATTAAAAATACAACTTCGTAATAAATCAACAAAGCAAATTATAATATCAAAATTTGAAATCTATGAATCTATCGGTAAAATAAATCAATAAAATATTGCATCATAAATAAGCTGTTGAATATCGGTACGAATTGCTTGAGCAATAAGTTTATTGTTATTCATTGTAGGATACGTTCGGTTGGACAGGAAAACATATACTATTTCATGTTCAGGATCTGCCCATGTATATGTTCCTGTAAATCCGCTATGACCAAAACTGGTCATTGATACACAGCCACAGGTGGGCCCAACATTCCCTAACTGCGGTTTATCGAAGCCTATTCCCCTTCTGTTATTGTTTTGACAAAAATAACAGGTATTGAATTTATCTACAGTTTCAGGATTAAAATATCGTTTACCTCCATAATTTCCTTTCTGAAGATACATTTGCATTATCTTAGCCACATCATTAGCATTACTGAATAATCCTGCATGTCCGCCAACTCCACCTAACATGGCTGCTGCCATATCATGCACATAACCCTGAACTGTTTCCCTTCTAAAATATGTATCAACTTCCGATGGCGTTATTTTTCCTTTACTGAATTTCTCAAGAGGATTAAAGGTTGTGTAATTTGTCCCTAATGACTTGTAAAGCTGCTCCTGTGTAATTTCAGCTAATGATTTATCATACGTTTCTTCAATAAACTGCTTCAGGAAAAAGTACGGAAGATCACTATACCTGTAACTCCTTCTTTTCAATAAATCACTATCAGCTATTATTTTATAAATTGAATCTTTATAATCCTCACGCAAATACAGGTTGTTGGTTACCTTAATATTATAAACACCCTGCAATGAATCCCTGTAGTATTTGGTATCCGGTTTACCTGTACTATCTAACGTGCTAAGATAAAAAGGCACCCAGGGTTTCAAACGTGCATAATGAGAAAGCATATCTAATAAAGTGATATTCGATTTATTGGTATTTTTTAAACTTGGGATCATTTCTCCAAGGGTTGAATGAATATGTATTTTCCGCTCCTCTTCTAATTTCATAATAGTTGGTAAAGTAGCCAATATTTTGGTCATTGAAGCGAGGTCATAAATATCGTCATCCTCAATCTTTTTACCGGAAAAGTACCTAAACCTGCCAAAATTCTTACTGTAAACCACTTTCCCTTTCCTAGCAACTAAGATTTGCATTCCGGGAGCCATAATTTTGTCTATCGTCAACTTGGCTAAAGAATCTATTTTGTTTAAAATATCAGAATCAAGGCCTACACTTTCAGGAATACCATAACTTAATCTTGAAATTGCTGGTGTGAGAAGACCTGTATTTACAGGTATATCAGCATTTGCAGTTACAGGAAGAATACCCTTAGCTTCCAATGCTCCAAAAATAACCTGTGCAGATTTTTCCTGAGCTACTTTACTGTTCTGGTAACTGACAACTATAGTTTCAATATTTTTTACTGTTTGAATATTTAATAAAGAATACGGTTTTGCAAAAACATCAAGAATAATATTTTTTCTCCTTGCCAGTTCATATAACCAAACCAATTCCTTATCAGTAAAACTGTGATCTTTCCAAGGATTCGCATTGGATTTGTGATATCCTACGATCACTAAATTATACGGTTCAAGATTCGTTAATAACGTATCCAGGGTTGAACCGGAGATTTCATTTACCTGAGTATATTTTTTAAGCATTCTTAAAAAATCACTTCCGCTGTCATCTCCCAACTTAACATATGCTATTTGTTTTATATCCAGGTTTCTAATAGGCACCAGATCCAAATCATTTTTCACTACAGTTATGGAATTTTCAACAACCTCTTCGTTAAGAAGCCTATCCTGAAGCGTATTTAAGTCTTCATATAAATTATCAGTAGGTATTGGTTCAAAGTTATTTAAACCCACTTTATATTTGGCTTTAAGTATTTTTTTTACCGAATGCTGCAAACGTTCTTCGGTAATGACACCCTTATAATATGCCTGCTCTATTTTTTGTATTGCTTTTGGCACATCTTGAGGGAAAAGTAATATGTCATTGCCTGCCAAAAAAGCTTCAAGGTCTATATCGCCCGGAGCCGTAAAATCAGAAGCACCTTTCATGTTTAGTGCATCGGTAATAATTAACCCTTTAAAATTTAATCTATCTTTTAAAATATTTGTTACTATGTTTTTTGATATTGAAGAAGGATAACCACTTCTGGGTTCAAGAGCAGGAACATGTAAATGAGCTATCATTATACTTGCTATATTCTCATTGATTGCTCGCTTAAACGGATAAAATTCCAGTGAATCCAAACGGTTATAAGAAAAAGGGATTGTTGGTAGTGCTTTATGTGAATCGGTATCGGTATCACCATGTCCGGGGAAATGTTTTCCACAGGCGAGTATCCCTGCGTTTTGCATCCCTTTTGTAAAAGCTATTCCCTTCTCGGCCACATTTTCCCTGTCTTCACCAAAAGACCTGTTTCCTATAATCGGGTTTTTCGGGTTATTATTTATGTCTATATCGGGTGCGAAATTTATATGAATACCCATTCTTTTAGCATGATTTCCAATCTGAAAACCTACTTCTTCAATGAGTTTATTATTTTTTACCGCTCCCAGGGTCATATTCCATGGATATGCAAAAGTAGAATCCAGTCGCATTGCCAGCCCCCATTCACCATCAATACCCACCATAAGTGGTATTTTTGATATTGCCTGAAGTTCATTAGTAAGTTTTACTTGTCTTGCAGGTTCTCCTTTAAAAAAGATCACCCCTCCTACTTTATACTCTTCAATAAGCTTTTTAAGCTCATCGATTTTTGCCTGATTCTGACCAACCGGTACATCTACCATAAATAACTGGCCAATTTTATCGCGCAATGTAAATGAATTATACGTTCTGCTTACCCAATATTCCTGGTGTAGCGAATCCGTAGTAATGAGCGGATCTGTATGCTGTGCACTAACAAAAGTCGCAGAGATAAGAAATAGTAAAAAAATAGTGGTTATCCGCATGAATTTTTATAAATGAAATTCCAAAACAATGCCAAGATATGATTTAAAAGACATTAGATTAGATTTTTAATAAATTTTTATGGTTTTAAATATCAGTTCACAAATCGTGCATGCCAACTGTCTCTTGCAGGAACTTCCCAATAATTAATGTATTCATATTTATTGGTAACCAAATTGTTAAAAACAATAGTGTTTTGAGAAACAGCATTTTGTTTTGCCATTTTCTTAAAATCCAACAAGGGTTTATATGCAATAAAATCACCTTGTCGGTATGATACATTCATTTTGTCTAACAATTCAATATTGTATTCTTTTTCAAGCTGTTGAATGAAGTTCACTGATGCATCGATGGAACAACCGGATGCAGCTTGTAATTCCTGATTTAAGGCAATAACAATAAATCTTTTGTATCTTATTTCGTAAGAAGCTTCTAACGTGCTTCCGTGCACAGTCCATAGTTCAAGAAAAGCTTCCAGTTTTTGTTTAATTTCTGAAATTTCATTCTCTGTTAAACTCCTGTCAGCCTGGTAAATCCATACTCTCGAGGTATCGGGCAAATCATTAAACTCTACCAACATTTTTCGGGGTTTTAATTATTATTTTAAATTATAAATCTTTTGCGTTCGCTATCAGTTCTGCAATATCTATAACTTGTACTTCTTTCTCTTTATTTTGATGCTTAACACCATCGGTCATCATTGTATTGCAAAACAGACAGCCTGTTGCAATAAAATTTGGGGAAGTTTCCAAAGCCTGTTCAGTTCGTTCAACATTCACATCTTTATCTCCTTTTTCCGGTTCTTTAAACATTTGTGCACCTCCGGCACCACAACACATACCCTTTTTTCTACATTTCTTCATTTCAACAAGCTCGGCATCTAATTTTTCTATGAGCTCACGGGGGGCTTCAAAAATATTATTCGCCCTGCCCAGATAACAAGGATCATGAAATGTAATTCGTTTTCCTTTAAATTGGCCGCCTTCAACTTTTAATTTTCCTTCGTCTATAAGTGATTTTAAAAATTGAGTGTGATGCATTACTTCGTATGTACCACCTAATGAAGGGTATTCATTTTTAATTGTATTAAAACAATGCGGGCACGTGGTAACAATTTTTCTTACTTCATATCCGTTCAAAACTTCAATATTAGTAAAGGCCTGCATCTGAAATAGAAACTCATTTCCTGCGCGTTTGGCAGGGTCTCCTGTACAACTTTCTTCAGCACCTAGTACTGCAAACTCCACACCTGCATTATTGAGCAACTTTACAAAAGCTTTGGTTATTTTTTTAGCCCTGTCATCAAAACTACCGGCACAACCAACCCAGAACAATACCTCAGGTTGTTTTCCCTGAGCCATCATTTCTGCCATAGTTGGAACTTTTAACGTATCGCTCATTATTGTTGAGTTAATTAGCTCAGGTGTTTACAACTACTGTAAACACCTGAGCTTTATTTTTAATCATGCTTACCGTCGTCAAAAACCTGAATAGTAACTTCTTTATCAATTAAATCTGTGAACTTACCATTATAACGAGTGGCCTTTACAAG